>JBOHJT010000039.1:0-16583 GCA_050728715.1 Methylocella sp.
CTTGCAAACTCCTCATCCGATATGGGTACGGGGCCGGTCAGGCGAATATTTGCCTGGAAGTTGGACGCAAGCTGCAGGTCAGCGGCGATCCGCCTGACCGCATCCTCCGCTCGCCGGCCGGGCTCGAGGTCTTCCGTGGCGAGAACGGGTATGACTGCGATGAGGCGGCGCAAGCCGGCCGGCCGCGCATTGCCCCGCAACAGCGCATCCCAGGAAAAGCTGGCGGGTTGCGAGGCGGCGACGCTTTCCAGCGTCTGCGCTATCATGTCCAAGGCTCGAGCCATGTCATCAAGGGAATACATGCCCAGCTTCAATCCTTCGAGACCAAACGAAAGTGCCAGAACGAGCCCTCTTAGGCTCGGGTCCTTCGCCATGACGCGGATGATCGGTTCGGCTTTGGCGAGTTGCCGTGTACTTCGCGCGACGTCTTCGGTAGGCAGGAAGAGGAGACGGTTTTGCTGAAAGAACGTTCCGCCTTCCATTTCTTGGACGGAGCGAAAAAGACGAGGTTTGTTCGACAGACCCTGGGCCAATGCATGCGCGGCCGCGCCGGTTTGTTCCGGCGTGGGTCCATCGACAACGACGAGGATCAGCTGCGAGCTTTGCGGAAATGCGGCCTGGAACGCCAATTCCCGCTTCCGCCAAGGAAGATCGCGCGAGATCAAATTGTTGACGTTGGTATCAATCGCAAAGTGACGTACCGTGTAGATCCCCGACACGGAAGCCAGAATGAGGGCCACAATAATGACGCCCCAGAATTGGCGGACGCAGAACTCGGCCGTGCGGACAATCGCGGAAGTCAACATGGGTGTTAGCCGGCATTCCCCGGATGACGAGGATTTGATCGCCATATTTGCGCAACTTTTCCCTTCTTGGCAATGCCGTCCCCCTTTTGCCGCGCGCGAAGCCCGTTGCACGAGCCCTAAAACTGGAGTAGCAGGCGGCGATCAAAATCGAGCCCGAGAACCTCGCCATTGGATTCTCCCGTTGGGTTCGCCATGATCGAAGCCTCGGCGCTTAAATAACATATTGATTATTACGGCTGAATCTTCCCCATGGCTCGACCAAGCATCGCGCTATCCGGGGAGTAAGGACAAGATCCGGTCACCCCGCCGAGGCACGCAGCTCTTGCGGCCGCGCGGGCCGGCGCAAGGCGGCCGCCGCCAAAAGCAGCTTTTGGCGCGGCACGTCGCGCGACCCGGGCAAATGGACGAGGACGATCGTTCCATTGCCAAGCGACGACCGGATGCGTATCGAGCCGCCATGCAAATCGACGAGCGAACGCGCGATCGCGAGGCCAAGGCCCGAGCCCTTCATGCCGTTGTCGAGCGTTTTGTCCAATTGCTCGAACGGCCGGCCAAGCCTTGCCAGAGGCGCCGGTGGAATGCCTATTCCGGTATCCTCAACATAGATATTTAGAGCACCCTGAACCATCCGCGCGCGGACGCTGACGCGGCCGTGATTCGGGGTGAATTTAACCGCGTTGCGCAAAAGAATCGTGAGTATTTTTTCAATCGCGGCGCGGTCGGCGTGGATATTCGTGTCCGGCAAGGTTTCGGCGAGGAGGCTGATTTCTTTTTCGGTGGCGATTGTTGCAACCGCCGCGACCGCCGCGCCGACCGCGGCATCGATCTCGAAATCGGTCTTTTGAAGCCGCACCTGGCCGGATTCGAGGCGCGACATGTCGAGGACATCCGAGATCACGCCGAGGAGATATTGGCCGCTTTGCCTTATGTCGCCGCAATAACCGGCATATTTCGGCGATCCCAAGGCGCCGAACGTTTCTTGGTGCATCAACTCGGCAAAGCCGATGATGGCGTTGAGCGGCGTCCGCAGTTCGTGACTCATATTGGCGAGAAATTCGGATTTGGCCCGGTTCGCGGTCTCGGCCTCGGCCTTCTGTTCCAAATATCTCTCGGCGAGATCGGCGAGCTGCTTCGCTTGCAATTCCAGGGTTTGGCGGGATTTGCGCAAGTCGGCGACGGTCGCCAAGAGGCGGCGTTCCGAGTCCATCAATTGTTCCTCGTGGCGCTTGAGCGCGGTGATGTCGGTGCCGACCGAAACATAGCCGCCGTCCTTTGTGCGCCTTTCGTTGATTTGCAGCCAGCGGCCATCGCCAAGACGAGCCTCGTAGGTGCGCGCCCCGGCAAGCGGCCGCTCGCCGAGCGCGATTTGAGTCTTGATCACGGGGGGAGTCCCTTTTCCCATTACCTGTGCATAGGGCGTTCCGGCGAGGATCGCGTCGCTCGCCAGATGATGGAATTTCTGAAACTTGGAATTGCACATGACGAGTCGGTTGCCGGCGTCCCACAGAACGAAAGCTTCCGACACGGTCTCGATCGCATCGCGAAGGCGTATGTCGGCCGTGGCGGTGCGCTCGGCGAGAGCCTTTTGCTCGGTGATGTCGACGGCGATGCCGACGAGGTGCGGCGGCTCGCCCGCCCGCTCCCGCACGAGCTCGGCCCGCGCCCGCACCCAGATCCACTCGCCGTTCACAGTCTGCATCCGGAAAGCGTGATCGACCGAATCGGCTTGCGAGCTGGTCAGCAACTCGGCCATCGTCGCGAGGGCGCCATCCTGCGGATGTACCAGCGCATTGATGTCGCCAAAAGACATGAATTGGCCCGCCGGCGTCATGCCAAGCATCTCGTACATCGAATCCGACCAGTAGATACGCCCGCGTGCGAGATCCCAATCCCAGAGGCCGCAGCGTCCCCGGCCGAGCGCGGCGTCGACCCGGTTCCGCATCCTTTCGCACGATTGATCGGCCTCGCGGGCGCGCGACGCCTGCCAGAAATAGGCGAGCGCCAGGGCAATCAGCACAAGGACCGTGCAGATCGCAAGGATGGTGGCGCGTAACGTTGCCGCTTGCCATTCGGCGAGGACCGCCACCATGGGATGAACGATGGCAACTTGGCCAAACGGCGGATCGAGCGTGCGCACGGCCGCCAAGGCATCCGCGCCGTCCGCGAGGTTGATCCGCAAGACGCCGGCTTTGTCCGCGAAAATCGTCAATGGCTGCGAGGGCCCCAAATAATCGGTGAGCGTGGCGCTGGAACCGGAGAGCGCGGGAGCGGCGGCGACTATCTCGCCGGCGGCGCCGGTTAGGACCAGCTGCTGCCCGCGCGCCAAGGCGCGGGAAGGCGCCGCCCGCGCGAGAGCCCCCGCCGGATCGGTCTTGAGCGAATCCCTAAACGCGCCGTTGAGGTTGCCGGTTACGACGGCGGCGGTCAATTCGATGTCGGTGAAGGCATCCGTTACCGCGCGATCATATGCCTCGCGCGTCATAACGACGGTGATCGCGACAACCGCGCCGGCAAACAGCGCCACCGCGGCGGGGACCGCGCGCCGCACCCAGATTTCGCGCTGGGCTAAACGTAGAACGGCGGGTTGCGTCGCCCTACCGGCAAGTCCCCGCGCTGCCCCCGCTCGAACGGGAGCACACGCAGAATCCGCGCGCGCCATGTCAGGCCCCCTCGAAACCGACCGGAGCGATGTGCCGCATCTCTCCGAATCGTTTTCATCAGAGTCTCACTTTTTCGATTTGTCCAGAGGTTAATTAAGAATGAACGCAAAATTGATCGTCACGCTGAAGATGGCCGCCGCCAGGCGCCGGACGCAGATTACGGCGAACGTGACGCTAGAGCATTTCCCGAAAAAGTTGATCGACCTTTTCGATTCCGGCATGTCCCAACTCTGTGAATTTGAGCGATTCCTTCCCGATTACAGGATTCCATATGATCGGGAAGCGCTCTAATCTGGATTAATGACCGCGCGGTGGATTTTAGGATCAGCTCCAGTTGCCATAAAAATAATAGCAAAATTGGTGAACTTCATGTTGTCTCCCCTTAGTTGAAGAAGTACGGAAGTAACGCGCTAATTGGTTCCGGGCAGTAAAGTGTTGGAAGCCAGTCAATAAATAAGACGGATGCATCATAATTTCCAGTATCAAGGACTTCAGTTCGAAATCTAAGGCTGAATGCCCAGGATTCCTCACCAAATTGTTCTGGTTTAGATAGATATATTGGAATAGCGTTTGCTATTTCGTCCTTGCCTGCATTCATTCTGGTGTACGCTATTGCTATTTCAGGTGGCTCCTGTTCAAAAATCTTCATATTTTTAATCCAGATCGACATTGCGTTTTTGGCGTCTATAAATCCGCGTACTTTTCTTGGCCTTGAGGTAGAGTACAACATTTTACGATCAATATTTTTTAATACCAGTCTATAGCTATTCGCATTGTGCGTTATGATGGCCTCATCCGCCCACAACATGCACAACAGATGCAAACTTTCTTCGTTATGGGTGCCTAACGTTTTGTCCAGCATACCAGGCTCCGGTTGGGTTGAAATTAAAGATGGCACTAGCATTCTAATCGGTTCTGGACATTTTATGGCGGCAGGCCAGTCGATCATCAATGTGATGTTATTGTAAAATCCAACTGCTTTTTTCTCAACCAAATATTTCAAATCAAATATCCATGTATTATACTCATCGTGCCTAGATGGATTCGAGAGTTCAATCTCAACAGCCTCTGCAATTCCAGACGTACCCACGTTCATAGCTGAATCAATGATGGCAACACGAGGTGGGTGCATTAGGAAAGTGTCATTATTGTCTTTCCAGAGGGTCAAGAATTGATTTGCGGGTATAAATGCTCTAGTTCTTCCAGGTCGGGCGGTCATAAACAATGCTTTCTGATCAAGCCAATTAAGAACGAAGAAACGGTTATTGCCAGATTTGGTAATGGAAGCCTCTCTGGCTGAGAGCATAAAGAGAAAATGGAATTTCTCTTGGTCTTCCCCCTGGTATTGATCATTCATGGTGTGATGGACCCTGCATGCTGGGCGGAAAACGGGGCGACCTAAGTCGATATCTCCCTCGGCATTTCCGGGTTGCGCGGCCCAATCGCGCAGATTTCAACCGTGTATAGCATTGGCGAAGGGATGCGAGAAGCAGAACGTGGCGGTTGAGCCCCGATTCTCCGGATGCACGAGTCAGAGAGAGAGGCCGGCATCGCGCATTCGGGTGGATTTGGAACAGTTGTGTCTGCTCGGGACCGTGAATGGGCCTCAGGCGGTCGGCGGGCGCGCAGACGACCTGTTCCGGCCGCTCCCAAGCCACCCGACGCCGCGCTTGCGTCTTCCTCGGGACGCAAATCTCCCGCTGGTCGCTCTCATCCCTGTTCCGCCTCCCTCCTGCGAACGCCGGGAGGTGCCCGCAAACGGGCGATCAGTGACAGGGTTTCCACTTCCCCTGGCACGTCGACAATAGATTCTAAATGTCATCGGTCACGAGCACGATCGCGAAACCATCGTGACCCTTGGCACCGACGGTCTGGATCGCCGTGGCACAAACGCCGGGCTCGGCGGCGAGCAATTGATTGAACCTGCGTATCCCCTGGATATCGGGATCGTGGCTTTTGGCGTCGATCACCCTGCCGTCGCGTACCACGTTGTCGACGATGATGAGACTGCCCCGCCGGGATAGCCTTCGGGCAAACCTGAAATACTCGGGGATGCTTTGCTTGTCGGCGTCGATGAAAATGAGATCGAAAGCGCCGCCGCGCTCGGCGGCGATTGTTGGCAGCGTCTCCAATGCGCGGCCAACCCGCAGTTCGACCGTGGCATCTAAGCCTGCGCGGGAAATACTTGCACGCGCAACCTCCGCGTGTCTTGGCTCCGACTCGAGCGTGATCAGGCGGCCATCGGCGGGGAGCGCCCTGGCGAGCCAGATGGTGCTGTAGCCGCCGAGCGTGCCAATCTCCAAAATTCTCCGCGCGTCTTGGAGGCGGGCCAAGACGTGCAAGAGCTTGCCTTGGTTTGGCGTCACTTGGATGGCCGGAAGGCCGGCCGCGTCGCTCGCCGCAAGCGCCGCATCCAATGCCGCGTCGGAGGGAACGAGCATTTCGGTGATGTAGCGGTCGACGGCGGTCCAAAGCGCCTCGGTCATGGATGATCCTCAAGCTTTGTGACGGCGATGGTCAAGCGAGCGAGCGTTCGGCGATGTCCTTGACATCGGGAGAGAGTCCGGCCGCGCCGGCTACGTGGCGCAGCGCCGCCTTGGCGAGGGCTCGCCGTTTAGGTTCCATCGTCCGCCAGCTCTTGAAGGCCGAAAGAAGGCGCGCCGCGACCTGCGGGTTTTTGGCGTCGAGTTTGAGGACAATTTTCGCGATAAAATCGTAGCCGCCGCCATCCTCTGCGTTGAACTGGGTCGGATTCATGGCGGCGAAGGAACCGGCGAGCGAGCGCATCCGGTTCGGGTTGTTAAACGAGAAAGCCTTGTGTTTCATCAGGGTTTTCACCCGGTCGAGCGTTCCTCTTTCGGGGATCGCCGCCTGCAGGGCAAACCATTTGTCGATGACGAGCGGTTCGCCTTCATGCGCGCGGTAGAAGGCATCGAGCGCGGTTTCGCGTTCGCTCCCCGGGATATGCGCGAGCACGCCGAGCGCGGCTATCTCGTCCGTCATGGTGGTGGCGCCGTCGAGCTGACGTGTGGCGAGAAGCGCGCCTTCGATCTTATCACCGGCGGCGAAAAGATCGAGCGCGGCATTGCGCAAAGCCCGCCGCCCCGCGGCAATGGCATCCGGCGAATAGGGTCCGTCCGGGGCAAGCCGCGCGTAGGTCGCGAGCAACAATTCCTTGAGGTCTTGTCCGATATCCTTGCGCAGAGCTTCGCGGGCGAGATGGATCGCGTCCGGATCGACATCCTCGCCGATCTCGCGGGCCATGTCGGCCTCGCCCGGCAGGGTAATTGCCAAGGCGGTGAAAGCCGGATCGGCGCCTTTCTCGATAACGGTGGCGATCGCGGCGACAAACTCCTTGTCCCGATCCGGCGCGTCTCCGGCGCGAGTGCATTCGACCGAGCGCAGGAGCAACCGGGTGGCATAGGTCTGCGCCGCCTGCCAGCGATTGAAACCGTCGCTGTCATGCGAAATGAGGGTAACGAGATCGGCCTCGCTGGCCGCGCAATCGAGCCGGACCGGCGCCGAGAACCCCCTGAGAAGGGAGGCAACCGGGCGGCTTGGAACGTCGCGAAAGACGATCCGCCGCCGCGCGGTCGAGAGTTCGACGACTCCGCGCGAAACCTCGGTCGCGCTCGCCCCATCGTGGCCGCCCGCGCGCAGTTCGATGTCGCCCCGGCCGGGAGCGACGAGACCGAGTGCGATTGGAATGACAAAAGGATCCTTCTTCTCCTGGCCGGGTGTTGGCTTGCAGGACTGGGAAAAATCCAGCGTGAAGGTTTTCGCCGCTTCGTCGTAGGACGCCGTGGCTTCGACGAGAGGGGTGCCGGCTTGGTTGTACCAACGCGAAAATTCCGTGAAATCCCGCCCCGACGTCTCGGCGAAGCATGAAACGAAATCCTCGATCGTCGCCGCCGTTCCGTCGTAACGGTCGAAATAGAGATCCATGCCCTTGCGAAAGGCATCGTCCCCGATGAGCACCTTCAGCATGCGGATGATCTCGGCGCCTTTTTCATAGATCGTGGCGGTGTAGAAGTTATTGATTTCAAAGTAAGTGTCCGGCCGGACGTTATGCGCGAGCGGCCCCGCGTCCTCGGGAAATTGTTGGGCGCGCAAGGTGCGCACATCGCCAATGCGGCGTACCTCGGCCGAGCGCATATCGGCCGAAAACGCATGATCGCGGAAAACGGTCAGGCCTTCCTTGAGGCAGAGCTGAAACCAATCGCGGCAGGTGATACGGTTGCCGGTCCAATTGTGAAAATATTCATGCGCGATCACCGACTCGATCTGCGCATAATCGGTGTCCGTCGCGGTCGAAGGCGAAGCAAGAATATATTTGTCGTTAAAGATATTCAGTCCCTTGTTCTCCATCGCGCCCATGTTGAAGTCGGAGACCGCCACGATATTGAAAACGTCGAGATCGTATTCGCGCCCGTAAACCTCTTCGTCCCAGGCCATGGCCCGTTTCAAGGCACCCATCGCATAGGCGGCGTAAGGTTCCTTGCCATGTTCGACGTGGATGCCGAGCGCGACCTTGCGTCCGGAGCGGGTAATGAAAATGTCGAAAATCGACCCGAGATCGCCGCCAACGAGCGCGAAAAGATAGCAGGGCTTTGGAAAAGGATCGTGCCAAACCGCGAAATGACGCGACGTTGCTTCGATTTTGCCCGAGGCGATCTTGTTGCCGTTCGAAAGCAGGAGAGGCGCCTCGGAAAAGTCCGCCTCCAGCCTCACCGTGTAGACGCTCAGAACGTCGGGACGGTCGAGAAAATAGGTGATGCGGCGAAAGCCTTCCGCCTCGCACTGCGTGCAATAGACGGAGCCGGAGCGGTAGAGACCCATGAGGCGCGTGTTGGCCGCGGGATCGACCTCGGTCTCGACTTCAAGCGCGAACGGGCGGTTCGGCGGGGCGTTCAACGTGAGCTGATCCGGCGTCACTATACCGTTCCACGCCTCCGTCCCATGCAAATCAAGCTCCCGGCCATCGAGCGCTATCTTCTTCGCTGCGAGTCCGTCGCCGTCGAGAACGAGGGCGGCATTGGCCCGCCCCAACGGGTTCGGGTGGATGGCGAGGCGGGCCGTGACTCGCGTTGCCGCCGGGTGTAGCTTGACATCGAGATCGACCTTGTCGATCAAATAATCGGGAACCCTATAGTCTTTGAGGCGAACGGGTTTGGCGACATCGGTACGCATGAAAACCTCTAGGACAAGGCGGCAAGGGACCACGCTCGCGCGCGGACGAAAGCCGTGATCATAGGGACTTGACTGGCTTGGCGCAAAGCGGCGATGCCCGGACGGCGATGCCCTCTGCTGCGAAAGCTCGCTCTCGCTGCCGTCTCGAATGTCTCCTCGGTTAGCTCGGGCGCGAAAAAGCCCACCGGGAAGCCGGTCCACAAGACGGCCGGCTAACGCAAAGGAAATATAGGAATGGCTGGAACTCTCGAAAGGTCTTTGCTAATCGGGATAGCATTCGCCGCGTTGGCACTGCCTCATGCGGGATGGGCGCAGGGACCGGCGCCCCAGAAAATCACCGAGACAATCCAAATCGATGCGCCTCCCGCAAAGGTGTGGGCAACAATCGCCGATTTTCACGACATGAGCTGGCTCCCCGGCGTCGCCAAGACGACAGGCGAGGGCGACAATGTGCCCGATACGGCGAAACGTCAGCTTACCTTGGGCAACGGCGCGACGATCGACGAAAGCCTCTCCAAATATGACGCGGGGGCGATGAGCTATTCCTATCGCATCGACAAGGTCGACGTGAAGGTCTTGCCGGTCACTAATTATTCCTCGACCATCACGGTTCTTCCGGCAGAAGGAGGGAAGAGCACCGTCGAATGGCGCGGCGCTTTTTATCGGGGCTATCCCAGTAACGATCCGCCGCCGGAATTGAATGACGAGGCGGCGGTGAAGGCCGCCGGTGGCATATACCGAGCGGGCCTCGAAAGCCTGAAGAAAAAGGCCGAGGCGGCCAAGTGAAGAGCCACCCAGTGAAGGGCGCGGGGGCGCGCGCTTTGCTTGCCGGAGTTTGCGTCGCCAGTCTTTTGTGGGGTTCTCCGGCGAGCGTGGCCAAAGCCTTCATTACCGATCAGACCGGCGATGAGGTCAGCATGCTCGATCTTACCTCGCAGCGGGTCGTGGCGCGGATTCCGGTTTTGGGCAAGTCCGCCGGGATCGCGATGGCCCGCGATGGGCGCACCGCCGATGTCACGAGCACGGAAGGCAAATATGTCTCGGTGATCGACACCGCGTCGCGCAAAATTGTCTCGAAGATTGCGATTCCCGATACGCCGCTCGGGATCGCCGCCGGTCCGGCGGGCCGCGCTATCTATGTTGCCGGGTTCTATCGGCCGCGCCTCCATAAGATCGATCTCGCGACCGACACCCTCGCGGCCAGCGTGCGGGTCGGCGCGCCGCCGTCGAGAGTAGCCGTCACGCCCGATGGCGCGCTGATCGTGACCGCCGATCGCGACGGCAATCGTGGTTCTACCTTCGCGCGGATGATTGTTGTAACAGTGACTTTCGAGTTACGGAGGGGACACCAGGCTTATTTAGATCCAGAAGCCGCGGCTAATAAAGGTCAACGCGGCGAATAGCGCGGTGGGCATCAGGGGTGGAAACTGCCGCGGGCGGAATCGATCAGACCACGGCTCGTGATCACGATCCAGCCGCGGCCACGCCTTTCGATCGATTTCACCTTGCCCGCACCGGGAATGATCTCTCCCGGCGCGACCTCGATCGAGCCGCGGGGACTCTCGACGAGAGCCATCCCGTTGTAAACATCGCGGACAACCCAGTTTGTGATTAATTGCGGCGTGCTCGCCGCCGGTGCAAGGCTTCCGAGCGGGCGGGGAACTCCCGGGGCGGTGGGATTTTGGGACGGATCGAACGCGTCGCCGCGCCCGCCTATTTTTCTTTGTCCATGCGCGTTTTCAAGCGGTGGCTTTGCCGGCGCAACGGCAATTTGCGCCTGTTTCCGGGCGGCCGCCTTTCCTGGTGCCGAGGCGGCGCCAAGTGATGCGGTAGCGAGTGGCGCCGCGATCTGCTGTTCAATGCGATCGAGCCGCTCGATAACTTGGGAAAGTTTCGCCGCGGGTTCGCGCTGCATGTTCTCGACCTTACCCGCAAGCTCGGCAATCGCGGCGCCGGTATCGGCCTTCACCGCATCGAGACGCGTCTGCAGGCCTTCGAGCGCGGTGGTATCCTTCGCGGTCTGGCTCTGCGCGGCGCGCAAGGCCTCGACGTTGGCTTTGAGGGCCCGGATGTCCTCGGCCATTTCTTGCGCCGCGCGGAGCATCTCGGTGCGCGCCACGCTCTCTTGCGTCGCGACAGACGCGGGCGGCGGCGTAACGGCGTTAAACGGCAACTGACCACTGGAAAAATACGACCCCGCCGCCCATGCGAAACCAAAAAGAAAGGCTGCCAGGGCCGCGCGCGAACCATAGGCGAAGAGCTGTTTGAAACGCGATGGCGCCGGTCGCGGAGCGGCGGCAAAGTGTTCCGTTCTGCTCGGTCGAATTTGCTCCGCTCCACGCTGCGCAATAAGTTCCTCGACGGGGGAGCGTGAAAGCGGGACGGCCGAGTGGGGGACACTCGATGCCAAAGCAGGAATTGCTGATGGGACAGCTTCGCCTTGCGACAGCAGGACGATGATCTTGGGTATTGCATAGCCCATAATCGTTCTAGCAAAGCTTTGGCTTATATCGGCTTTTTTGGCAAACTCGCTAATAACGTCGGCGCCTAGCGCCTCCTCTACCTCTTGTCCCGAAAGGGGCACAACCTCGGTTTCAGCTGACCAGGAAGCAACCTCGGCGGCGAAACCGGCGGCCTTGAACCTATCGAGGAAGCCGCCAATACCGCCCGGCTGTCCAGAGATCAGGCCGACAGTCTCTTGAACAAGCGGGCTGGCCTTGGGCCCGAGAGAGTATCGCGAGTCGATTTCCTGAATGAGCTCGTCAAAGGTCGCCATCTTACCTCGTCTCCTTCTCGAAAAGAGCGCCGCCAGCGGCGCCAAATAGCCGAGAACGTCCCGCGCGCGAGTTTGCTCGCATTGCCCGTCTCAGTTTCGTCGCGTGGATGCTCCATCCATGTTCTATTGAGCCGTCCAAAAATAGCATTTTCGTGTCGTCACCCCTGCACGGGCTAGCCGTTGCTGATGTCGCGTGAATGTCACCTTGGCTGTTAGTTTTTCCGAATGTGGGCCGCATTGCTGCAGGGGTGTCATTCGGATGCTGGGAGACGTTGCGGAATTCGAGTGGGAGGTGATCCGCGCCCACACGGGCGGAGCCCGCGCCCGCGCCGTGGCGGACGGCGTCCGGCTTGGCCCCAAGCCGACGCTCAACCACCATCAGCAGCAAGAAGCGATTAAGCGCGTAAAAGCTGGCAAGGAAACGCTTGGCGAGATTGCGCGCTCCTACTATGTGAGTCGTTGGACGATTTCGATGCTGACCACATAGAGGAAAGCGCATGTCTCAGGCGATCATCAGCATTTGTTTGGGCATCGGCGGATGGCGCGTGCGGCAGGTGGCGGCATGAGCGGCATTATCTCGGATGTCATAGCGCCGCTGGGAATCGCGGTGGCGGGTGCCGCTGTTGGGTCACTGGTCACCTATTTGCTATCAAGGCGGCGAGACAAAGCGAAAATAACTCCGCACCTCGTTTTTGGGTTTTCCGATCTTCCAGAGCATGAAAATCTGGGAGCAGTTGGGTTCAGAAATTTACAAAGTAAACTTGAGCTTCTGATTTCCGGCACGATTCGCAATGTCGGAACCGCCCTAGCGATAGACATAAAGCTCGATATTTATCATTTTAGAAGCAGCAAAGCGCCGCCGGTCCATGAAATTTCCGGCATTCATGTATCGGAGGCACTCCAAATAGGCGAATCCTTGCAGTGGAGTAAATCAATTCGGCTAGCCGACCTTACGGTCGATGCTCCTTATTATAAATCTGGCACCATTGGTGTTTTTTCAGACGCCACGGGCACCAGATATTATCATTACCATGTAGTTTTTTCATGTAAAAACCAGCTCGGAGAGGAGTTCTCAACGATCTATTGCATGGAAAAGACCGTTGAGAACAACGTCTTTAAGGGCAACAAAATGGTGTTCATCCGCCAATTGGGAAAATATAAACCGATGGCACAGTTCCCGGCAGAGTGGCGAGATGAGATCAAAGCCGGAGAGCTAACCACCGCCCCGACGATAGACGCGCGAGACGCGCGCCACCCCTATGAGTAGAATTTGTTGACAGCCTCTAGGGCAGTCTCAAAAGCGGACACAGCCATAGTAGATGTCGCGGGAGCGAGCTGAGGAGTCGCTCATTGCGCCTTCCAAGTTCTATAGTGCCGCTTTACAATCCACTGGTAGCGCGAATGGGTGGCTCCGTTGCAAAACTGCGCGCATTCCGAAACTCACCCCAACCGCATTTTTCGCACCCCGCACTTGGCCGTCATCGCTCGCCTTGCACCGCGGACCTCCGCACATAAAAAGCAGCACCTAAGGTCAGGACGCCGAGAGCGGCGAGGAGCGCCGGCTCCGTCACGCCGATCGTCCGGCTTTGCAGCAAGGCCGTCGCGAGCGCCCCCACAACCATGAAAACCGAGTTCAAAATATTCACCCCGCCGACAATCCTGGCGCGCCGGTCCTTGGGAGCATCGGCCTGGATCGCGGTAAATAAGGGCAAGACAAAAACCGCGCCGGAGCAGGCGAGGCCCACGACATCGCAGGCGATGTGGATGCCGGTTACTGACGAGAAGAATTCGGCAAGCCCCACGTCCGCCGTTGGCGCGGGCAAAAAGAACGTCGCAACGCCGAGGTCGATCAAAAAAGCCGCCATCCCGAGCGCAGCGAAAGAAACCGGCTTTAGGTAAATACGTCCGCGCGCAATAACCGTCGCGGCAAGCGCGCCGGTCGCTATGCCGAGTACGAACAGCGCGCTCATCGCCGTCTCGACCTCGATGCCGCCGCCGGTCTTGTTGCGGACCAAGACCGGCACCAGCGAGAGGGCCACCGCGCCGCTCATCCAGAACCAGGAGACCGCCACGCTCCTTGCCCAAAGGGTTGCGTCGTGCGCGATTTCGCGCAAGAGCGCGAAGGTCGACGCGAAGACATTGTAATTCGCGCGAAGACCGGGCGCGGCGCGCCCTGCCGGGGGAATAAAGAGACTAGCGGCGAAGCAGGCGATGGCGATGGCCAAAAGCTGCAGGACGGTTCCTTCCGGCTTGCGTCCCGTGACGGACAGGCCGCCCGCGATCAGGCCCAAAAAAATGGCGATGAAGGTGGCCGCCTCGACGAGCGCGTTGCCGGCCAGGAGTTCGTCTTTCGCGAGAAGGTCGGGAAGGATGCCGTATTTGACTGGGCCGAACAATGCCGAGATGACGCCGAGCCCAAACAAAGCCGCATAAAGCAGCGGCAAAGAGGAAAGCCACAGGCCCGCGGCGGCAACAAGCTGGACAAATATTTCAGCGAGTTTGAGACGCCGCGCAAGCCGCGCTTTGTCATGCGCATCCGCCATTTCGCCGCCAAGCCCCGAGAGGAAAAGCGAGGGAGCCATGAAAGTGCCAAGCGCGAGGGTGATCATCGGACCGGCCTCGGCTTCGCCGAGCCGGAACAGGATCAGCATGGCGAACATGTTGCGGACGAAATTGTCGTTGAAGACGGAAAAAAACTGGCACCAGAACAAGCCCGCGAAGCGGCGCGCCCGCAACAAGGAGGCGAGCATGGCAAAGGGCGGGAGCGAAGCGGGGCGATCTTCGCTCATCCGCGCAACGGCTCGGCGTGGCCGACGATTCTGACGATGCCGGTGAAGGCGGCGCGCATTTTCCGGTCGAGCTCGTCGACATGTTCGTGCACTTCATCGACGCTGAGGTAAGGGCTGACCAGGCAATGGTAGTTGACGAATAGGCCGTCCGGCGTTGTCCTCACCCGGACGCTGTGCACGTCGCGAATTGGTCCCGTTCCGGACACCATTTTCGCGAGGGCTTGGACGATTTCCGCGCGTGTCGCCGGCGGCGCATCCTGACCCTGCAATGGGCGAGGCTCCAGCGGCTCGATGTGGGTCTCGACTTCAAAGCCGGAGCCGAGTTCGCGGCCGATCTCGCATTCCAGTCCGGAGACGATCTCATGCGCATTGCCATGCGTCATGCGGCCATCGAGTTCGACGTCGAAACTGATCGCGGTCCCCCCCGCGATTTCCTGGACGGTCACGTGATGAACCGGAACGCGGCGTTTGGCCGCGATCAGAAGAACGCGCTCGAGAATCGTTTCGTCGTCGAGAGCGGTCGGCTGCGCCGCGACCGTGACGGCGACTTCGGGGTGCTGGGCCGCGATCGCGGCCGCCACATTCGCCTCGATCGCGGCGGCTTTCTCAAGCGGTAAGGTCCGCGATACGGTGAACGCAATGTCGCCGAACACCTCGGCTCCGGCCGGACGCAGCCGGAGCGTCTCGACCTTGACCACGCCCGGAACGGTTTGCGCGATCGATCTGATGTGCGAGGCGAGACCTTTCGGCGCCGCGTCAACGAGCGTATTGACGGTGCGCCGGCCGATCTTAAAGCCCGCCACCGCGATGAAAAGTGCAAGCCCCAAGGCCGCCAGGGCGTCGCCTTGCGGATAGCCGTAATGCGCGGCGGCGATCCCGCAGAGCGCCAGGGCGGAGCTGACGATATCGCTAGAAAAATGCAGCGCGTCGGCGGCGAGCGCGTCGCTTTTCGTCGTCGCGGCGATTTGCTTCAGCGAACGCCAACGCACCAAATCCACGATGATCGAGGCAATCAAAACTCCGAAGGTGAAAGAATTGGCCTCGATTTTTGTGGCGTGGCCGGCAAGCCGCGTGATCGCTTCGATCAATATATAGACAGCGAGCGCGAACAAAAACCCGGTTTCGACCAGGGCGGCCAAGGCCTCGACCTTGGCATGGCCGAATTGATGCTCCTCGTCGGCGGGCTTGTTCGCGATCCGTATCGCGAAATAGGTAAGCGCGGTGGTTGCCACGTCGGCGAGATTATGGCCAGCCTCGGAGAGGACCGCGAGCGAGCCCGAGGCAAGCCCGGCGGCGAATTTTGCCGCCGTCATCAGCGCGCTCACCGCGATCGAGGCAAGCGCCGCCCGCTCCTTCAGCCGATTGGCCACGTTCATCGACGCTTCCCGTTCCGCGGCCACGGAAGTCTCCCTCATCGGATCCCTCAGCTCAAGCACACGTCAAGAGGCGCGGCACGGCCACGCGTCAATGCTATATACCAAGGCAAACGAATGGTTGCCGGTTGGTTGCCCGGCGCCCGGCTGAGACGACCGGCGTCGGGTTAAGAGGAGCAAGATCATGGAATATCTGCATACCATGGTCCGCGTCGCGGATCTTAAGCAATCGCTCGATTTCTACGTCGATAAGCTCGGGCTCGCCGAAACGCGGAGGACCGAAAACGAAACCGGCCGTTACACTCTCGTGTTTCTCGCCGCGCCAGGTGACGTTGATCGGGCCACGGAATTCAAGGCGCCCCTCGTCGAGCTGACCCATAATTGGGACAAGGAAGTCTATCACGGCGGCCGCAATTTTGGTCATCTGGCTTTCGCCGTCGAGGATATTTATGCTGCATGCGACAGGCTCATGAAGGCCGGCGTCACCATCAACCGGCCGCCGCGCGATGGCGCGATGGCGTTCGTCCGCTCGCCGGACGATATTTCAATCGAGCTTTTGCAAAAGGGCGCGCCTTTGCCGAAGCGCGAGCCTTGGGCGTCCATGCCCAACACCGGGGTTTGGTAGGTCTTGACCAAGGCGCCTCTCGCTTTGCGGCCGGGCGATCTTTCGAGGCTCGCGCCTCTGTCCAGCTCCGCTTATTTCCTCGATGTCGATGGCACGCTCCTAGAGATTAAGCCGCGCCCGGAAGATGTCGCCGCGGATGAAGCTCTACGCACGCTTCTCACGGAACTTGCGGCCGCCGTGGGTGGAGCGCTTGGTCTCGTCAGCGGGCGAAAAATCGACGATCTTGATCGCATTTTCGCGCCGCTTATGTTTCCAGCGGTGGGCCTGCATGGCGCGGAAATGAGGTTTGCCGATGGCGCGCGGATCGCTTCGCCGGGGGGTGCGATGGACGCGGTCCGGCCGCCCCTCGCCAAATTTATTGCCG
>JBOHJT010000040.1:0-16493 GCA_050728715.1 Methylocella sp.
GCACCAAACTCGCGATCGCGAAGCGGGCGAAGGTGATCAGGCGGTCGAGCGGCTCAAGACCAGGCGCGAAATGCAGCACCGCCGCCCAGATTAGGGGCGCGAGAACCACAAGGAAAGCGAGGGTCAGAAGCGCGAATGCGCCAACGAAAATATAGGCGATCGATTCAAGCCGCAACAGCCACCACGACCGGGGGTCTCGGACGTCGTAGGCGCGGTTGAGCCCGATCCGGACTGCTTCGACGCTGCTCGACGAAAAGTAGATCGCCAGAATGACGCTTATCGTGAGGAGACCGCTCCGTGTTTGTGTCAGGACATTGTGGATTTCGTTCGCTATGGGTGCCGCTACCTGATGCGGCCAGGTCTGCAATAGAATGTGTGCCACCTCATCGGCCAGGCTTTTCGAGCCAAAAAAGCCCGCGAGCGCGGTCACGAAGATTAGGAACGGGAACAGCGACATCAGAATCGACAAGGCAATGTGGCTTGCACTGGCCCAGCCGTCGTCCCGCGCAAAGCGCATCATGGCATCGTAGAGAACCCTAAAGACAAAGCGCATCGGTCTGCTGCCTTAGCGAAACTCCCCGGCGGGCTTCTCCGTTGCATTCATGCGCCCATGATGCGAGCCCACGCTCGAAGCCCTTTGGTCTTCCGCCATGCCTTGCGCGCGAGGCGGGACGGGATGACGGCTCCCCCTCTACGGCGTTTTGCTGTTGCCGGTTTCGCTGGAACCCGCTCCAGGCTCCCCTTCGGCCCCGGGCTCACCCTGGCGCGCCATTATCCGCTCGATCCTCCGCAACTGCCAGCCGAGCAGCCAGCGGCCGGCAAGAATCGTTGCGCCGACGATAAAGAACGCGAAGATCCAGCCGACGCCGGCCAAGCGAAAGGTTTCAATGGTCAGATCGTCGATGCCGATATTGTTCATGGCACTTCCTCACCTTCCCCGCGCATTTTATTTCAGCATGGCCGCGCGAAACGCAAGGCGCGGCGGCAAAACGCCAAGATCTCGCTCATGCGCGACACCGCGACCTTGGCCGGATGGATCACGGACAAGGATTTCGAACTGGCTAAAAAGATCGAGGACATCGTGCTTTGGCTGGCCCGTCCCTTGAAACGGCACGCGAGCATTCCGCCGCATAATATCGCGGCGGCGGGTTTGACTTGGCGCGATGCGTGCTGTTAAGAAGCCGCCAAGGGCCGCTGGGGAACACTCGCCGCGGCCAGGGGATGGGGTGCCCCCTTAACCGCCGGCAAGGCTGATGACTCCTGCATTGCAACGTCATTTCGGCGGGCGGTTTTGCTGTCCCGCCAGCAGGAGGAAGCCCGAAATGGATCAAGACCTAACCATATTCCTCGCGCCCATTTGCATCATCGTGGGCGGCGGCCTCATAGCCTTCGGCGGACTGACCTTGTTTGGTCAAGACTTAGTCTTTAAGACCAGAAGCCAAGCTATTCTAGGAATTTGTGCTGGTCTTGTGATCCTTGGCGCGCTGGAAATCCGATTCTATTCGTCGAGCGCATCTTTTTTCGAAAACCAGAAAGTCGCGGTTTCCTACTGTCACGTTGTGGCGGAAAAAGCGAATCCCGGCCAGCGAGGCACAAAAAGCGAGGCCATCAACAAGTCGCTTGCCGCGTGTTTGAGCAAGGAAGGATATGAATGGAGCCCCGAGCACCGGCGCTGCAAAGAGGCGCCGCTTGCGATGAACGAATATTGTTATCTCCCAACTGCATCTTTCAGCCGGCTGATCACCAAAATGCAGCTGTTGTTCGAGTGACGCTTGGGTTCTCGATGGCTTTCGGAAGTCGGCGAGCCACGACCAAGCGGCAGATGGAAACAACGACCGACATAACCCCTAGAGTTCCAGTGCCTCTTAGTGCGCCACTCGCCTGGTGTTGTGCGCAAAAGTCAAGACTTTCGAATTCCCTGATTCACGAGTGTTAGGCTCGCTACCATGTCGGCACGATGAGGCTGAAGACGTCTTCTGCGTAGGCCCTCAGGGCCACCTCGTTCGAAGATTTCATTTCTAGCCGATGTGTATTGGGATTTTGGGGCGAGCGTTGCGTTATGAGTTCGAAAATGCTCGCATCATTCGCAACATAACAATCGCCGTACCTGTCGTCATGCCACTGCGTTAGCTTGGTCGAATGTGTTTTCACGTCCGATTGGAAGGTAAACACTGCATCCGGGAGCAACGCCTTTTGGGAAAAGCTGTCACTAAACCATTGTCGGAATGTCGCTACTGTCAAAGCATCCGCGCTGTCCGTCGCGACCTTCAGATCATCATTCGTCTCGTCCTCCGGATACAGGAGTTGTACGTCGACTCCCATATCAACTAGGGCGGTGACTAGCGGCTTGAAATCGAGGTCTCCGGTTAGCAAGGTGCACGACGCAAACAGGCCCCGGCTTGCCATCAGCAGCGCGTCGACCGCGAGCTGTACATCGACCATCTTCTGTTCGTTCCCGCGCCGGCGGCGATGGTGAGTCTCGCCGGTGCGAACGTGATAACGGAGCTGCCTCTCGATTTCCGCCAGTTCCCTGCGTTTCGGCGCTACTCGGGTTGAGTGTGTGGTGTCATCCTCGCCCGGCTTCTGGACGGGAATCGCGTCGTAATAGAAAACCTTGCGATGCACTCCGCGCACACGCCCCCAGTCAAGGAAAGGCCTCACCTTGCCGAAGTACCTTTCCCCTATTTTGTCCAACATACAATTCAGACACTCCCCATCGACGAATAGATAGGTGACAGTCTGGGCAGCTGGCGGAAACATATTGCAACTTTAGAGACGTGCGGACGGCTAGTCCATCGGAAGGCTAATGACTTCCTCATTTTGCAAGAGTCAAGCAGACCGTGTGAAAACGGCGGCGGGTTAGAGATCGCCAGTGGCGTGGTGGTGGAGATGACCGGCGCTGGCCATTTCTCGCCAAAATCGGCTCCTGACCTCGCTTGGGCTTCCTGGAACGCGCTGAAGCAGCCCTTGCCGCCCGATCCGGCGCGATTTGAGGCTTTGTTCATGCCGCCAGGGCGGCCATCAGCTTTTCCATGCCAAGGATGTTGACCGCCCGTCGCAGATTGTAGGCAAGCGCCGTCAGGCTGAACTCGGCGCGGACATTCTCCAACCCGCGCATGAGGAAGGCTCCCTGGTTCATCCATTGCTTGATCGAGCCGAAGGGATGCTCGACGATCTCGCGGCGCCGGTCGAGAATCTCCGGTCTCGCCTTCAGCCGCTTTGCCATGCGATCGAGCGCGTCCTCGTTTTCAAGGCGCGAAACGGCGCGAACCTCTTTCGTGCAACGCGCGCGCAGCGCGCAAACGCGACAGGCTGTTGCATTGCCGTAATCGACTTTTTTCAATTGGCGCAGTCTGCCTTCGCGGATCGGCGTCAACGTCTGCCCGGCGGGACAAATGTAGGCGTTTTGTTTCGCGTCGTAGCGGAATTCGTCCTTGCGGAAAAAGCCATTCTTCACCGCCGGCCCGCGTTGGGGCGCGGCACATGCGGCATCAGGCCGACTTCCTCGCAGGAAGCGATGTCCTCGGTCCTAAAATAACCCTTGTCGGCGACCACATCGATTTTTTCGACCTCAAGGATCTCCCGCGCCGGCTCCGCCGTGCGTTGCAGCAGGCCCATGTCCAAAACATCGTTCGAGACCGCCTGTTCCACGATCATCTTGTGCTTGGCGTCGACGGCGATCTGGATGTTATAGCCGACGCCGACCTTCGTATGTGCCGCCATGGCGCGGCTGTCAGAATCAGTGAGCGACACCTGGCTTTCGCCGCTCTTTTCCAGCGCGGAAAGATGCGCCGCATATTCGCCGCGCTTCTTTTTCAGCGCCTCGATCTTTTCTGTCAGATTCTCGACCCGCGAACCCGTCGTCGCGCGCTCCTCGGCGTCGCCCGCGTCGAGCCGGCTCAGATAATCTTCCAGCTTCTTGTCGGCGGCCGCGATGAATTTTTGCAGCGACGCCGTCGTGAAGTTCCGGTCCTTGTTGTTGACCGCCTTGATGCGCGTGCCGTCCACCGCCAGCAACTCGCGGCCGAACAGATCGAGACGCCGGCATAGGATCACGAACTCTCGGAAAACCTTCTTGAACGTGGCGCGATTGGCGCTCCTGAAATCGGAGATGGTCTTGAAATCCGGCTTCAGCGTCCGCAACAGCCAGATGACCTCGATATTGCGATGACATTCCGCCTCGAGCCGCCGGCTCGAGCGCACCCGGTTGAGATAGCCGTAAATGTAAAGCTTCAAGAGATCGCCCGGCGCATAGCCGGGACGGCCCGTTGCCTTCGGCGCAACGCGGATGAATCCCGCCGCCGCAAGATCCAGCTGATCAACAAAGGCGTCGATGAACCGCACTGGATTGTCAGCGCCGACATAATCGTCCACAGTCTCCGGCAACAATAAAAGTTGCGAACGTTCGAATCCAAAAATGTGAGTCATGTCAGATTCTAGGGCGGCGCAGGCGGCAATGGAATCCGATTGACGCGACTTTCCACACCATCTGCAAGGTGCGCTCCGCGCGACTACCGGGATCGCTTTCGTTCCAGTCATCCTGTTCGAACGAACTGAGCGGCAAACAAGAGGAAGGACTTCAAGGATGGCCATTACACGTTTGGCGTCAGTAGCCGGCGTCCGGATCCCGGATACGGCGCTGTGTAACGCTGCAGTCGAGTTGTTAGCGGCGACTTCGCCCCAGTTCCTCTGCAACCACTGTCTTCGGACTTATGTCTTCGGGAGCCTCGCTGTTAAGAGCGTTGGCCGCGCAATCATCGACGAGGAAATTTCCTTTTGTGGTGCTCTTCTGCACGACCTTGGGCTCGTTCCCGCTTATGCTGGTGAAAACCGCTTTGAAGTGGACGGTGCTGAGGCTGCTCGCGAGTTCTGTTTGAAGCACCAAGTGTCGGCCGAGCGCGCTGACCGAGTATGGGAAGCGATCGCCTTGCACACATCGCCGGGCATCGCTCCGCGGATGGCGGCCGAAATTGCATTGGTGCATTTGGGTGCTGGGCTCGAACTGTTAGGTCTCGGCCTCGATCAAATCCCGCCGCAGATGGTTGAGGAGATCCTGACAAATTATCCGCGACTGAACTTCAAGTCGGCGTTCCGTGATCTCTTGATAGAGCATTGTCGGCGTAATCCGGCCGCACAGATCCTGACCTGGACCGATGACGTCGCGCGCACCGCCGGGTGCACCTTGCATGATCACCCCATACCGACGGCATCACAATTGATGTCAGCTGCGCCGTTCGATGAGTGAATTAACGGGTTCGGGCGTGTCGACTTGCGAACGACATAAAAGCCGCACATCGCGCCAAAAGTGCGATCGCCGCCGCCCAATGCGACGTCAGAGCGGATTTTTGGCGGGAAATGGCGAGAGGGGCCCCAACTTGACGGCCATCTTCCTTCCACCCGTGTTTCCACACGGTCTGCAAGATTTATGCATGGAAACTAACGAGCTGATTTCATTCGTCCTTTCCTGTACATAAATTACGTGCAAAACTACCGCATGATCTACGGCTCTGCGCGGGTATCGACGGACGGGCAAATCGTTGACGCTCAAGCGCGCCAACTGACGGATGCCGGCTTAACTGCCATCTCATTCGCGGCCACGATATTCTCCGTCACCCACGACGAAACAGAATCATGAAATTATCTCGTAATCAACGACGCAGGCCGCTCACGTCCCATTTTTCGAGTGGCTCGCCGGCGAACCGCGCGGCGGCCTTTGCGATGGAACGGCCGGAGATGTTTAAGCGAGGCGCGATTTCTGCCAAGGGAACCAGAACGAACGCGCGTTCGAAAAGATCCTTATGCGGCAAATTCAATTGGGCATGCTCGAAAGCCGCGTCGCCGTGGAAAAGAATGTCGATGTCGATGAGGCGCGGCCCCCAGCGCACCGATGGCTGCCGGCCCATGTCGATCTCGACCGCGTTGGTCGCGGCAAGAAGTTCGAGCGGCGGCAAGCAAGTTTCTCCCACCGCGCAGGCATTGGCGAAAAAGTCCTGCTCCACATAACCCCAAGGCGCGGTGCGGTAGATCGACGAAACCGCTGTCACTCGGACAATTCCACGATCCTCCAGCAGCGCGAGCGCGCGGCGGATGTTGCCCGCCTTGTCGCCGATATTGCTCCCGAGCCCGAGGCCGGTGCTGGTCAGAGGGCCGGCGCTCAACAGGTCAGCGGCGGGCGATGGCATCGAAGACCTTGAAGGCGGCGGCGTGTTCGGCCACATCGTGAACCCGGAATATTGAAGCACCGTTGGCGGCCGCCGCGAGATTGGCGGCGAGCGTGCGAACGGTGCTTTTATCGACTGGCGTAGCAGCATGTTCAGCGAGCAGCGACTTACGCGAAACCCCGACGAGGATCGGCAGGCCGTAGTCCTTCAGCGCGGCAAGATTGGCCAAGGCCGTGAAATTTTGCTCCCGGCTCTTGCCGAAACCAATGCCGGGATCGAGAATAAGGCGCGCGCGGGGAATAGCCGCGTCGCCGGCGAGGCGCAAGGAACGGTCGAAGAAGCGGCGCATGTCCGCGACGATGTCGAGGCCGGGATCGACGCCCTCGCGATTGTGCATCAGAACCACTGCTGCGCCGGTTTCGGCGACCGTGCCGGCCAGGCTAGGATCTTTCTGCAATCCCCAAACATCGTTGACGACGCTGGCGCCGAGCTCTGTCGCGCGGCGCGCGACCTTGGCTTTGGAAGTGTCGATCGAAAACGGAACATCGATGGAACTCGCCAGCTTGCCGAGAATGGGTTCGAGGCGGGCGAGTTCTTCTTCCGCCGCGACAGGCGTATGTCCGGGGCGCGTCGATTCCGCTCCCACATCGATAATGTCGGCGCCATCCGCCGCAAGCTTTTCCGCCTGTCGCATGGCGGCATCGAAGGTAAAGAATTTGCCGCCATCGGAGAAGGAATCTGGCGTTATGTTCAGTATGCCCATGACGATGGACCGCGTGCCCAAAAGCGCGAGAAACCTGTCGCGGCGTTCAATCATGGCGAGACGATCGAGCCGCTCAAACGAGAGATCTGGCTCCATGGGCGGATTGGTCGAATTGAGTCTCCATTCCCCAATGTTCATGACGAGATAATCTAGGGACACTCCATATTGTCTCGCTAGCCGCACCAGCACGTTGAACGGCGGGATGCGCCCTTTTTCATAATGCGCGTAAGCCTTTTGGGACTTAATCCCCAGAGACTTGGCAAAAGCCTCCTGGCTTAGCCGCGCCATCTGCCGCACGAGCGCCAAGCGCTTCCCGAAATCGGGCGACAAGCGCGCGGTCCTCTTTTTCTTGATCATTCCTATCAGCCAGGCGCCCCTTACGCGGGGAAGAAAATTTCTCCCTTTCCGAGAGCCGCCATGTCTCCGGCGAAACGGATGAGCGGGCGGGAAAGAAGTCGCGCGGCGGCGCGGCTTTCGGGGCGCAACAGCCCAGAGAAAACCTTGGCGAAGGCCAAATCATGCGCGCCGCAATCGACGAACGCCGGTCCCAATTCGGGCGGGTTCGCGAGCATGATCGTGCCCCGCCGCATGAGGTAACCGGGCAGACTGCCGCATTCCCCGAGCACGATCAGCGTTCCGGCGATGATCCTGCTTCCCGGATAATCCCCGGCGGATCCTTCGATAACGATCGTGCCGCGGCGCATGCGGTCGCCCGCGCGCTCGCCGGCGCTTCCGCGCACGATCAACAACCCCCCGGTCATGCCCTCCATCTCGCCTTCGAGCGGCGCGCCGAGAAAGCCGCCGGCATCGCCCGCGATCTCGATCCTGCCGCCCGACATGGCGGAGCCCGCGTGGGGTCCGCAATCGCCCATCGCGACGAGATTGCCGCCGCTCATGCCCCGGCCAAGCGATTTGCCGCAATCGCCTTCGACGACGATTTCTCCGGCCTTCATATCCTGGCCGATATTGTCGAGGCGCGATGACCCGCCCTCGAACCGGATTGTTTGCGCGCTGCCGGACCGAAGTTTAAATATATCGCCGACGGTTATCGGTTCGCGGGTGGTCTGCAATTCTGTCGCGCCGATCTCCTTGGCTGATTTGCCGTCGAGCAGATGCGGGACGAGAGGGGCGAGGTCGAGCCGTTGGCCGGGCTCTTGATTGAGGGTAAGGACGAGCGGTTTCACGGCAAAAGATCCTTCAGATGAAAATGGAAGGGCCCAAGCTTGCCGCCGTAATTGCCGGCGCCGACGCGCACCGCGCCATGTTCCGGCCCGAGCTTCACGATCGCCGCGAGCCCGGCCTGCATGGCGGCGGCGACAGCCTCTTCCGTCAATCCGTCAATGACGATTTCGAGCACGCAGCCGACGTCCGCGTCGAGATTCGTCGCCACCGCTCCGCGCAGGGTCGGGCAATAAGCGTCGTTGGTCGAAGCCATCATGGCTTTGTATTTGGAGCCGACCTTGGAGCCGGACCGCACGATACCGCCTGGGAAAGGCAGAATGACGCCCTCGACATCATTCATCGCGGCGACCGCGAGTTCGGCCGCGCGCATCGTGGTCTTGGCGGTCGTGCCCATGATAAGGAGATTGCCGCCGCCAACCGCTCTTTTGGTAAGCCCCGTGGTCGCCTCGCAGAAAAATTCGCCATCCATGACCGGAACGCGCCAGAAGTGCCGGTCGCCGAATTTTTTCGAGACCTGCCAACCATCGCCGAAATAACGGATCTGATTCCCGATCGGCAGCCTATCCGTGCCGCCGAGATCGGCGAAACAGGCGGATCCGGGCGATGTCAGGACGCATTGGCCGACGCGGTTGACGAGCTGAGTCTGCAAAGTGTCCGTCGACATCGAAAAAACGAGGACGCGAACGCCGGGGCGCCCGTCCGGTGTGATTTTGCTAGGGCGTTCGCAATCAATACCCGCTTCGGCGCCGCAGCCGATAACGGAGGTCGCAAATCCGGTCATGGTGGTGGCCGCCTGCCTTGCCCAGCGGCGATTGGGCGCCGTAATGAGTATTGCCGTTCCGCGCATTGGAAATGCTTCGGCAAAACTATCGTCGATCCGGACGCCGTTTTTTTTCATCGGGCGCATGCGACCTCCCGGCACGCGCCGGCACGCGGAAGGAGCTTCTCCTTGACCGCGAACAAATCGCGCGAATTGCCGAAATGATGGTCGTAGTAGCCGGCAAGGCGGCGGTCGATCGCCTTATCATAACCAGGATTGACCTTGAGCGCCGTGCCCCAGCGATAATGGGTAACGCGCCCGTCGCGCACGACGAGATCGCCATCCTTGAAAACGAGATGCGCAAATCGAAACATTTTCGCCAAATCCTTGCCGGGCGAATAGACGGCGATATCCGCGAGGCCGCCTTCGCCAAGATGGCCGCGATCCTTGAGGCCGAGCAGTTTTGCGGGCGCGGCGCGGGTCATCGTGACGATTTCACGGAGAGTGTATTCGCGCGCGATCGACGGCAGCGTCGTCATGGCGACAGCGTCTTGCGGCAGACGCGCGATGGCCTCGGCGCGGGCGTCGCGGCTCATGATCAGCGCGAAAATTTCCGGATAGGTCGTGAAGGGCGCGCCATTTGGATGATCGGTCGTGAAGAAAACCCGCCACGGATCATCGATAAGCATGAACAATTCCAGGCCGCAGGCCCATTGCACGGCATTGACGAAATCGTTCTCGCGATAGAGGTAGGGAACGATGCCCCCGCCGTTTCCATCGCCGTCGTGGATCACGGATTTTCTTGGCCGCGCCATTTCGGCGCCATTGAACTGGCGCAGCACGTCGGCCGAAACGGTGACCGTTTGCCCGAACATGACTTGGCCGACATCTACGGTGACATTCGGCGCCGCGTTGACGGCCGCGGCGAGCTCGGCGGCGGCGGACGAAAAGCCGCGGTCCCCTTCGGCTCCGTAAGAGTAGAACTGCAGATGAGCGAAGTGCAGGCGTTCGCCACGCGCTGCATTGATCGTCGCAAGCGCGGTCGAAACATTGCCCGGAACGCCGAGATTATTGGCGTGCAGATGCAGTGGATGGGGGATTTTGAGATCCTCTACCGCCCGTTGCAAGGATTCGACAATCTTACGCGACGTGAGACCGTAGAAGGGCACCACATCGTCGAGGCTAAAAGTCCGCGCATTGTATTTGAACGCGGTCGCGCCACCGGCATTGATGCATTTGACTCCGAGGCCGTTGCTTGCTCCGACGGTGGATGCGACGTAATCGGCCACCGCCGCCGGTCCTTCCCCGTCGCGCAACAAAGACAACAGGAAATCGTCATTGCCGAGGACGGTAAGCGTCCCTTTGTCGATGATCGGAATGTCGGAGAGTTCGAGATGCGCCTGGAGCGCTTGATGCGGCACGATGGCGGGCTCGATCACCGTGGTGAAGCCCATGGAGGCATAGATGGTCCCGGTTTCGAATGTCGACCATTTTGCGGTGGAAAGCGGCAAGCCCGAGGGGTTCGGCAGATGGTTTTGATGTTTTTCCGGAAGCAGCAAGCGCGCGGTATTCACATTGCCGCCTGCGATATGGGAATGAATATCGATCGCGCCCGCCATGACGATCTTGCCGGAGACGTCATGCACTTCGTCCGCCAGCTTGCCCGGCGGCGCCGCGACGATGCGGTCGTTTTCGATCCATAGATCGGCGAATTCGTCGCGTTCGTTCACCGGATCGACGATGCGGCCACCTTTCAGGAGAATCAGCATTTAGGCGTCTCCCCCGAGGTGCTTTGCGATTTGGCCAATGACGGTTTCAACCGAAGATGCGTGGCTTGGATGCGAGGCCTTGCGGGAGACAATCGATCCCGTCTCCCACGCGAATTCCGCTGCGTCATGATCTATCCCAGGGCAGCCGACTTCGATGCAGACCTGCGGCTCTTGCGCGAAAGACGTTTGCGGAGAGGCGAGCGCGACAAGCGGAATATTTTTCTTCCACGGCGGCGCCTCAGGGCGATAGGCGGAGATCCACAGCACGGCATCGGCCTCGCCGCTCTCGATCATGCGGGTTGCGTCGAACCGCCATGTGTCATGCTCGGGAAATCCGCGGCCAAACGATGTCCGCACCGGGAAGCCGGTCATCCAGCTCGATGCCTGCACCACGCCCGACGCATTGGAATCGCAGCCGGGAGGCAATCCGGAAAAACGTGTAGTATTGTTGAGATCGGCGATGAGGCCATGCAGCATTTCGATCGACAGGCTATCGAGCGAACCGCCGCTCCAAACCGCGACGCCAAAACGCGCATTCTTGAGAACTTCCGCGAATTCGTCGAGCTTGCGCAGCATGCTTTTGGCGCAATTAACCGTCCTCCCGGCGGCGCGGGCGCGCAACGCCGCGAGCGCCGTATGCAAGTTCGAAGAGTCAAGAGTTTGGACCGCGAGCCCATCAACCTTCGCGCCGCCGCGGCCGGGCGCGATCCACAACAGCTTGCGCGGCTCGTTGGCAAGATCGAAAGGTGGGATTTCGGCGGGCGACAGGCGCTCCATCATCGCAGGCCAGATTTTGGTCAAATCCTTGCCGATGAACAGGAAAACGTCGGCGCGCAGCCGCGCCTCGTTCGGCGTCGTGAACATCAGCCCGGCCTGGCGCATGACGTCGAGGTCCGCGAAAATTTGCGCCGAATGCATATGATCATAAGCGCCGCGAAGCCTTTCGGCGAGCAGAATGGAAGCGCGGGCGCCCGCGACATCGGTGCCGAGACCGGCGATGACAGGAAGCCGCGCGGCCGACAATATCTCCGCCGCGCGCTCGGCCGCCGCCGCAAGCGAAGCCGGCTTGCCGTCTATCCGGGCCTCACTCATGGCTCATCCCTGCCTCTCCTCCCAGCCGCGATGGCGTGGCTTGTTGTTCGCGCCGATCTTAATAAAGGCGCGCTTTTCCCGGGCCGCGAGCGCTGCCGGCATCGATGCAAGCTCACGGCTACGTCATGCCACCAATCCGTGCAAAACGGCGATTAATTTTTTTGGCGGCTTCTGTCTCCTGTACGATTTTGTACCAGTAATAGCCGAGGCTGCTTCAATGGCCGTTGACGCAGATGCAATAATATGCCTTTACGCCACTTCTTGGACGTTATCCTGGAAAGCGCGGCTTTGCGGAATTTTTTGTTCGACGTGAAAAAACCGGCGGAAGGAGTTCATGCCTTATCAAAAAACAATTCGCGAAATTACTGGAGCCGCGTCTGCGGCAGCGTGCTCGCAAGTGGTTTCTCTCCCAGGCAGGCGAGGGAAAAGCGATTGGCTCGCATACAAGGGCCGGCCCGCGGCCCGCCCGGCACCGCCGCCAAAGGCTCCGGCGCCGCCGCCAAACCCAACCCCGGCGCCAGCTCCCGATGCGCCGAAGCCGCCCGCGCCCGCGAAGGAAGCCGATGCGGGGAAAAAATAGTCGTTTGAACGTAGCGGCTTCGACTCTTTAGAACACCCGGCGATTGGGCACTTCCCGCCGCCGTTCGCCGCGCGCGCCGGGCTTGGCGGCGGCGCGCCGGTTCGCCATATTGGTATAGGTCTTGGCACGCTCGCCCGGCCTGGCAAAGCGCGTATCAACCAGGAAAGCGCTCATTCCGGCTTGATGGGGGCGCGAAGGCTGCTCGATGCACGTCATCGAAATCGATTCTTGGAATCCCCCGGCGGCTGCTCACGCGCTTCGCGATCTGCCGTTTCTCACTTTTCTCGACAGTTCAATGGCCGACAGGAAGCTTGGCCGCTATAGTTTTGTCGCGGCCGATCCTTTCGCCCGGTTCGAGGCCCGTGAGGCGGGGAAGGACTGGGTATCGCGCTTGAAGTTCATGTTGGCGGCCCATGGAACTGCGTCCTTGCCCGGATTGCCACCTTTTCAGGGTGGCGCCGCCGGGCTTTTTTCCTACGAGCTTGGGCGCAGTCTGGAGCGCCTGCCGGCGCCCGCCTTGGACAAGCTTGCTTTCCCCGATCTTTCGCTTGGGCTCTACGACGTGGTCGTTGCCTTCGATGCGATCGAGCGGCGGGGATTTATTCTTTCGACTGGTTCCCCCGAGATGGATCCGCGGGCGCGCGAGCGGCGTGCGATCGAACGCGGGCGCTGGTTCGAGGCGCGGCTCCGGCGCGCGCCAGTTGTGCCCCCGGCGCGGAATATGCCGCTCGAAGGCTGGACCAGCAATTTCACGAGGGTAGGCTATGAGCGGATGGTTCGCGAAGTCATCGAGCGGATTCTCTCCGGCGACATTTTTCAGGCCAATGTGGCGCAGCGGTTCGAAGCCCCGGTGCCGCCGGACTTTGACCATTTTGACTTCTACCGCCGCTTACGCGCGCTCAATCCGGCCCCTTTCGCGGCCTACCTCGACCACGGAGATTTCATCATCGCCTCGGCCTCGCCGGAGAGATTTCTCAAGGTCGAGGGCGATCGCGTCGAGACCCGGCCGATCAAAGGCACTCGGCGCCGCTTCGCCGATGCGATCCTCGACGCTTTCCAAGCGCGGGCGCTGACCGAGAGCCGCAAGGATCGCGCCGAGAACGTCATGATCGTCGATCTTCTGCGCAACGATCTTTCGAGAGTTTGCCTGCCTGGCTCGGTGCAAGTGCCGCGGCTTTGCGGCCTTGAGACCTTTGCCTCGGTCCATCATCTGGTCTCGTCGGTCGTTGGACGTCTCGGAGAGGAGCACGGCGCGGCCGATGTTCTGGCCGCGGCCTTTCCCGGCGGCTCAGTCACCGGCGCGCCAAAAGTTCGCGCGATGGAAATCATCACCGAAATGGAGGGCCATGCGCGCGGCCCCTATTGCGGCGCGATCGGCTATATCGGATTCGATGGCGCCATGGACACCAGCATCGTCATTCGCACCGCGAGCTTTCGGCGCGGCACCTGCGTCGTGCAGGCGGGCGGGGGGATCGTCACGGCGTCCGATCCCGCCGCCGAATATGACGAAACGCTGGACAAGGCGAGGGCGATTTTCGAGGCTTTCGGCGCAAGGGAATTCGCGCGGTGATTCTCGTCATCGACAATTACGATTCCTTCGTGCACACGGTCGCCAATTATCTTCGCGAACTGGGTGCGGTGCCGGAAGTCGTGCGCAACGACGCACCGCTGCCGCGGAAAAAACCCGAAGCCATCGTGATTTCGCCTGGACCCTGCACGCCGACTGAGGCGGGGGTGTCCATGCGGCTCGTGCGGGAATATTCCGGGCGCGTGCCGATCCTCGGAATTTGCCTTGGCCATCAATGTATTGGCCAGGTGTTTGGCGGGCGGGTCACCCGCGCGCGGCGCCCGATGCACGGCGAGGCGAGCCTGGTGCGCCACGACGCATCAAGCATTCTGGAAGGCTTGCCAAATCCGGTCAGTGCCGGGCGTTATCACTCGCTGATCGTGGAGCTTGACCAGCCAGATGGCCCGCTCGCGGCGACGGCCTGGTCCGAGGAAGGCGAGATCATGGCTTTGCAACATCGTTGGCATCTGACATTCGGCGTGCAGTTTCATCCTGAATCGATCCTCACCGATCATGGCCATCGGATGCTGCGCAATTTTCTCGGCCATATCGGACGCCAATGATGCGTGTATGGCAGGATGGCCGGATTTTGACACCGGAAGAGGCGCATGTCTCGATAGCCGATCGCGGTCTTCTGCTCGGCGACGGATTGTTCGAGACGATGGCGGTCCACAACGCAGAGGTTTTCGATCTCGACGCGCATCTTGAACGGCTCGCGTCCGGTCTCGGCGTTCTGGGTTTTGTCCAGGCGGTCGATCTCTCCAAGCTTCGCTCGAGCATCGCGCGTTATATTGCCGCCGAGGATGCGGCTTGCGCCGTCTTGCGCGTAACCGTGACGAGGGGAGCTGGACCGCGCGGCCTCGCCCCGCCCGAGGCGCCTCGTCCGGCGATTTTCATGACGCTTTCGCCCATGCCGCCTGTGCGAAAAACTCCCCTTTCCCTCCATATCGCGACAGTGACGCGGCGCAACGAGCATTCGCCCCTCTCGCACATTAAGGCGCTTCCCTATCTCGACAATTTGCTTGCGCTCGCGGAGGCCCGAGCACATGGCGCGGACGACGCTCTGATGCTCAATATGCGCGGAACTATCGCATGCGCGTCCGCCGCCAATCTGTTCATCATCCGGGACGGGCGTTTGGAAACCCCGCCAGTAAGCGAAGGCGCATTGCCGGGCACGATGCGGGCGCTCGTGCTTTCTCTGGCGCAACAAGCTGGGCTGGCGCCGGTCGAGAATTCGCTTCACGTCAAGGAGCTTGCCGGGGCGGACGAGGTTATTCTTACCAACAGCATAAGCCGCGTGATGGAGGCCAAGGACTGCAATGGCTTGCCGCTTGGGAGGCGAGCGGGCGCCGCCGTCGAGCGGTTGCGCGCGCTTATCGCGTCCCGGTTCGATGCGGGGTGTGTGCGCCGCGCGCAACAAATGAGCGCGCCGGGACCCAAGCAATAATTGCTTTTCCGCCTCATATCCCTATATTTGCCATTCGGAAATACTTCCGCCAATGCAGTCAAGGCGCGGCTTCTGGCCAGGGTGGCCGGGTTCGCCAGGGTTTGAGTTTTGGGGGGGCATATTCGAAATGGTCCCGCTAGGGGCGCATGCGCGCGCCGCGCTTGAGCTGATCGCCATTCATATGTTTATGCGAGATCGCGGCGCTGGTATGGATGCGGCGGTGCGATGCGTGTTTGCCGCGCACGTTGGAATGCGAAGCGTAGAAACATCGCCTGATCCCAAATAGTTGCAGACTTTGCGGATATCATTGTGGGAGAAAACACAACAAAGAGACCACGGGCGATTCAACGTGAAGCGATCATGGCCTAAAGCACACCTCAAGGAGCGCGACAATGACCTTGATGCTCGCGAGCGTGACCAACCCGGCCGAGGCAGAGGCGGTTTGGGCGGGGGGCGCCGACATCATCGATCTGAAGGACCCGGCAAAGGGCGCGCTCGGTGCGCTCGATGCCGATGTCGCGGCCGGTATCGTTCGCTCGGTCGGCAAACGTAAGCCGGTCAGCGCCGCGGCAGGTTGCTCGCTTGGGGCGCCGTGGGTGGTCGTTGACGCCGTCGCCGCGATGGCCGCGACCGGAGTCGAATTTGTCAAGGTTGGCTTCTCGCCCGGCAAGTCCGGAGCCGATTGCGTTCGGGCATTGGGGCTGCACGCAAGCAACACCAAGCTCGTCGGCGTTCTATTTGCCGATTGCGAGCCCGATCTGGATATGTTGGCGCTCATGGCCAATAATGGTTTTACCGGCGCCATGCTCGATACCGCCAAAAAAGGAGCGGGGCGTCTTCTCGATCATATGGATGTCGCCGCGCTCGATCGCTTTATCGACCGGTGCCGGGAGAGCGGACTGACGGCGGGCCTCGCCGGTTCGCTCGAAGCACCGGACGTACCACGTCTTCTTCCGCTGCAACCAAATTATCTCGGGTTTCGTGGCAGTCTATGCCAAGGGCGGGCGCGCGAAGCCGCGATCGACGCGGCATCCGTGAGGATGATTCGGGATCTCATTCCGCCTGAAGCCGATGGCCAAGGCGAACGCGACGAGGCGGGGATCGATTGGCGCCTTCTCGTGGGGCGAGGTTTTGTTCCGGCCATGGAGCACTTCATCGAGACCGATTTGATT
>JBOHJT010000041.1:0-16473 GCA_050728715.1 Methylocella sp.
GGAGAGGATCGTGCGCGCGCTCGTCCCCTTGGTGCAAAAGCGCGGCGTTGCTTGTCTGGTCGCCGACGATCCTCAATGGTCGGTCCGCGCCAACGCCGATGGCGTCCATATCGATGGAAGCGGGGAAAGGCTCGATGCGGCTTTGCGCGCGATAAAACCCGGCCACATTGTCGGCGCCGGAGGATTGCCGACGCGGGACGCGGCGATGGCCGCTGGCGAGGCGGGCGCCGATTACTTGATGTTCGGCGGGCCTTGCGACGCGGAGCCGCACGAGGCAATCGTCGCGCGTGTCGCCTGGTGGGCGGAAATTTTTAACGTCCCTTGCGTTGGCTACGCGCGTGATCTTGCCTCGATCGGCGATCTTGTTCGCGCCGGGGCAGATTTCATTGCGCTTGGCGACGCGGTCTTCGCCGATCCGCGCGGCGCCGCAGCGGCCTTGGGCGACGCCGCCCGCCTGATGGCGCCAACGCCGGAAGCGGCCGCATGACCGATGACTCCGGCAACCGCATTTTGCGGCTTTGCGCCGGCTTAGCGGCGGCATGGGCGGTTTTGCAAGGCGGCGAATTTTTCGCGCCCGCGCAGGCCGCGCCGCCTGGCGAGCAACCGGCCACAGCCGCAACGCCGTCCAACCCGCCGCCGCAACCGGACCCCTTGCCGGTTCCAACGCGGCTCGGCGGCGCACCGGATATCGCATTCGCGGCCTATCAACGCGGCTATTATGTGACAGCGATGCGCGAGGCGATGAAGCGGATCGAGGCCGATCCGGGCGACGGGCCGGCAATGACCCTCATCGGCGAGCTTTATTCGCAAGGGCTCGGCGTCCGGCGCGACGCCGCGGAAGCAGCCCGCTGGTACAAGCTCGCGGCCGAACGCTCCGACCGACAGGCCATTTTCGCCCTCGGGATCGCCAAGCTGAAAGGCGAGGGCGTGCCGCCGGATCGCGCCGGCGCGGCCGAGCTGTTCGAACAGGCGGCGGCGCAAAACCATCCCGGCGCGCTCTACAACCTTGGCGTTATGGCCATCGAAAACGATGGCGTCACCTCGGATTTCCAGAGGGCCGCGCGGCTCTTCAGGCAATCCGCCGAACTTGGCTATTCCGACGCCGCCTATGCATTGGGCCTATTGTATAGGAATGGCACCGGCGTTGAAAAAAGCGACGAGCAAGCGGCGCAGTGGATTGGCCGCGCGGCGAAGGACGATAATGTTCCGGCAGAAGTCGAATACGCGATCGTGCTTTTCAACGGCATCGGCGTCGAGAAGGATGAGACTGCGGCGGCGAAGCTCTTTCTCAAGGCGGCGGCGCGCGACAATCCCGTCGCGCAAAACCGGGCCGCGCGTCTTCTGGCGGCCGGGCGCGGCGTGCCAAAGGATATGGTCGAAGCGATGAAGTGGCATCTTCTCGCGAGAGCCGCCGGCGTCAAGGATGCCTGGCTCGACGGCGAATTGGCCAAGCTTTCGGCGCAAGAGAAGTCCGCAGTCGAGGCCAGCTTGCACCAATATGTGGGGAATTGAGAACGAAGCGCTCCGCCGCCGGCACAGTCAGGACCGAGCAAAAAAGGTGGCGATCCCACATTGGACTATGAACCGGCAGGAGCGCGTCGAGGCTTGACGTTTGTCTTGCTCATTCCGGAGCGAAGATGTGAAGTGAAAGCGCTCGCTTCCCCGCCGCGCCCGCGATCCCGGGCCTTCGGCCGGGCTTTCGTCCTTGCCACGCACCCGGCACGGAGACGGAACGATTTGTGCGCCACGGCAACTGCCTTTCACCCTTCCCCCCACCAAAACATACTTGTTGCCGGTCTAGGCCTCCGGCAATTGCACGCCGATTGAGCCAAAATCCACCGAAGGCGAGAAACAAAAGCAGGGCGAGCCGAGGACGCAGAATGCTCAAAGATACACTTCTTGTTTGCTGCCATTTTGGCTATCGTCGTCAGGTGAAATGGCAGACCATCACTTACGCACCAATGATGAATGTCAATCGTGCTACTAATGTGCCCAATCAGGCACTCCAGCCGATGTTTCTGACTTCACTTCGCTACGGCGGAAACGGCGGCTGAGCTTGGGCACTGGGCTGGAACGCGCGTGCAATATCTTATTTTGGCCATTTTGTAGCGGCTCGCTTGCGTCCAATGGTCGCTTGAGGTTCCCCATGACTACGTATGAAGCGAGCAAGGCTCTAGCCGCACTGGACGCGCACAAGCAATCCATCGGCAGGCAAACAATCGCCGATTTCTTTCGCGACGATCCGCATAGGTTCGAGCGTTTTCACGTCCAGCTCGACGGTATCCTGTTCGACTTCTCGAAACACCGGCTCAACGAAACGACGCTCGGGCTGCTTGTCGATCTCGCGCGCGCGGCAGATGTCGAAGCGCGCAGGGCGGCGCTCTTCGCGGGCGAGCCGGTTAACACGACCGAGCACCGTCCGGCCCTGCACATGGCCTTGCGCAATCTCTCCGGGAAGCCGATGTTCGCCGGGGGTCGCGACGTCATGCCGGAAGTCCTCGCCGAACGAGCCAAGATGGAAGCGTTCGCGGAGGCGGTCCGCGACGGCGACGTCAAGTCCGCGAGCGGCGCGCGCTTTACCGATATCGTGAACATCGGCATTGGCGGCTCGGACCTCGGTCCCGCCATGGCCGCGCGGGCGCTCGCGCCTTTTGTCGCGGGTCATCTGAGATTGCACACCGTCGCCAACGTCGACGGCGCCGATCTCGGCGACACCTTGAAGCTTGTGCCGCTCGAAACCACGCTTTCCATCGTCTGTTCGAAAACCTTCACGACGATCGAAACCATGACCAACGCCGCCACCGCGCGCAAAACCGTCGCGGATACGCTCGGCGAGGCAGCGGTCGCCAATCATTTTTGCGCGGTTTCCACGCAGCTCGACAAAATCGCCGCCTTCGGCATCAGAGGCGACCGGGTATTCGGATTTTGGGATTGGGTGGGCGGACGCTATTCGATCTGGTCATCAATCGGGCTCTTGCTTGCGATCGGAATAGGCAAGGAAAGGTTCGAGGAATTCCTGCTGGGCGGACAAGATATCGACACCCATTTCGCCGAGGCTCCGCTCGACCGCAATATTCCGGTTTTGATGGCTCTTCTCGGAATCTGGTACCGCGACATCTGGGGGTTTGGGGCCCATGCCGTCATCCCCTACGACGAGCGAATGGCGAGGTTTCCGGCCTATCTTCAGCAGCTCGAAATGGAATCCAATGGCAAATCCGTCGATCTATCCGGCTCCCGCGTGCGGCTGGAGACGGCGCCGGTGATTTTCGGAGAGCCCGGCACGAACGGTCAGCATGCCTTCTTCCAGCACTTGCATCAAGGCACCGGAATCGTTCCCATCGACTTCCTCGTCGCGGCGCGGCCCTTGGACGCCGGCATCACCCATCACCAATTGCTGATCGCGAATTGCATGGCCCAGAGCCAGGCACTCATGCAGGGGCGTCCGATCGAGGAGGTCACGGCAAGATTAAGGGCCCAAAACTTGAGCCCCAAGGCGATCGAGGCGCTCGCCCCGCACAAGGTGTTCGAAGGCAATCGCCCTTCGAGCACTTTCCTCTATAAAAAAATGTCGCCGCGCGTGCTCGGCCAGTTGATCGCCCTCTACGAGCACAAGGTTTTCGTGCAAGGGGTCGTTTGGAACATTAATTCCTTCGATCAATGGGGCGTGGAGCTCGGCAAGGAACTCGCCAACAAGCTCACGCCAATTGTCGCGGATCGAAACCGCTCGACGGCGGATTTGGATTCGTCCACGGCGGGGCTCATCGCCGCGGCGCGCAAATATGGCGAGGGCTGAACAATAATGCCCGCCCACTTCGAACTCGCCGGTATCCTATTCGAATTCGCAAAACACCGGCTGAACGATACGACGCTCGGCTGCTTGTCGATCTCGCGCGCGCGGCCGGCGTCGAGGCAAGGCGGCAGCACTCTTCGCCGGGGAGACGGTTAAGACAACCGAACTCCGTCCGGTGATATTCGGAGAGCTGGCAGGAATGGTCACCATCCGTTCCTTAATCCGTGTTCAGCCACCATGAAACGATAAGCGCGGCTCCCGTGACCGCCCCAAGGACGCCAGCGGCCCGATGGAAGCCAAGCGAGGCACAGATCTCGAACCAATGGCTCCACATGCGAATGACGCTCGCGAGCATCAAAAGCGTGCCGGTAATAAAAAGCCAAGATAAAAGATCGTTGGGGGTCCTGAGAGATCTCGCTTTAAACCAAGATAAAAGATTGTGGGTCTTGAGAGATCCCGCTTTAAACCAAGATAAGAGGTTGTCGTGGATCTTGAGAGATCCCGTTTTTACGGCGGAGCGTGCGTTCCCTAGGGTCATGGCGACCTCCCATTAGCGTCGGGAGGATCCTCGCGGGGCGTTCGAGTGCGCGATTAGGTCTGTAGGATGGCGCTGGAACGCTCAAGTTACTCTTCCCGTGCAGATAGAAAAACTCGTTATTCCCGCGGAAGTTTCTCGTTTCGCCGTTTGCCGCCGCCCATCACGATGATTTGAGGCTGCCTCCGCCTTCAGCAAGTTATGTGGCGTCAGATCCGAAAGACCCAAAGACTTGGCCACGGAGGAGACGATTTGCCCACCTGGCCAAGCCGCGCCGCCTCCCGCTTGAGTTCCAGCGTGTCCCGCGCCCGAGCCAATCCCGTCATCTGCAAGTTGCCAAAACCGGCCTTGCGCATTCAGCCTTGGGGGACGTTTTTCGAAGGCAAGATCACCCATCGGCTTCCTCGTCGCGTCGCGGCCCTTGGACGCCGGCATCACGCGTCACCAATTGCAGGTCGCCAATTGCCTGGCCCAGAGCCAGGCACTCATGCAGGGAAGCCCGATCGAGGAGGTCACGGAAAGACTAAGGGCCCAAAACTTGAGCCCTGCGGCTATCAAGGCGTTCGCCCCGCACAGGTTTTTGAAGAAAACCGGCCTTCAAGCACGTTTCACTACAAACAAATATCGCCGTGCGTGCTCGGCCGATTGATCGCCCTCTACGAGCACAAGGTTTTCGTGCAAGGCATCGCTTGGAACATTGATTCCTTCGATCAGTGGGGGTGGAGCTCGGCAAGGAGCTCGCCAACAAGCTCATGCCAATCGTCGCGGATCGAAACCGCTCGACGGCGCAATTGGATTCGTCCAAGGCGCGACTCATCGCCGCGGCGCGCAAATATGGCGAGGGCTGAGCAGACACCCCGCCAACCGTTCGCGCCGCGCTTATTCGTCCTCGCCAAAGCGGTTGGCGATGAGCGCCGCGATGGCCTCCATTGCCTCTGCCGCCTCGGCGCCGGCCGTGGTGACAGTGATGGTCATTCCCGGCCCGGCGCCCAAGGTCAAAATGCCCATGATCGAGGCCCCGCCGACGGTTTCCCCGCAACGGCTGAGAGTGACAGTGACATCGAACCCATCGATGCATTGCACGAGTTTCGCCGTCGCGCGCGCGTGGAGCCCCTTGCGATTGACGATTTCAAGGGTGCGTACAAGGGCATCCCCGGGTGGTTCGAAATCCGGACAATCATCGCCGGACTGAAATGGGATAGCATGGTCCTCGATCATTTACCGCTCAATACCCGGCTCGCGACATAGATATATTTGCGGCCCGCATCCTGGGCCTGGATCACCGCCTGGTCGAGACTGCAGCTTTCGCGTACCGAGGCGAGTTTAATTAGCATCGGCAGATTGACCCCCGCTATGACTTCGATATTAGAGCCATTCATAATCGAAATCGCGAGATTGGAGGGAGTGCCGCCAAACATATCGGTGAGCACGACCACGCCCGCGCCGCTGTCGACTTTGGCGGCGGCGGAAACAATATCCTGGCGCCGCTGTTCGACGTCGTCATCCGCCCCGATGGAAACCGATTCGATCTGCTTTTGCGGACCGACCACATGTTCCAACGCGGCGCGAAATTCCGATGCGAGCCGGCCATGTGTCACGAGGACGATTCCAATCATCGAACGTACCTGTTCTTCAGGAACTTCGTGCCTGACCGGCACGGCGCGAGGTGTTCGCCAAGATCAAGAACCATCCACGGAGTTAAGGAGAAACCCGCCGCAACCCTGCCTGGCGGCTTCCCTTGGGTAAACTGGTTTAGTATCAAGGACCGGCGAAAGCTACTCGCCGCGTCTTTCGCGAAGGTCCTCGTGAAAGGGCAAAAACTCATGACCACAAGCGGCAAACTTCGCTTATGACCGTCGCCCGAGGATGCATGGGTGAATAACAAGTTCGCGGCATTTTGTGCGGCGCAATGAAATTGGCAAGCAAAATGACGAGAAGCTCGCCCGGAAAGGGCGGCTCGAACCCAAAGGCCTGGCGCGTTCAAGGAAAGTCGGCGCTGCATTGGCGTGACCTACGGAGGTTTTCGACGCAAGCGCGGATCAGCCAAGACCGTGAGGGCAAGCCCGGCAGCCGCGGCATCTTGCCGCATGGGGACGAACGGCAATGTGACGCCGGCAAGCTCGATCCGATCGTGGTCTGGCTTCGGATACCGCGGGAGAGCTTCGTCCTTCCCCGCAAGCCCGATCACAAGCCGTACAACGGCCGCGGGCAAAAACGGTATTTCGAAGATGCCCTGGCCGCGCCGTTCGATCTTTCCCCGGATAATTGGATGGCCGTAGGCGATCAGGCGGCCGCCGCGGGATTCAATGCCGATGCGGTCATCGCCGACGAGCCTTGCGAAAAGGCCCGCCTCTTCGGCGGCCGCGATCAAGGCAAATGCCAAGCTGCTTTTGCCGGCGCCGGATGGCCCGCGAATGAGCACGCCGGCTTCCCCGATCACGACGGCGCTTGCATGGAGATGGGATTTTTCCGCAATCGCGGCCGGTCGATCCCGTTTCGTGGACAAGGCTTATCGTGCCTTTGGCAAAAATATCAGGAAGCGGGCGCCAAGCACCGGGGTCACGCCGTCAGTGCCGGGGGGGCCGATCCGGTTGAGCGCCGATATGCGTCCGCCATGGGCCTCGATGATTTGGCGCGAGATGGAAAGCCCGAGGCCCGAGTTTTGCCCAAAACCTTGGCCAGGGCGGTCGGTATAAAACCTTTCGAATATCCGTTCGAAAGCATCGGCCGGAATGCCGGGGCCGTCATCGTCGATAATAATCTCGAAACCGTCGCGCGTGTGGCCGTGGGCCATGTGGTCCTTGGTTGGACGCAACAGCATGCGAACGCTTCCGTCAGCGGCCGAAAACGATCGCGCATTGTCGATGAGATTATTGAAAACCTGGCCAAGGCGCGAAGCGTGCCCGAGAATCAGGAAAGCCGGCCTGCGGCTATCCTCCAAAGGTCCAATGGGGGCGACGACGAATTCGACCCGGATCGCGCCGGTGTCCTTGACCAGGTTCGCCATGGCGGCAACTGTAACGAGCAGGCGCGTCAGATCGACGAGGTCCACGTCGTCGCGCGCCATCTCGGCATCGAGCCTGGATGCGTCGGATATGTCGCTGATCAACCGATCGAGCCGGCGAACATCGTGCGCGATAATCACCAACAGACGCTGGCGCGATTCCGGCGAGCGGGCAACCGGCAGGGTCTCGACCGCGCTGCGCAAGGAGGTGAGCGGGTTTTTCAGTTCGTGCGCGACATCTGCCGCGAAGCGTTCAATCGCCTCGATGCGATCGTAGAGGGCCTTGGTCATGTCGCGGAGGGCGCCGGACAAATGGCCGATCTCATCCGAGCGGCCGGTGAAATCGGGGATTTCCCGGCGTGCCTTTGTCCCTCGCCGCACGCGTTCCGCCGCCCCCGCCAGGAGCCTAATCGGTTCGGCTATCGTTCCGGCGATGAAAAAGGAGAGAAGGAACATGATGACCGAGGAAACCAGGAAGACCCGGACCATCGCCCAGCGTTCCAAGGCAATGATCTTGTCGACGTCGTCGCCTTGCGTGGATAGGAGCAAGGCGCCGCGCACGGCCCGGAAACGTTGGACCGGCACGGCGACCAAAACAATGGTCTCTCCCTGGGCATCGACGCGCACGATCGATTCCTCGCCGCCGCTCAGCGCCCGCGCCACTTCCGGATAGCTCTTGCCATTGGCGACGCCGATATCTTCGTAAAGGGGCAGGCCGGGCTGGCCGGTAAGCCTCTTCAAGCCACGGCCAATGCGTGTCCACAGGGAAAACGGCACTTTTCGCCCGGCCGGCGGCAGGTCATAACGCATAATATTGGACCGGCTCGTCAGCGAGTGCGAATCGAGCAACAAATAGCCGTCGCGATCATAGATTCGTGCCCGCGTCCGCGTCGGCGAAGCGAGCCTGTGAAGGACTGGCCCGATGCGTTCTGGATTGATTGAAAATTCCAGCGACGGCGCGGTTTCGTCGCCAAGCGCGTAGCTCTCGCCCGGAGCAAGCTGAAGCAGCTTTTCCGGATCGATGGCAATCGAGTCGGTTTCGACAGTGGCTGATGCTGCGACCGCCGCGGCGATGATCTCGGCCTGGATGTGCAAACTCTGCACCTTGGCCTCGATCAAACCTTGGCGGAACTGATTTAGATAAAGAAAGCCGAGGAGCAGGGCCGCGAGCCCGCCCAGGTTCAAAACCACGATGCGGCGGGTTAACGGGGATGCAAACCGGGCGCCCGCGGCGCGCGCAAACCCGCGCAGGCGCAGGCCAACACTTCGGCGCATGCGCTTCGCTCGACGCGCCGTGCCGGGCGCTCGTTCGAAGCCCTCGCGTGCTTCGAGATTCATTGTCCGGCGAACCCCCTCCCAGAGGCGTTAAGTGTCATGCCTAAGCCCGAACGGCGACCGGATCCCGCCCCGATTTGGGATCGATAACAGGAACATCGGCGCTTTATATCGCATTTATACCGCGCATAACGACGGATCGCCCCGCAACGGTCTTTCGCGAAAAGCTTGACGCGCTCTAAATTTCTTGCATTGGCGCGATTTAGTGCGAAACTCGCTAACCCTTAACCACGCATGGTGCTCCAAACTCCGGTGCCGGTCGCGAGGGATACGCCCTCGTCCGCCAGCCTAAAGCGACTGACTTGTGGCCGGGCCAAGATCATTCCTTGAAGCGGTAGCCCACGCCATATAGCGTCTCGATCATTTCGAACTCTTCATCGACGACCTTGAATTTCTTGCGCAATCGCTTGATGTGGCTGTCTATCGTGCGGTCGTCGACGTAGACCTGATCGTCATAGGCCGCATCCATCAAGGCATTGCGGCTCTTGACGATTCCGGGTCTAGTCGCAAGCGCCTGGAGGATCAAGAATTCGGTGACCGTCAAGGTCACGGCGTCATTCTTCCAGGTGCAAGCATGGCGGTCCGGGTCCATCTTCAAAAGACCGCGCTCGAGTATCTTCGCCTCGGATTCCTTCTGCGTTCCGGGTTCCCTGGGATTGGCACGCCGCAAAATGGCCTTGACACGCTCGACGAGAAGCCGTTGCGAGAAGGGTTTCCGGATAAAATCGTCGGCGCCCATTTTGAGCCCGAACAATTCGTCGATTTCCTCATCCTTTGAGGTCAAGAAGATCACCGGCACGTCGGATTTCTGACGAAAACGGCGGAGCAATTCCATGCCGTCCATTCGCGGCATCTTGATATCGAAAATCGCAAGATCGGGAGGATGGCTCTTCAAGTCGTCGAGCGCTGTCGATCCATCCGTATAGGCCTGCACGCGATAGCCTTCTCCTTCGAGGGCAATCGCCACGGAATCGAGGATGTTGCGGTCGTCATCGACCAGGGCAATCGTTGGCATGAACGGTCCTAATTTCGAAATCGAGCGCCACGATCAAGTTCTCGATGGGCTTGGCAGAAGTTCCTTTGAACCGTCGGCGAAGGTTGCATGACTCTTGCAGCGAATTGCGGCGGCGCCTCGTTGTTAAAGTATCCGCGGCCGCGGCGGGGCGCGGCGTAACGTCGAATTCAGCATCCCTCGGAGACCACATAGAAATACCACCGTCTTAGCAAGGCCGCGGACGCCGCGCCTCCCTCGGCTCAATGAACGCTGGCCCGGCCGGCCCTTTCACGAACGGTTACGTAAGGCTCTGCTTTGGGTCGGAGAGGATAACCTCGAATCCCTATATCAGGAAAAATGCACGGCTGAAATAAGGCAGGCTTCCCCAAAATCCGCGATGGGATTTCGAATGAGGCGTATGCTTTGGGCCAAAGTTGGATTTCAGCCTGTTTTGCGCCGCACGGTCACCAGCGGAACCTTCCGCGTCCCGCCGATGACGATGCGCCCGGCGCGCGGCGGCGTTTTCGCGCGTCTTGGACTTGGCTTCGCAATCGGCGGCGCGGTGCGCGGGCCGCCCAAGAGGACGAAAATGCCGCGCCCCGTGCGCTCGTCGTTGGGCAAAAGGCGGCGAGAGACGCCGCGGTTCACACGTTGCGGATGAATCCGCCCAGGTTGCGAACCGGGACACTGCCCAAGACTAAACCAACCGCGCCGGTCTCAACCGGTCTTTTCCGGCCTGGTTTTGGCGGCGGCGTCGAAAAGCCGGCGGAAATTTGCCAGTTCGGCGGGGTCGACGTCCGAGATGGCCCAGTATTCGGTGCCGCCGGCGCGCCAGATCTCAACGGAATAGCCGTCAATGACAAACGCCTTAGGCGGGGGTGAGCCCTGCGCCGGCAAGGCGGTGAGGCTGATGAAATGCTCCTTGTGCCGATAGACCAAGACAGGCGCGGGCACGCCGGCGATGACGTCTATCCTGCCTCCGGCAAGGGGAAACCCTTGAGGCCCTAAATCGACCACTTTTGGCGCCAGCGCGAAACGCGTCGCAAACCACGGCTTGACCGTGTGGCGATCGGATGATGCAACATCGGCGGGCTGACCCGAAAGGAGACCGCGTTTGTGATCGGCGATGAGCGTGCTGGCGAGATTGGTGTCCTCGATCGCCGGGCGCAGCGCAAGCCAAGTCGATGCGCTGCCGAGCCCCGCCGCCACGATGGCCGATGCGGCCATGGCCCGCCAAGGCGGGGCCGCTGGGCGAACCGCCGCGGACGGCGCGGCCATTGCGGCGATGCGCTGGCGCAAGGCCGGGGGCGCCGCCGGCTTGACGAGTTCCCGGCGCATGACCTCGCGGAGCGTTTTCAGGCGGCGGTATTCGGCGGCGAGGGAAGCATTCGCGGCCAAACGCTTTTCGAAATCGAGCATGCCGGCGGCATCGAGTTCGCCGTCGAGCGCCGCCTGGGTGAGAAGAGTTTCGGTGCCCGTGCTCATTTTGCCTCTGGCCTCCCCAAGGCCGCCATGAGGAGACCGCGCGCGCGGGCAAGGCGCGACATCACCGTGCCCAAAGGCACGCCGGTAATTTCGGCGATCTCACGGTAGCTTAGATCATTAATGTCGCGCAGCACGAGGGTTTCCTTGAAAGGCGGCGGCAAGGTGGCGATCGCCAGCTCAACCGCCGCGGCGCCGGCCTTGGCGATCAAGGCTTCCTCCGGCGTCGCTCCGTCCGAGGGCGCCAGGGTTTCGATGTCTTCGGTTGTCACCAGCGCTTTCGAACGGTTGCGCGCGAGCCAGGTGAAGGCCGCGTTGCGGGTGATCGCGAGAAGCCACGCGCGGGCGTTGCCGCCGGCATAGCGATCGAGACCTCGCAGCGCCCGCAAACAGGCTTCCTGGACAATATCCTCCGCGTCGGCGCTATTTCCGCTGAGCCAACGGGCGAGCGCGTAGGCATCGTCGAGGTGGGGCATGACCACCGCCGTAAAATGATCTTCCGAAGCGTTCTTCGTCAAGAGGGGAGCCCCATTCCGACGTTCCGGGTTTCTAAGTTCCGCCGTGGGCGAACTTACCATCGCCAAACCAATCCGGCAGACTTTCCATGAGCGGGCCGGAAGGTCCGCGCGCACCAGGCCCCAGCGTAATGGAGCGCGCGTTTACGCCCGGCGAGACAGGGTCATTGGTACGCCGGCAGCTCGAGGTCAGGTTGTTACCAAGCTTGTTGGCGCGACCGAAGCGGTTGCTGCTTGGCGTGGATAATGATAACGCGGTCTTAACTAATGGCGACTCATTCCGTCCGAATGGCCGCACTCGCAATCACGCTTTCGTGCTTGACCCAGGCAGTTCCGAAGGTGGGCGGATCGAAGGAAGGAAACGCGTGCTCGCAGGACAATTCGCACTCATCGCCGCCGCTCTATTTACGGGCGCCGCTGTCTACGTCAACGTGGCGGAACAGCCGGCACGGCTTGCGCTTGATGACCGGGCGCTCCTCGCGGAATGGAAATCCGCTTATCACCGCGGCTTCGCCATGCAAGCCCCCTTGGCGCTCACTGGCTTTCTTCTTGGTCTCATCGCCGCGTGGGCCGCAATGGACTGGCATTGGGTCCCGGGAGCCTTCATGCTCCTTGCCAACTGGCCTTTCACGCTCATCGCCATCTTCCCAACCAACAAGCTCTTGATGGAAATCCCGCCGCAAAATGCGGGCCCAAAAAGCCGCGAACTGATCCGGATATGGGGCAGATTGCATGCGGTGCGGAGTGGGCTCGGCGCCTCCGCGACCGTGCTTTTCCTCTGGGCTTCGATGCAGGCTTGGCTGGAGGTTTCGGTGCAATAGTCCGGCGAGTTCTTGGGCCGCCGTCGCCGCTTCGCGCGTGGCGTCCCCGGCGCGAATGGATTCGAGACGCCGTCATGCCAATTCGATGCGTACCGGCACATGATCCGAGGGTCTTTCCTCGCCGCGCGTTTCCTTGTCGATGGCAACCTCGACCAGCCGGTCCGCCGTTCGCGGCGAAAGCAAGTGATGATCGATGCGGATGCCTTTGTTGCGTTGCCAAGCGCCCGCCTGATAATCCCAGAATGTGTATAGCGAGGTGTCGTCCGTCGTTGCGCGCAGGGCGTCGATCAGGCCGAGGTTGAGAAGGGATCGAAAGCGCGCCCGGGTCTCCGGCAAAAAAAGCGCGTCGCCCTCCCAGGCAGCGGGATCGGCGCAATCGCGGGGGGCCGGAATCACATTGTAGTCTCCGGCGAGAACGAGCGGCTCCTCCAGCGCCAAAAGATTTCTTGCGTGCGCGATAAGGCGATCCATGAAGGCGAGCTTATAGGCGTATTTTTCGGTTTGCGGGGGGTTGCCGTTCGGCAGATAGATCGAGGCGACGCGGACAATTCCATCGCCGTTTGGGACGACCGCCTCGATATAGCGCGCCTGCTCGTCGCCGGGATCGCCAGGAAGCCCGCGCGCGGCTTCGATCGGCGCCTTGGCGAGAATCGCCACGCCGTTAAAGCCTTTTTGCCCATGCACGGCGGCATTATAGCCTTCAGTCTCGACTTCCAGATGAGGAAACGCCGCGTCCACGCATTTCAGCTCTTGCAGACAGAGGACGTCCGGCTTCGCGTCGCGTAGATAGCGCACGAGATGTTCGGTCCGCTGGCGCACGGAATTCACGTTCCAAGTCGCGATTTTCACAGCAAATATTCCTCGATACTCACCCGCGCGGGGACATGCCGGTTGACGCCGCGCCGCGCGAGAATGGCGAGAGGCGCCTCGCGGGGCGCTCTTGCATGAGGCGCGGCAGGGTCCCGTGCGTGAGAACGCCTTCGCGCATGAGCGCGCGGCGCAACGGTCCGATCATCGAGAACGCAAACAGTCCGGCGCCACGCAAGAAATCGACCGGAAAAAGATTCAAAAGCAGGGAGCGATTGAGGATGTCGACCCCGTTCGTGCGGATGAAAATATCGCTCCGGCGCGCGTTCTCATAGATTTTCAGCGTCCGCACGGAGCCAATATCAGCCCCAAGCGCGCGCGCGTCCTCCAAAGCTTCGGCGAGAGCCGCGCTGTCGCGCAGACTGAGGTTCAGGCCTTGCGCCGCCAGCGGCGGAAATATGTGCGCGGCTTCGCCGACGAGCGCGATGCGTTGGCCGACAAGACGATTGGCGCTCATCCCAGCCATGGGGAAAAAGCCGCCCGGCCCATCGATCTCGATTTTGCCCAGAAGAGAGTCGACTTCTTTCTCGATTTCTTGCGCCAGCTCGGGGTTCGAAACCGCGCGGCGGCGCTCCGCCGCCTCGGGGGACATCAGCCAGACGAGGCTCGAACGATTTGGCTTACCTTCGGCCGGGCGCAGCGGAACCAGCGTGCAAGGACCCGAACGCGTGTGAAACTCCGTCGAAATATTCCGGTGCGGCTTTCCGTGCGAAAGGAGAGCGGTGAACGCAATTTGCGGATAGCTCCAGATGCGCGTGCCGATCCCCGCCTTGGTTCGCGCGGGTGACATGCGCCCGTCGGCGGCGGCGGCGAGCTTTGCCGTGACGCGCTGCCCGTTGGCGAGAGTGGCGAGGACCGCATCCTCGCAAAAGTCTATGTCGCCAATCATGCCGTCGTGCAGAACGAGGTTTGGGGTCCCAGCCGCGATTTCGGCAAGGCCCTCGACGAGCACATTGTTCTCGATATTCTCGCCAAACGCGGCAAGGCCGATCTCGCTCGCGGCGAAGGACACCGAAGGCACTGGAAGCCCCGCGCCTGTGGCGTCGATCATGGTAATCCTTGCAAGCGGCGCGGTGTTGCCGCGAAAATGCGGCCATACCCCAAGCGCCTTATAAAAGCGCAGCGAGGCTTCAAAGAGCGCGACAGTCCGCCCGTTGGCGCGCGTATCGACATGACCAACGCAGACAACCGAAAACCCCGCCTGCGCGAGGGCAAGCGCCGTGGAGAGACCGGCGGCCCCAGCGCCTGCAACAAGAATGTCGGCATGCGTATCGGCAGTTGAGAGAGACATCGGCCACCTTTGCCAGCCTATTTAGACCGGCGCGGAGAATTTGGCGAGTTGGCGGCATGCGCGCCCTCTTCGGCGTCTCGGTCGAACCCAACCCGTGCGGCTTGGCGGTGCCATTCGCGCCGGTACGACTCGGCGGCAGGCTTTTGCAAGCGCGCCCGTCGTTTTGGGAAAAAGCCGGGGTGGTGGTGGTTTCCTGATCGGGGCCAGTTTCGGGAATAGCCCGCTTTTGACCCAAAGCAGACATGCCCTCACCCCCTCCAAGGGTCTCGGAAGGATGGAAAGCGGGCCAATCGCCTCGGCCCAAGTTCTAAACCGAGTTGCGCTCGCGCAAATCAGCTTGCCGCGTCATCTTGTGTCGAGAGCTACCATGTACGGTGGACTTCGATTACAATTGTGCGCGCGATTCTTGCTCCTGACGCGCAGCAGGCAGCGTTGCCATCAAGGGACGAAGCTATGCTCACCGAGAAAAGTCAAAGTGTGGATAACGGTGATTTAAGTTCAGCTCCTGCAGGTCCGCCAGGTGAAGCTGACGCGACCGCTGGTGATACCCATAACCGACAGATAGGCATTCCTTCCGAGCCGAGCATTCCAAGCGGCCATAAGCCTATAAGAACGCGCCACTTATTGATTGGGGTGGCCGCTATTTTGGGTCTGGTCATTCTCGCCGTATTTGGCGTTCCCTGGATTAAAGAAATGCTCACCACCGTTTCGACCGACGACGCATATGTGAACGGTCACGTGACCTTCGTGGCGGCCCGTGTACCGGGTCAGGTGTCAAGAGTTCTGGTGGATGACAACAACCGCGTAAAAAAAGGAGATCCCTTGGTCGAAATCGACAGGGAACCATATCAGGTCGTTGTCGCTGTCAAAAAAGCGGCTGTCAATACGGCAAAGGCTGATTTAGATGCGGCTAAAGCTAATGTGCGCGGTATTGAAGCAAGGGCCAGAAGTCAGCGCTGGAAGCTCCAGCACGCCATTGAGGACGTCGAAAACCAGATCGCTCTCCTTCAGGCGAAGGTTGCCGCCGTGGATAAGAGCAAGGCCTCGCTGAAATTGGCGGAGGCGGAATTCGAAAGGGCAAAAAAATTGGTCCCCTCTGGCTCGATGAGCCGCGAGGAGTACGACCGGCGGGAAGCAACGTTATCGGTTGCCCGTGCAGAAGTTACCCAGGCCCTGGACGATGTCCACCAAATTCGTGTCTCCTTGGGGCTGCCGGCGGAGCCTGAAAATAGCGGAGACCTAGGCCTAGTGCCGCCCGATCTCGACCAGACTTTTTCCTCAGTTCTCCAGGCGCAGGCAGATTTGATTCAGACTGCGGCCGAGCTTGGCGTTATCCATTCGTACAACCAAACCCCGAAATTAATGCTCGAGCAATTCGAGAAACTTGATCCGCAAGGCAACATTGACCAAACCTTTGCCCGGCTCGTGCCGGGGGCGCCGGCCGTTAAGCAGGCCGAGGCGAAACTCCAATCCGCCGAACGGGAACTTGATCAGGCTGAATTGAATCTTCGCTATTGTGAGATCATCGCGGAAATTGACGGCGTTGTCACACGCCGCAATGTCAATCCCGGCAATAATGTCTTGGCCGGCCAAGGTCTGATGGCAATCCGCTCGCTCGACGAAATCTGGGTCGACGCCAATTTCAAAGAGACGCAATTGCAAGATCTGCGCATCGGCCAGGCGGTCGACCTCTATGTCGACATGTACGGCAACCGGCGCGTATTCCCTGGCCGGATCGTCGGTTTTACGATGGGCACCGGCTCGACGTTGGCGCTGTTGCCGCCCCAGAATGCGACAGGCAATTTCGTCAAAGTGGTGCAACGATTGCCGGTGCGCATC
>JBOHJT010000042.1:0-16404 GCA_050728715.1 Methylocella sp.
AGCACCCATCCCGGGCGCCAGATTTCCGTCTAGGGGTTCGCCTTATTATACTTAAGTTGCGGAGGGCGCGGCATCAACAACCGGCGAATTTGCCGGGGTCATGTCGTTGCGGCCAGAGCGCTGTCCTGCGACATGCGGCTTAGATGGGCATTCTCCATCAAGACAAGCGGCAGCGCCACGCAAACAGGCCTCTTCCGCCCCGGCTTGCGCGCTGCCGATCGTCTGGCCCAGGATGCCTTGCACCCCGCGCGCGGCCCTGGCCATGGTCATAACCGATGCCATGGGATCACTTGGCCAAGAGATCGACCCAGATACGGTCGGGAGCCAGAATATGGAGCGACGCAGGAACAATCTCGGCGAGTCCTTGGAGAGACCAACCGGATCACGGCTAAGCGCCGCTTAATCGAGGTCAGGACGCGGACGGTGCATAAGCCCCGCCCGGATTTCTTCACCTTTTGCTCATTATTCGGGCACGCCTTCGCAACGGCTTCTATACCATAGGACAATTTTCCGGCCGTCAACACCGCGCAGGCCAGGCTTGGCGGGGCTCAATGGGATTTGGTTAAGAAGCCTCTGGCACGCTCCGCTGGTCCGTCGAATTCCAAGCCCGAAATCGAAAGCGGCACGGAGAGTTGTTTTGAGCTTGCTGCCGACCCTGATCCCAGCGACGGTCCTCGTCATGATCGTTGGGACCGGTTTTGTCCGCCACCGGACCATGCGCCGAGAGGCGGAACAAGTCCGGGCCGGGCGCGCCGATAGCTTGGCCTGGACCATGGGTTGCCTTGTCCTCAGTTGCGACAGGTCTGGCTCGGTGTCGTCGGTCAGCTCGAATTGCGAGGCCTTGTTCGGGGTGCGGCCAAGCGCATTGATGGGACGCGGCTTTTTCGAACGTGTCCAGGTTGCTGACAGACCCGCCTTTCTGAAGACCATCGCGGACACAAGCGCCGGCTCCGTGACGATCGACGCGACCTTGCGCTGGCGCGGCTCCGCGCGGGTCGACCGCGGCGATTACACCGCGCCGGTTTTCCTTTGGCTCGCCATGCGGGCACGCCGCGCCGGGGAATACGGCGCGGCACAAGGAGAAAGCCAGGACAACGATGTCGTCGCCGTTTTTTACGATGTCACGGAGGCCAAGCTTCGCGAGGCGGCTCTCGAAGACGCCCGCGCCGGCGCCGAGGAAGCGAACCTCGCCAAGGATTGTTTTCTCGCCCAAGCGGGCCACGAATTACGCACGCCGCTCAATGCGATCGCCGGTTTCTCGGAGTTACTCGGCGATCCGCGATTGGCCCCGCCCGATCCCGAAAAACAGCGCGAATACGCGAGGATCATTCATCGGTCGGGGCGGCATCTTCTCGCCGTCGTCAATTCGATCCTGGACTTGTCGAAAATCCAATCCGGCTCCTTGGCGATTGAGATCGAGCGTTTTGCCGTGGCGCAATTGATCGATCTTTGTTGCGACATGGTGAAACTTCATGCCATGAGCAATGGGGTCGAGCTCCTGCGCGCCTATCCGGCAAATCTCGAAGAGATCACCGGCGATAGACGAGTGTGCACACAGATTCTCGTCAACCTGCTTTCAAATGCGATCAAGTTCACGCCCGCTACTGGGAGCGTGACAATCATTGCGAGAGTGGAAGCTAATTCGCTTGTGATCCTGGTGGCCGATACCGGGATCGGAATCGCCGCTCGCGACCTCGTCCGGCTCGGCGATCCGTTCTTTCAGGCCAAAGCCTTACCGGACCGGCAAGATAAAGGAACTGGTCTTGGCCTCTCGATCGTGCGCGGCCTCGTCGGCCTGCAGGGAGGCACGATCAGGGTGGCGAGCGAACCGGGCAAAGGAACCAGCGTCCGTGTCCTTCTGCCGCGCGATTGCCGCGGTTTGGCAGCCAAAGCGGGAATCCGGGCCAAGATAGAGACGATTGCGCACTTGCCAGTCGCTGATCAGAATGACCTTTACAAGCAAATGACGGTGAAGAAAATTGCGTGAAGTCTTGGCCGCCGCCGATCAAGATTTTGTTGTGAGCGAACCGGCTTCGAAACTGAAACATTTGCGGGAAAAGCTGCTTGCCGCGAGAAGGCGCGGCTCACGCCGGACAAGGCGGCGGGGCCGGCGCTATTTGAGCATTCTCGTGACTGGTTTTTTCGTCGCGACGGCCGCCGCAATCCTCCTCAATGCGCTCGTTTGGCAAAGGACCCGTCATCCGGCGCCGCTTTTTTCGCGCGCCGCCCCTGCCGCCCCTGCAAAGGAGCCAAGGATCACCGGGCAGGTCGCGGTTCCCCCACCGCGGCCTCAGCCCGCCGTTCCACCTATCGAGGCGCAAGACAAGCCAGTTGAAAAGCCGCCTGCGCAAAAATCGCCGGTTGAAAAGCCGTCGCTTGAGATGCCCGCGGGCGGGCTTCCGCGACAGGCCCGTATCCTTTCTTCGCCGCCGCGCGACGTAATTTCACAATTGCTGAAGGCGCAGCCTGCGCCGCCTGCCCGGCCCCCCACCGCAGCCGAAACGTTCGCCACCCGCGGCAAATCGGTGCTGGCGGCACAGCGCGCGCTCGTCAAATTGGGTTTTGTTCTGAACCCCGATGGCTTGGCGGGGGCAACAACGCGGCGAGCGATCGCACGCTACGAGCGCGACCGCGGGCTTCCGGTGCATGGTGAGGTCACCCCCGCGCTCATGCGGCAATTGCGCGCGGAAATGGAGAGGCCAATCAACTAAGGTTGATCGCGCGACGGACATTCACACAACGATGGTCCGCCTCGTTCTAGGCAACCGTCTTCAACACCCTGATTTAAAACGAGTCCTTGTCGAGCGAACGGCCCTATCTGATCGGACGGCGCGCGCGGGGAGCTTTTCCATCAGCCTGTTGACTTTTATACATAGGAATCCTATTCAATTGGCATGGCGGGAATGGAAACCATAGCTTTGCGAGAACGCCTCTTGGATGGGCTGGGGCGGCTTGCTTCGGTGATGCGGGCGGATGTCCGCCGGTCGGCCGCGCCGCGAGGTCTCAGTCCGGCGCAAGACGCAATCCTGCGGCTGCTCCTGGCGCGCCCCGCCGGAATGCGGGTGAGCGCTCTCGCCGGGCATCTTGGCGTCCGCCAGCCAAGCGTCACCGACTCGGTGATCGCGCTGGAGCGCAAGGGTCTCGTTTGCCGCCAAGCCGATCCGGTGGACGCCCGCGCCGTCGTCGTCAAGGTTATGCCAAACGCTTGGCCGCAAAAAGCGCCGGACTGTCCCTCCCATACGGCCGCTGCTTTGGCGGATCTGAGCGAAACCGAGCAAACCCAACTGTTGAAAGCGTTGATCAAGCTCATCAGGAGCCTGCAGCTTCGCCAGGCAATTCCGCCGCAGCGCCTTTGCGTCACCTGCAAATATTTTCGGCCGAATATGCATCCGGAGCCCGAGGCGCCTCACCATTGTGCTTTCGTCGATGCGCCTTTTGGCGACCGCGCCCTTCGCCTCGATTGCGCCGAGCATGAGCCGGCCATTTCGGCCGACCAGGCCCGTAACTGGGCCGTGCTTGACCGCGCGAACAAGCAACATGAGATAGGGCCTTGAGACGTCTCCAACAGAATGTCGCAAGTGGCGTGACCCTAAACTTCGCCGGCGCCGCTCGTCCGATGCCCCCCGCAAGAGGATTTGGTGGCGTGGAACAAGGCCGTCACCCCGCAAGCCATCCCCTGGAGCTGCCCCGCAACATCAAACTGAGCGAGTTCCAGAAGCCTTTCGCCCGAGCGGCGGGCGAAGCTCGTCCGGTATCGCGCCGGACGGGAAGAAGGTGCGGAACGTCAGTTGGCGCTGACGTTCCGCTCCAGAAGCCTACCTCCATGTGAAGAGCAAAGGAGACCTCTGATGTCACGAGTAAACCTTATTGACCCCGCGACTGCAACCGGCGAAGCCAAATCGGTGCTTGAGCAGATCAAGGGCGCCTTCGGCACGGCGCCGAACATGTTCCGCGCCGTCGCCAATTCGCCCGCTGCCTTGAAGAGCATGTGGGGCGCATTCGGGGCGCTTGGGGCGGGAACGATCGGCGCCAAGCTTGGCGAAAAGATCGCGGTGGCGGTCGCCGACCGGGACGCCTGCTCCTACTGTCTCGCCGCGCATACGCTGCTAGGAAAAAATGCGGGCGCGAGCGGGCAGGACATGGCGGATGCCCAGGCCGGGCATTCAGATGACCCCAAGACCGCCGCCGCGCTCGCCTTCGCGCTAAACCTGGTCGAGGCCAGGGGCCAGGTGGCGGACGCGGATATCGAGGCCTTGCGCGCGGCGGGCTTCGGCGACGGTCAAATCGTCGAGATTATCGCCCATGTCGCGCTCAACCTGTTCACCAATTACGTCAACATAGCGCTCGACGTTCCAGTGGACTTCCCAAGCGTGAAATTCCGCCGCGCTGCTTAGAGCGCGACCCGATCAAATAGAATCATTTGATCGATAAGGACTCGCTCAATCTCAAAGAGTTGGAGCACGTCCTGATCGAAAAAGTTAAGCAACTTTTTCGGGACATGCTCCAACGTCCGATGTCCGGGGCGGATTGCCGCCCCGGACCTTCGGAGCGGCGTCCTTCATTGCCGCCACCTGCCGGCAATGAAGGCTCACGCGGTGATTCGTTCCTCCTCGTCGCGCGGCTCGCGCAGGACATAGCCGCGTCCCCAAACCGTTTCGATATAATTGCGGCCATCGCTCGCATTGGCGAGTTTTTTGCGCAGCTTGCAGATGAAAACGTCGATGATCTTCAGTTCCGGCTCGTCCATGCCGCCGTAGAGGTGGTTGAGAAACATTTCCTTTGTCAGGGTCGTTCCCTTGCGCAGCGAGAGCAGCTCCAGCATCTGATATTCCTTGCCGGTCAAATGCACCCGCGCGCCCGCGACCTCGACGGTTTTCTGGTCGAGATTGACGATAAGATCTCCCGTCGCGATGACCGATTGGGCGTGGCCTTTCGAACGCCGCACGATGGCCTGGATGCGCGCGACCAGTTCGTCCTTGTGGAACGGCTTGGTCAAATAATCGTCGGCGCCGAAGCCCAAGCCCTTGACCTTGTCCTCGATCGCGGCGAGGCCCGAAAGAATGAGGATCGGCGTCTTGACCTTGGCGACGCGCAGAGTGCGCAACACCTCGTAGCCTGACATGTCGGGGAGGTTCAGATCGAGCAATATGATATCGTAATCGTAAAGCTTGCCGAGATCGATACCTTCCTCGCCGAGATCTGTCGTATAGACATTAAAACTCTCGGACTTGAGCATCAACTCTATGCTTTGCGCCGTCGCGCTGTCGTCTTCAATCAGTAGAACGCGCATGTGAGGTCCCAGCCTTCCCCCGTCGGTCGCCTTGCCGGCGCGCAAGATCGCTTCAAGTCCCCCGCGGCGGCTGTTCAGGCCGGTTGTCTCGCGATGGGGGCTCGCTACGAATTCCGTAACCTTAACGGGCATTGGTTAACAAAAACATTCCGTCGAAAAGACGGTTCAAACTCGCCGTCCCCTGCCCCGCCACGGTCAGGCGGTTGATTCGTTCCGCCGCATCTTGCCGCAAATCTTGGCGAACGAAGCTTGCGCGACGAAGGACAGCGATGGTTGGATTTTGATCCCGCGAGGTTCAAGACCCCGCGAGACCGCAGATGGCGCCGCCGCCGCGCGGCGCCGAATCGAAGCACGGGACAACTATACACGCCGGCCACGGCGATGAAAGATTTGCGCCGTCTCGCTCACCGGTAACGAATGGGCAACTTTACTGGGGCAGGGTTGAACCGCGCGGGAAAACCCCGCGGGCTAACCGGGCTAGCGCATTGCCCCATCGGATGTGTTCATCCGATCGATAAGGACCCGCGTTATATCAATGAGTTGGAACAGGTCCTCGTGGACAAAATCTGGCCCTTCTTTCAAGACCTTGTCCCGAGTCCAACCTGCGTCTTGGAGTTGAAATAATGAAGTCGCGGGATACCCTTGCGCGTCTCAGACGCTTTCAGGTCGACGAAACGCGCCGCCGCGTCGCGCAGATCGAAACGATGATCGCCGAGTTTTCCAAGATGGCGCGGGAACTCGAGCGTGAAATCGCAATCGAGGAGCAACGTGCCGGGATATCCGATATATCCCATTTTGCCTATCCAACTTACGCGCGCGCCGCGCGCGCGCGGCGCGACAACCTCCAGCGTTCGGCGGAGGAACTGACGAGTCAGCTCGACGAGGCTCGCCTTTTTCTTGACGAAGCGCTTGCCGGCCAGGGCAAAGGGCGGATTCTCGATGGCGGCGGCACGACCCTGCTGGCGGGATAGCGACCGGAAATCCGGCTCGGCGCGCGCGCATTGAAGCCTGAACTTTCTTGCTTATTTTCGTGTGAGACGAAGGCATTGGCGATGGTTCCGCATGACCCGCGCGGGTTCCTTGAAGTTACCCCTTGCTATCCGGGCACGCATTGTGCACGGATGCCGCCCGGGCACGGCGGCGGGGGCTCGCATCGCGGCGGGGCCAACCATGTCCGCCGGAAAGCGATGAAGCGCATTCTTGATTTTGCCTGGCCGCTGATGGGCGTCGCCGCAGTTGCGGTTTCGCTCTGGCTTCTCCACCGGGAGTTCAAAGGTGAAGCTGTTGGGCCGGAGGTCTGGGGTCACCTGAAATCGATTGCGCCCGGAAATTATCTGCTGGCGAGCCTATCGACGCTCGTCGCTTATGCGGCGTTGGCTTGGTACGACCGGATCGCGCTGCTCCATCTCGGCGTGACGAATATTTCCTGGGTCTTTATCTCGCTCTGCTCCTTTACGACCTACGCCTTCTCGCATAATATTGGCGCAACCGTTTTTTCGGGCGGGATGATCCGCTATCGCGCCTACCACTCGAAAGGGTTGAGCGCCGCGCAAGTCGCGGTTCTTGTTGCCGTCTGCTCGTTGACGTTCCTGCTCGGCACTGTCCTTCTCGGCGGCCTCATTTCGGTTTTGGAGCCGGAGCAACTAAGCCGCTTCCGCGGCTTGCTGCCGGAATATTTGCGCTTTCTCGCCGATCCAACGACCGCCCGGCTGGTAGGGGTTGTTTTTCTCAGCGGCGTCGCCGTCTATGTGATTGGTTCCATTTTCAGATTTAAGCCCCTGATAATAAGAGGTTTCCGGCTGGAATATCCGAAATCGGAAATCGCCGCCCGGCAATTGCTGGCGGCGCCCCTCGAAATCCTCGGAGCCGCTGGAATAATCTATTTCGCTTTGCCGGAGGCCGGCAATCCCGGCTATTTCATTGTGCTCGGCGTATTCCTCTTCTCGTTTGGCGCCGCGCTCTGGTCCAGTGCGCCAGGCGGCTTAGGCGTTTTTGAATGGTTCTTCATCAGCGCCATGCCGGAGATGCCAAAAACTCAGGTGCTGGCGGCTTTGCTGGTCTTCCGGCTTGCCTACCTGCTGATTCCCCTTTTCCTGTCGATTTTCGTGGTCATCATTTTCGAGCGCAACAGGCTTAAGGAAGTGCTTCACCCCAAGGATGGCCATCCCGTGCCGGGCATGGGGGCAAAGCCAACGGCCGACCGCAAGCCGGCGAGCCTCCCTTAAAGCGTTTCCAGAAAGGCCGCCGCCTCGCCAAATTTGGCAGCACGCCGCCGGTCCGCTTGAGCGCGCGGCCGTGCTTGCTTCCGTAATGGGCCGTTGGGAGGGAAGTCCCCCGGCATGACAATCACGCCGCCGGTATAATGTTTCCGCCCGTGGCCGGCACGGGGCCGCCACACCCTCCGGCAGATGGAACCCGAAAGCCGGCCTCAAACGCGGGCTCCCCGCCCGCCGGACGAGTTCGTGAACGAGAGCCGGCCGCAGCCAGTCAAGGGTATCGCCTGGAAGGCCCAGATTCGCGCTTAGCTCGCGGCCATGCTCCCGGCAAAGTCGCCAAGAACCGGGCAAGCTTTCGCACTTCGGTCACCGCCAATTTTCGCGTCATCAACCCCAAGGGATTTTCGGGCTCTAACGTGAACGTGGTATAATTGCGATTCGTGGCTGCCGCCCATCGCGTCCGGCCGCCTCAATGGAGAAGCTTCATGATCACACGGCGCGGATTGCTGGAAGCGGCGGGCGGGGCGCTGGCATTGGCCGGCGGCGGTGCCTTGACGGTTCCGGCGGCCGGCGCCGGGTCAACAAACAGCGGCCTCCTCAGGCTTTCGCCCCTGCTGCCGGCGGGAACGCGGGCGGATGCCATTCTCGACACTCTGCCCGGCAAAAAGCCGCTGATCCGGCTGACCAGCCGGCCGCCCAATTACGAGGCGCCGCTCGCTTATTTGCGTACCGCCTTCACCCCCAACGACGAATTTTTCGTCCGCTATCATCTCGCGGACATTCCGCAAATCGACGCTGGCACGTGGAAACTGAATTTGGGCGGAGAGGGCGCCAACGGCGAATTGCAAATCGGACTCGAGGACTTGAAGACGCTGCCCGCATTCGAAGTCGCTGCCGTCTGCCAATGCTCGGGAAACCGCCGCGGATTGTTTCAGCCCCATGTCGCCGGCGTCCAATGGGGCCATGGCGCGATGGCCTGCGCGCGCTGGAAGGGCGCCAGGCTAAAGCATGTGCTCGACTTGGTTGGGCTCAAGAAGGAGGCGGTTGAAGTGGTGTTCGACGGCGCCGACGGCCCCGTCCTCGACGGGACGCCGGACCTCGTAAAGAGCCTTCCCGTATGGAAAGCCATCGAGGAGACGACGCTCGTCGCCTATGAGATGAATGGCGAGCCGCTGCCCCATTGGAACGGCTTTCCGGCGCGGATCGTCGTGCCCGGCTGGACCGCGACCTATTGGGTGAAGCACATTACCAGCATCACGGCCGTGACCAGGCCCTTCGATGGGTATTGGATGAAGACGGCCTACCGGATTCCGGCCGGGAAATTCCCTTTGGTGGCGCGGTTCGTTTCGCAGGAGACGGCCGTCACTACGCCGATCACCGAGATCGTCGTGAACTCGCTCATCACGAGCCCATACGGTGGCGCGAGCATCAAGGCGGGAAGCAGGACGGCCATAAACGGGATTGCCTGGGACGGCGGCTATGGCATCAGCATGGTCGAGGTCTCGGCCAGCGGCGGCAATAGCTGGATGCAAGCGGTGCTCGGAAAAGACTTCGGCAAATTCGCGTTTCGTACCTGGAGCCATGAGTTTACCCCCATGCGGCGCGGCAAACTGGCGCTCACCGCCCGCGCCACCAACAAGATCGGCCAAACCCAGGCGCGGGAGCTGATCCCAAACCCGGCGGGCTACAATAACAACGTCGCGCAAACATTGACGCTCGATGTCAATTGAGGAAAAGGCCATGCGGTGGATCGCGATTTTTGCCGCGCTGGCTTTTGTCCCGGCTTCGCCGCGGGCCGAAGAACAGGCCGTGCGTCTCAAGCAGGCGCCGGGCGTGGATCTTGTCGAGGGCCAGTGCGGCGCTTGTCATAGCCTCGATTACATCGTGATGAATTCGCCGTTTCTCGACGCGGCGCATTGGGATGCGGAAATCGCCAAAATGATCAACGCGTTTGGCGCGCCGATCGATCCGGCGGACGCCAAGACCATCGGGGATTATCTCAAAGAGAATTACGGGGAGTGAAACGGCTTCCAGGATAAGATGGAACGCGAAAGATCCACGCTACTGGATTAACGCTCTGGCGGCTTATGCGAGTTGCGCGGGTCTTCAACGGAGCCATATGACTTCTCGCGAGAGCAACAAAAAACCCGGCCTCGCGGCCGGGCGTGAGTTTGTCCGGGAGGAGTTGACTTGCTTCGATCTTAGTATTTGGCGATGATTGGAGCCGCGCCCAAGTTGAAGTGATAGTTCAAGCCGGCGCGGACGACGTTGCCGTTAAAGCGCGTCGTGGTACGCGATTGATTGATGAAGTTTACAATGGGGTTTAATGTCTCGACGGTAATCATCGGGCCCGTGCCGTAAGTCACGTCGCCGAGATCGTAATAGAGATATTCGACCTTGGCGCTCCAATTCGGAGCGAACAGCCATTCGAGGCCGCCGCCGGCCGTCCAGCCGACGTGCGACGTCGAGCTAGTACCGGCTCCGGAAAAATTTGTGCTGCCCGTGAATGGATCTTCCGCCCCAAAGATGGAGGTTGTCGACTGGACTCCGCCGTAGGCTAGACCGCCCTCTCCATAGATCAGCAGAGTCGGCATCACGAGGAAGCCGAAGCGGCCGCGCAAAGTGCCGAGATAGTCGATGCGCTTGGTGACGGAAAGAGACGTAGCAACAGTATCTGGCGGGAAGAAGCCGGGCCTCGGCGTCACGGTAAACGCGGTGGCGGAGCCGTTGGAGCCGGCGATGCCTTGGATATCAGCCTCGATGCCGGCGACCCAGCTGTTGCCAAACTGCAAATTGTAGCCGATCTGACCGCCGCCGATGAAGCCGTTGGTTTGCACGGGAAGGTTGCCGGTCGCGCCAGCGGCAGCCCCTGGGCCATAGGTCATAGCCATGGGACTGTCCTCGTTAAATAAGTTCGCCGTGTCCACGTCGACCGTATTGCTGGCCGACCACTCATAGCCAGCGTTCACGCCGACATAGGGGCCGGTCCAGGTGTAGATCAGCGGCGGGGGCAGAAAAAAGACCGGCGGCCGGGCGCGCGAGGAAAGGTCGGCCGCGAAGGCCGCGCCAGCGAGCGCCGTGGCGCCGGCCGATGCCAAGAGAATACGGCGTAACATGCTTTGTCTCCTCGAAGGAAATCAAGGTAACGCTCTGGCAGGTTACGCGGTTTGCGCCGGTCTTCAATCCCTGTTGGCCTATGCCCCGCATTATCTCGCGCCCTGTGGCGGAACCGCAACGGAAAGCGGGCAGGCCGCCATATTGCTTTTCGCGAGAGCAACAAAAAACCCGGCATCGCGGCCGGGTTTTAAGTTTGCCCGAAAGGAGCTGACTTGCGTCGATCTTAGTATTTGGCGACGATTGGAGGCGGACCCCAAAGGTTGAAGTGATAGTTTATACCGGCGCGGACGATATTGCCCCTGAAGCTTGTCCTAGCGGAGGGAGCGCCGGCGGTAAAGGGCGTCCCCGCGATGTTGAAATTCTCCAACGGGCTGAGGCCGTACGTCACGCTGCCGAGATCGTAATAGAGATATTCGACCTTGGCGCTCCAATTCGGAGCAAACAACCATTCGAGGCCGCCGCCGGCCGTCCAGCCGACGCGCGAGTTGGAAATGCTGCCGAAAGAGGAATACTGATTGGGCAAGGCCGGAGCATTCTCCACTTGCTGCGTGATACTGGTCCTCGAAGCCGTCTGGCCATAAGCCAGACCGCCGGTTCCGTAGACAAGCAGAGTCGGCGTGATGGTAAAGCCCAACCGGCCGCGCACGGTGCCGAGGTAATCTTGTCTCCTGCTGGAAGATAAGTTCTGACCAATCGGATTTCCTGGGAAACCGGCGATCGCTGCCTGGCTAAACACGGTCTTTGCGCCGCTGCTGGCGGCGATGCCCTGGATGTCCGCCTCGATGCCGGCGACGAAGTTGTTGGCGAACTGGAGATTATAGCCGATCTGGCCACCGCCGATGAACCCAGATGTGCTAACGGGGACGTTGGCGGTCGCGAGCGCGGCAGACGCTACGCCAGCAGCCGGCCCCCCACCGAGGCCGGGATTGCCAAACGCGTCAACCGTGTCCACATCGACCGTATTGCTGCTGCTCCAAGTCCCGCCGGCATTCAAGCCGACATAGAGGCCGGTCCAGGTGAAGACCGGCGGCGGCGGCAGATAGACCGGCGGCGGGGCGCGCGAGGGAAGGTCGGCCGCGAGGGCCGTACCGGTGAGCGCCATGGCGCCGGCCGATGCCAAGAGAGTGCGGCGTAACATATTTTGTCTCCTCAAATGACGTTTAAGTTAGCGCTCCCGCAGGTTACGCGATTTGCGCCGGTCTTCAACCGCTGTTGGCCTATGCACCGCATTATCTCGAGCACTGTGGCGGAAATACCACGGAAAGCTGGCGGAACCGCCATATTGCTTCTCGCGCGAGCAACAAAAAACCCGGCCGCGAGGGCCGGGTTGTGTTTTGCGTGCGGGAGAATAGCCGGATCCGGAAAACGCCTATTCAATATTTGGCGACGACCGGAAGCGGAGCAAAGGAATTGAACTTGTAGCTGAAGCCGGCCTGAACTTGGCTTTGCGTCAGATGATGGGTGAAGGACACGGTGCCGAGGGTGATAGGGGAGAACGGGAAGTCCGGGCTGCGGCCGAAATCGGAGTAGCGGTATTCGGCCCGGATCGACCAATTGTTGGTGACGGCATATTCGAGGCCGCCGCCAACCGTCCAGCCCGTGCGGGTCTTCGAATCGGTCTCGTCGTTCACGAAGAAAGGCGCGCCGAGCGTGTAACCATTCGTGATGCCGGCGAAGGCGGCACCGCCGGTGCCGTAGATCAGGACGCGGTCGAAGGCGACGCCGAGACGGGCGCGGATCGAACCCTGCACGTCCGCGTTTGAGTGCATCGTGACAAACCCACCCGCCGATGTTCTTGTCCCCTCGACGCTGGTACCGTCGACCGTTCCTTCGAGGCCCACGACCCATTGATTGATCTGCAGATTGTAGCCGAGATGGGCGCCGCCGATCACCCCCTGCGGCTTAGTGTTGAAAAAGGCAGGAGGAGAAAAACCTGTGAAATCCACTACGTCGATGGGATCGCTGCCCCAGGCGTAGCCGATCTGGCCGCCCAAATAGAGACCGGTCCAGGTGAAGATCGGCGGCGGCGGCAGATAGACCGGCGGCGGGGGGCGTGTCCCGAGGTCGGCCGCGAAGGCCGGAGCGGCGATGGCGATGGCGCCAACCGATGCCAGAAGGATTTGACGGCGCATGGGGTTTTCTCCCTTGAAAAATGAACTTCTAAACAACTACGCCGTTGTGGCGCGCCCGCAACCATTATTGGCTCATGCGCGGCGTTATTTCGGCGACTGTGGCGGGAATGCCACGGATGGGGCGCCACGGTTGGCGATCAAAAAACCCGGCCGCGAGGCCGGGTTTTGCTGGCGTGGAAAAAGGAGCCCGCAGCTTAGTATTTCGCGACGACCGGGTAGGGAGCCCCCAGGTTGAACCTGTAGCTGAAGCCGACCTGCACCTGGTTTTGCTGCAGGCGACGGCCCTCGTTAAAAAAGCCGATCGGGGGAATCCCAGTCCCGTCCCTGATATTGCCGAAATCAGTGAAGCGGTATTCCGCTCTGACCCACCAATCGTTGGTGATGGCATATTCGATGCCGCCGCCGACCGTCCAGCCAACGCGGGTGTTCGAACGGTTGGCGGTGGCGAAGAAGGGCACGGCGGGGTCTGCGATCGACACGTCGGTGTTGAAGCCGCCAAAGGCAACACCGCCGGTGGCATAGATCAAGGCGCGGTCCCAGGCAACGCCAAGGCGGCCGCGAATCGAACCCTGGATATCGGCGGTCGAGTGCGCCGTCAGAGTGCTGCCATCAGGGAAGGCGGCCACGGCGGTGTTGCTCAGGCTGGTCCCGTCGACCGAACCTTCGAGGCCAATCACCCATTGGTTGATCTGGTAGTTAAAACCGACATGGCCGCCGCCAATCACCCCGTTCGGAGTACCGCCGGCGGAGGTATCGATAACGGTGCCGTCTGGAAGAAATCCAGCGAAGTGATTGCTGCCATTACTCCAAGCGTAACCGACCTGGCCACCGATATAAATGCCGGTCCAGGTGAAGATGGGGGGCGGCGGCAGATAGACCGGCGGCGGCGCGCGGGAAGGAAGATCGGCTGCCAGCGCCGCCGATCCGGTGAGCGAGATGGCACCAACCGATGCCAGGAGGAATTTACGATACATGTGCTTTATCCCTTCCGAGGTTTGAAGCTTTCGGCAGAATACGCCATTACTATTGCTTAGAAGATGAAATCCGCGTCAAAAGTGCCGAATATCCCGCCCCGTGACCTATCCGCAACAGAAGACGCCATTGCTAAAATCCCGGCACGATTCTTGCGCTCGGCCGGGATCGATTGCATGTCGAGGCGACTCAATATCTCGCGTCGACCGGAGCCGCGCCAAAGGCATCGAATTTGTAGCTGAAGCCCGCGCGAACCGCGTTTTCGGTCTCGTGACGATTGACGAAGGAGCCAAAGCCGAATGTGTTGGGCGTGGCGTCCGCGAAGTGGCCGAAATCCGCGTAGCGGTATTCGGCCCGGATCGACCAATTGCCGGTGACGGCATATTCGATGCCGCCGCCGACCGTCCAGCCCGTGCGGGTTGTCGAGTTTTGGTCGAAGCCGGGGAAGCCGGTTTCGCTCGTATTGAAGCCCGCGAATTCGGCGCCGCCCGTCGCGTAGAGCAGTGCCCGGTCGAATGCGACGCCGAGACGTCCGCGAATTGATCCCTGCACGGGGATGCTCGTATTGTAGAGCACGCCGCCGGGGCTGAAGGACCTGCTGATGCCCGTTCCCTCGACGTCGCCTTCGAGCCCGGCGACGAATTGGTTGAACTGCAAATTATAGCCGACATGGGCGCCGCCGACGACGCCGTTCGGGGTGAAGTTTGTGCCGAAGCCCGCCGGAAAGACGGTGAGGGTGTCGGTGCCCCAGCCATAGCCGATCTGGCCGCCGAGGTAGAGGCCGGCCCAGGTGAAGAGTGGAACCGGGGGGGCGTAGACCGGCGGGGGCGCCAGATCGGCCGCGAAAGCCGGCGCGGTGGCGGCCAGTGCCGCCGCCGGCACGAGAAACTTGCGAATCATGGTTTGGTGCCTTTCAGACGTTCCAAATTTCCAGCGAAAACTGTGCAACCTCGCGAAGAAAGCAATGTGAATCTGGCCGAAATTGGGAAGCTTCGCGTGTTCACGAAAGCTTATAGAAGAGTTACAACTTTATATGAAGGTTATCGCGACGCATGGTTATCGGCAAATAAGTAATTTACTTTTTAATAACGTGAATATATAGTTAATGCGCCGGAAAATATATTTACCAATATACTTAATATTTATTTACCATGCGGGCGGCCGGCGGATGGACCCGGAAGCCGTTCGCGCCCTTCCCTTGCAGGCCCTCGCATGGTTGGCGCCATTGATTTCTTTGAGCGAATCTGGGCAAGTTGGGCTTCGCGCGGCGGCGCCGCGCAATCCTCCAGCGCGCAAACCTCCAGGAAGATTGAGTCATGGCCGTTGCCTGCACCGAAGGACTCGATACCGGCTTTGTCGCTCTCGGCTACGCCAAGGTTGGCTTTCTCGGCATCGTTCAAGGCATTACCGAGCTGTTGCCGATTTCCTCCACGGCGCATATGCGGATCGTCCCGGCTTTCCTCGGCTGGCGAGATCCGGGATCGGCGTTTTCGGCCGCGATGCAGGTCGCGGCGCTCGCCGCCGTTGTCAGCTATTTTTGGGCCGATGTGCGCGGCATCGCGTTGGGTTCGCTCGGCGCCATGCGCCGCCGCGATTTCCAGGATTGGAATTTCCGTTTTCCCGTATGGATTGTTCTCGCCACGCTCCCGATCGTCGCCGCCGGCCAATTGTTGTCGCCAGTCCTCAACGCCTGTCATTCGCCGTTGCGCAGCCTCACCGTCATCGCCATCGCCTGCGTCGTCATGGCCGCGCTTCTGGCGCTCGCCGAGATTTACTCCATACATAAACGGACCCTCGATCACGCGACGCTGAAAGACGCGATGGTCATCGGGCTTGCGCAGATGGGGGCGCTCATTCCCGGAGTTTCGCGATCGGGCGCGACGCTGACCGCGGCCTTGTTTCGGGACCTCAAGCGCGCGGAAGCGGCCCGCTTTTCGTTTCTGCTCGGGGTGCCGGCCATCGCCGCCGCCGGGTTGAAGGAAATGTGGGAACTGCACAAGGCGCATCTCGATGCGCATGGCTGGTCGATCCTGGGCTTCGGCCTCTTGATCGCGTCGCTATCGGCCTTCGTCGCGATCTGGGGCTTGTTGCGTGCTCTCGAGCGATTCTCGGCCTGGCCCTTTGCCGCCTACCGGGCCTTGATGGGTATCTTCTTGTTCGCCTGCGTTTACTTCGGCTGGCTGCCAAATTGAGGTCAATCGTCTGGGGCCAGCATGGCTTCCGGGCGAACTAGCGCATCGAACTCCGCGGCGCCGACGAGCCCCGAGGCGAGCGCCTCTTCCCGCAAGCTCGTTCCATTAAGATGCGCGGCCTTGGCGATCCTCGCCGCATTGTCGTAACCGATCCTTGGCGCAAGCGCGGTGACAAGCATCAAGGATTGCCGCATCAATTCGTCGATCCGCTTCCTGTTCGCGGCAAGCCCTTCGACGCAATGGCGCCGGAAACTGTCCACGGCGTCCGCGAGGAGGCCGAGGCTTTCGAGAAACGCGAAGGCGATGACGGGCTTATAGACGTTGAGCTCGAAATGGCCCTGCGAACCGGCGAACGCGATTGTCGCCTGGTTGCCGAAAACCCGCGCGCAGACCATGGTCAGCGCCTCGGCCTGGGTCGGATTGACCTTGCCCGGCATGATTGACGAACCAGGTTCGTTTTCGGGCAGGACCAGTTCGCCGATGCC
>JBOHJT010000043.1:0-16363 GCA_050728715.1 Methylocella sp.
GCAAGACCGGTCCCCATGACGAGACACGCATCGCGGCGGCGGCGAAGGTCATGGCAATTGCGACCGACGCCAGGACAAAGCCGGCGTCCCAGCGCAGTTGGGCTGGTGCCCGCAACGCGGCCATCCCGATATAATGCATCGTGGCGATGCCCGCCCCGATCATGGCGCCGCCCAGCATGGGAGCCGCATACCGGTGCGCGACAAACATCGCGAGCCAGATGGCTCCTATCGCGGCCACTAACGAAACCGCGGTCAAACCGGCATCGTAGTGTACGGGAAAACCCGGCTCATAGGCCAGCTCGGCAATGAAATGGGTCGCCCACACGCCCGCGCCGAAGACCGCGGCCGCCCCAAACAAGCATGAATGCGCCCGGTCCTTCTCCGCGTTGGCGCGAATGAAAAGTTTCATGGATGTCGAGCAAGCGGCAATGCAAATCAATGCGGCGAGGAAGACAAGCCGGAGATCATGTTGTTCGGTGAGGCAAGCATAGACACGCAGCATCGTTCATCCTTACCGGGGTTCGGATCGTGGTTGCGGCGCCGCCAACGCCGGATTTGGGCAAAGTGTTGAGACAATGGATCGGGCGCGCCGCCGGCATCCGGCACTTCTCGACGGTTCTCCTGCAAACGTGGCACGCGGCGGTTGCGTTTCGATGTTTGGGAATGCGCAAGTTTTATCTTGTTGGCCGATTGAGCCGCCTGCGGGCCCTGTCCAGGGCTCCGAACCCGGATTAACGACAGTTACACGGTTGCCGGAAAATCTGATTCGGCGTTCGATTTCCATATCGAACAAAGCTCGATCGAGGCGGAGCCGGAAAAGTCGCTTAGGCGAACTCAACACCGATTTGCGCGGCTTTCCGCCAGGTCACGCGGCAATGGCGGACGGATGCGCGGTCAAGCATAAGATCGAATGTATCGGGAATTCCGATGGGAGTTTCCACGTTGAGGCAGGCGCCCCGGTCCGACAGGTTGCGAACGACACAATCGATCACCGCGCCCTGACCTTTGAAGGCGATGCGCGCTTCCTTGAGAGCGCGGCGGCGCGCTCCACTGCGGCGCTCTTGCGGCGGTTTTTCCATCGTTCGATTTTCCGCGGATGACATTGCGGCCTCTTCCGCTCGTGTCACAATACTATGCCAGAAGACCGTTACGTTTTGTAGTATCGGAACGCGCGAGTTTTACCTTATTGGTCGGGTGAGCCGCCGGCCGGCGCGAGCGCCGGGCGTCAACCGCATTCGCCGGCCGCGAGCGCATGGCGCGAATCAAGTTCCAGCGCGCGGTGGCTGCGAGCGGGGGCGCCCATGCCAGGTTCGAAAAAGCGGAAGGCGCGCCGGCCGTCCTCCTTGGCCCGGTAGAGCGCCATGTCGGCGTTGCCCAGAAGTTGCTCGGAGGCCTCGCCGTCGGCTGGCGCAAGCGCGATGCCGGCGCTGGCTCCGATCAAGACCTGTTGACCTTCGATATCATAAGGCTCGCTCAAATGTGTCACGATGCGCTCGGCCAAGATGCCCGCCTCATGCGGTCCGGCGGGCCGCAATTGCAGGACCGCGAATTCGTCGCCGCCGAATCTAGCGGCCATGTCGGAGCCGCGCACGCACGTGCGCAGACGCCCCGCCACCGCCACCAAAAGTTTGTCGCCGGTGGCGTGGCCCAAGGTGTCGTTGACGTTCTTGAACTTATCGAGATCGAGATACAGAACGGCAAGCCTTTCGTCATACTGGCGCACGCGCAAGAGCGCTTCGTCCAGGCGCTGGTGAAACAACACCCGGTTTGGCAAATCGGTCAGCGCGTCATGGTGCGCCATATGGGCGATGCGCGCTTCCGCCTCATAAGTCTCGGTCACGTCCCTGTATGCTCCGATCCAGCGGACCGCCACACCATGATGATCCAAAACCAATTCAGATTCCCTGTGAATCCATCGCACCGCGCCCCCAGGCCGGACGACGCGAAACCGAAGGGAAACGCGCGGCATGTCGGAAAGCTGGCCGGCGGCGGCGGCTTGGTGCGCGAGCGCCTCCGTTTCACACGCGGCGCGATCGTCGGGATGAACGAGAGCGAGGAAAGCTTCCCCCACCGGCGCGGGCAGATTCGGATCGAGACCGAAGATCCGGAAGGTTTCGCCGGACCATTCGATGACGCCAGTCCGCAAATCCTGTTCGAAGCTGCCGGTTTGGGCGATCCGCTGAGCGCGGGTCAAATGGTCCGCGCTGCGCCGGAGCCGCTCCGCCTCGCGCGCGGCCCTCAACGCCAAATGGTTATCCACGGTCGCGGACACTTCGAACTCAACGCCGATTTGCGTAGCTTTCCGCCAAGTCACGCGGCAATTGCCGACCGTTGCGTGGTCAAGCACAAGATCAAATGAGTCCGGAATTCCAATGGGACTTTCCACCTTGAGGCAGGCACCCCTGTCCTCCAGGCTGAGGACCACACAATCGATCACCGCCGCGCGGCCTTTGAAGACGATCTGCGCTCTCTTGAGAACGCGGCGGCGCGTTTCATATTGGCGCTCTTGCGCCGGGTTTTCCATCGTTCGATTTTCCGGCGCTGACATTGCGGCCTCTTTCCCTCGATTAAAAAGACTATGCCGGAAGGCCGTTAGGTTTTGTTGTATCAGGACGCGCGATTTTTACCTTGTTGGCCGAATGAGCCGCCGACGATCGCTCCGGTCGAGGTGTGCGTGAGTCAATCGATCCGCAAGGCGGCGGCGGCGCGGCGCGCGACGGCTTCGCGTTCGTGCTGGAATGCCGCGCTTGCCGCGCGCAGGCTGGCGACCAGCTCCGGATCGGCGCTCGCCGGCGCTCCGCCAACAAAAGGCGGTCTTGGGTCGTATTCCATGGCAAGCTGCGCGCGTTTTGCGCGTTCCTCGCCGAAGAGGCACGCCGCCAGGGTCAGGGCAAAGTCGATGCCCGAGGTCACGCCCGCGCCGGTGATCCGGTCGCGATCAATCACGACGCGCTCGCTCACCGGCGCCGCGCCGAAATAGGCAAGCTGATCGAGCGAAAGCCAATGGCATGCCGCCCGGTAGCCGGTGAGGAGCCCCGCGGCAGCCAGAACAAGAGATCCGGTGCAAACCGAGGTCACGTAGCGGGCGCCGCTCGCCTGCCGCCGCAGGAAGTCCAGCACCCCGGCATCTTCCATGAGCGAGATTTGGCCGGGTCCGCCGGGGACGAAAAGAATGTCCGCCCGGGGGCTGCCCGCGAGAGTGTCAGTAGGCAGGATGCGCAGGCCGTTCGCATCATTGACGGGATCGAGCGTTTTCCAGACGAGATGAAGGCTCAATTCCTCGAACCTCGCGAATACCTCGAATGGCCCGGTGAGATCGAGCTGCTGGAACCTGGGATAAAGCAGCATCACGACTTGCATGGTCTACCTTCCATCGGCCGGAGCGCGCGAATCCTGTTTTAGCCCAAAAACTCCGTCAGGACGTATCCGCTTGGTGTAATTGGTTTGAGGGAGCGATTGGGTCATTCCATGACCGGTCTTCGGCGCGAACGGCGCGGTCACGGAGTCGGGCGCCGCGGCCAAAGTCATGGCGGGGGCTGGTGCGACAACACCGGGAACCACCGCGCCAGAAGCGGGAAGCGCCCCGAACGAGGGTCCTCTCGAAAAGGACCTTCGCACGCCGCGTATTCTTCGCCTCTTGCCCCTCACGGCTGCTGGCGACACGGCGCGATCCGCGATCAGCGGCGAGGTCCAGGATCCGCGCCGTCGGATGCAGGCCATGAAGGAGGTCGAAGGCGGCCTCGCGCGGATAGGACCTGTTCCATTCGCAGGCGAAGTCTCCGGCGGTGCGCGGGGCAATCTTCAAAGGATCGTTCGCTGTGTCCATGCGCCCTTGCGCGATTGCCCGCGCCTCCGCGCGAATGGCGAGGCACAATAGCCTCAAGTCCGCCATCACGGTGCGCCGCTTCGCGAAATTGGCTTCTCGGGATTGCACGAGCAAGGACCGCGCGCCAACAATCGAGTGGAGAACTCACGTCGGGCGCTACGACGACGCGAGCGAAATGTGCTAGGCTCCAAATTAGCGAAATCGGCTCGGCGCCTTGTTTCCGTCCATGCGGCCGTATACCTAAAAAGACTTCGAAAGGGATTGCAGACGAGTCAAGCTGATTACGGGTCTCCTGCCAGGATAAAGCCCAAACAGAAGATTCCGGCATCGGATTGGATTTTTTATCCCGCTGTTTGATCTTATCGGCCGGCTTTAAACTGAACCACCCGCCGGGTGATGCTATGCTCGCGGCGAGCGAGCCTCCTCAAGCGAGAAAGACGATGGCAAAAGGTCAAGTTCGCAGCAACCGTGAAGCCAAGAAACCGAAGAAGGAGAAGCCGAAGGTCGCGGCGTCCGCCCCCTCGACCTTAAAGGTTACGGCCCCGCCCAAGAAGAAATAGCGGGAAAAATAGCTCCGGCCCGGCCCATTGGCCCCGGGGCGGCCGCGCGCAGAGCATTTTCGGCTTCAGCCGGAATGCTCTTAAGCCCGCGCGCTTGAACGAAGGCGCCGGAAAAAGCGAGACCGGTTCGAAGTAACGCGAAAACGGTCTAGGCGCTCCCTGTCGGCCGCGCGACGATCTCGCCGGGTTTCTCAAGAGCGTGGGATCCATCTTCCACCCCATGCGCCGGATAGAAATCCGGATGACTTGGTTTGGAAGCCTCTCAAGGCCGGCACGGTTGGGCGCGCCGCCATTCAGAGCTACATGGGCTTCAAGGCGAAGGTAAAATCATCGATGCATTCCGGGCTCGCGCAACCCTGAAAAAATCCTTGCCTCCGTCCAACTCGAATATTCCGCCTAAACGCCGGCTTGCTTATGGATGGAGCCGCCCCATCGCCGCCAGGGTCGCGGTGCGCTCATTCGTGGCGGGCCACGCGGCCCGACGGCTATCGCCGCCAATATAAAACAATAAAAAAGAATTCCACCAATGGACAAGGACACAATCTTCGCCGTCGCGTCGGGGGCGGGCCGGGTCGCGATCACGGTCCTGCGCCTCTCGGGGGCGGCCACGCGGGGGATCGTCAGGCGCATCGCGGGAAAACTTCCCAAACCCCGCATGACGGCGCTCGCGGCGTTCCGCGATCCCGCCACGGGCGAAGCCATCGACAAGGGGTTTGCGATTTTTTTCCCCGCGCCAAAAACTTATACGGGCGAGGACTATGCCGAATTCCATGTCCATGGCGGTCGCGCCGTCGTGGCCGCCATGGTCAAGGCCATCGGTGGCATCGCGGGCACCCGCCCGGCCGAACCAGGAGAATTCACCCGCCGCGCGCTGGTAAACGGCAAGATGGATCTGGCGGAGGTCGAAGGCCTCGCCGATCTCATCGACGCGGAAACCGAATGGCAGCGCCGCGCCGCCCTTCGACAGGCCGAGGGCGTGCTCGGGCGCCAGGCCGCGATCTGGCGGGCCGCGCTCCTGGAGGCGGCGGCGCTCTTTGAGGCCGAGATCGATTTTCCCGAGGAAGAGGGCGTGCCGGGCGACGCCGGCCGCCGCGTGGACAAAATTCTCGCCCCCGTTCTTGCCGGGCTCAAAGTGGAACTCGCCGCCGGCCGGGCCGGGGAACGGCTGCGCGAAGGCGCGACCGTCGTCATCGCCGGGCCGCCCAATGCGGGAAAATCGACGTTGCTCAACGCGCTCGCGCGCCGCGACGTGGCGATTGTCTCCCCTTTTGCCGGCACTACACGTGATATAATCGAAGTACATTTAGATCTTGGCGGCTGCCCGGTCACCTTGATCGACACGGCGGGCCTAACGGAGAGTTTTGACGCGGTCGAAAAAATCGGCATCTTCCGCGCAAGAGACAAAGCCAAGGCCGCCGACCTCGTTCTATGGCTCTCGGAGGCTTGCGCGCCCGCGCCGCCCGGCGTTCAAGGCGGGGAGGTCTGGCCGGTTTTTACAAAATGCGATCTTTTGCCCCCTGGCTATAAGCAAAGTTTGGCGGCGGAGCTTTGCATCAGCGCAGAGAGCGGCGAAAATATCGATATCCTTCTCAAAAAAATGGAAGAGTTTGCCCGCGCGACGGTGAGCGACGGCCATGCGGGCCTGATCGCGCGGGAGCGCCACCGCAAGGCTTTCGAGGCCGCGGCGTGCGCGCTGGAGCGCGTTATGGACAATCCCGATGCTCCAGCCGAACTGGTAGCGGAAGACTTGCGCGTGGCAATGATTTCCCTGCAAAGACTAACTGGCGTGGTGGACGTCGAGGATATTTTGGGCGAGATTTTCGCGCGGTTTTGTATCGGGAAGTGAGTGCGATTATGCGTAGGGTTGGGATTTGAGATTTTCAGTCCCTATCGCGCGCCGCCGTCAGCTTGTGGAGACACGGGCTCGCGGCGTGCCTCAGTTAGTTTTGGCCGCCTTACAACCGTTATCGAGACAATCCAATCTAGGGTACTACAATTAACCCGAAGGTTCTCAGGACCAACTGTCCAGACAACGCAGGTTTAAATCCCGCATGACAGACAATCTCGGCATCGGCGCGCACGAAGGTTCTGGTAGAGGCGACGGAAAGTCGTTTCAGTGCCGATCTCGCGCGCTATCGCGCGCTCTGTATCAGTCAGTTTTGTTTTCTTAGCTGGCATAGAAGCCCTATAGCATGAAACGATTTAGCTGTGATGGCGTATTTGGGAGAGTTGTAAACTTCTTAGCCGACATTCCCCAGATAGAGGAGTCGCTCTAAGCCCAATCTTGCCTCCATTCGACTTCCAACGCAAGGCAGAGCCGTGGTCCCTCTAAGCGCAGATCCACTTTTCAAATCCTTATGCGCGCAAAAGCTTCTCCGATGATGAGCACCTTCGAGCCGTTTTCTCCGATACGATATCCACCATCTTCAAAATGAGCCTCCGCCATATCGCGCAACGTTTGCAGACGTACCTTGTGGTGTTCATTTTCAAAACGCCATTTGTCTGCCGGATGCTCCTGCGCTATATGCAGGACATCTTCGCTGGCGATCACATTTCGGATCATACGAACACCGCCGATTTCTGTGTCAGAACCGGTCAGCGAGAAAAGGACTTTCTTTTCGAACGTTGATAAATCAAGCAGATGCGCCAACACACCATCGGCAAAATGCGCTACAAGAACATTGCGCGCCGCTTCAAGAATCGCTCCCTGATGCTTTGGATTCGAATCCTTTATGAATCGATGTACCCAATTACATCGACAGGCTGCCGCTATGAGCCATGTACGAACCTTGTCACCACGAATAACGGTGTGGACATGCTCGACCATACCGAGATTCCTCAATTTTAACGTTCGATATCCTTCTCTGTCGATTTCCGAAACCTCATTCACAGAGTGCACATAGCGGTCCATCCGGCGATTCCCGCGTGACTGCCAGCGTGTCTTTAACCAGGCGTAAATGCTTCCTGCACCCATCAGCAAGAAAATGGAGTTGTAGAAGACTGAAACGTGGATGGGCTTTATCACAAACCCAAAGATATGCATCACATTGTTGTCCATTTGGGTTCCCTTCAACCGTTTCTAATTTCCCGTTCACTTTGCGAACCACCACGCAGCGGAGCCTACCAGAACTTAGTTCAGGGCGCCGACCCGCTCGACTCCGGTTCGGACGACGGTTCCGGCGGCAATGGGAAGTCGCTGCAGAACGCCGAACCAACGCGCGGCGTTGGGCGATGGCCATGCGGGCTTGATCGCGCGGGAGCGCCACCGCAAGGCTTTTGAGGCCGCCGCGCGGGCGCTCGGCGCGCAGTCGACGTCGAGGATATTTTGGGCGAAATTTTTGCGCGATTTTGTATCGGGAAGTGAGCGCGATTACGAGTAGAGTTGGGATTTGAGATTTCAATCACTGTCGCTGTGAACGAGGCAGGGCGCCTGCGGGATGATCCGGCGGTGCGCTGTAGAGGGAATTGGATGAGCGTCAGTCAATCCGGGAAGAGGATGCTGCTACTCGGTGCGGGGTTCTCAAAGAATTGGGGCGGTCGGCTTGCGAAAGAGGTGTGGGCTGATGTCTTTACTAATAGCACCGTACAGGCCCGAGAACGCGTACGACAAGCGCTTCTGAACGAGCGGTCATTCGAAGGAGTAATGGACGACGTTCTGACAGGGGAAGATTATGATTCTGAGGATCTGCAAGCAATTATAGAGTCGGTTACAAAAACATTTCGACGCATGGACACTCTATTCATGACAAAGTCGATCAATGCTACCCGCTCGCGATTGAACTACGGCACGCTTACATCATTTTTGTCTAAGTTTTCCGAAAGTGTTTTGTTCACACTCAATCAAGATACTCTATTAGAGCGACTGTTGCAGTATTCATTGATAGCGTTTGATACTCCATATGTTCAGCGGTTTGATGATGCAAAGATTCCGGATGAACAACCGGCGTCATCGTCCCAAGCGACTTCTGGGAACATAAGCATCGTCAAGCTTCACGGGTCTCACACTTGGAGCAATAGTGAAGGAGTCCCCGTAATGGTGCTAGGAATAAGCAAGAGTCAGAGGATTGCAGGCTCATGGTTATTAACCGAGTACAAAAAGACTTTCGAGGAGGCGCTATATTCAGGGGGCGTCAGGTTGCTGGTGATGGGATACTCATTTGGGGACAAACACGTAAATGAAATCATCGCAACGGCCGCGTCTCACCACCAATGTAGGATTTTTGTCTGGAATCCAAACCACCCCCTAGACATGTTGCAGGAACCGAAGCAAAGGGAAATTCTCGGCGGCTTAATGGGCTGGGAGCCACGCCTCATCGACGAGGTGATGCCCGCTATTGGGCAGATACAGACACCCGACGATCCGAATGAAATCTTCCCCGAGTTTTTCAATTAACAAATTTGGAAATGTGGTCACCGCCTTTACAACATGGACGTGGAGGATTTGTCCAGAAAGCAGCCTTGTGAAAAGTCGATAATGGGACGTGATGAGAATCTGGGTAGCACCACCAATTTTGCGCGAAGTCTTTGCGGGCTTTTGCATCGGCAAATAACGAGGAGTCCGGCCGAAAATGTTTCACGTGAAACATTTTTAGAAGAGGACTAAAAAAGGAGCCGGTGATTGCCTCGCGCCAAACATTTTGGCAAAGGGTTTGGGCGGGCAAGGAAATGTTTCACGTGAAACATTTTTAGAGCCGTTCTAAAACAATAAACCCAGAGGCGAGAGGATGCCGGACTCCTTTGACGTGATCGTGGTGGGCGGCGGCCATGCCGGCTGTGAGGCCGCGGCGGCCTCCGCGCGCATGGGCGCAAGCACCGCGCTCGTCACCCTCTCCTTTGCGACAATCGGCACCATGTCCTGCAATCCCGCCATCGGCGGGCTCGGCAAGGGCCATCTCGTGCGCGAAATCGACGCCCTCGATGGACTCATGGGAAGAGTCGCGGACAGGGCAGGCATTCAGTTTCGTGTGCTAAACCGCGCCAAGGGTCCAGCGGTGCGCGGCCCGAGGGCGCAAACCGACAGAAAACTTTACCGGGAGGCGATGCAGGCGGCGATCCGGGGCATCGCAAATCTCAGCGTGATCGAAGCCGAGGCCGCCGATATTCTCTTGGGAGGAGGCCGCGTGGAAGGAATCGAGACCGCGGATGGCGAAAAAATCCGCTGCGGCGCGCTTGTTTTGACCACCGGGACTTTTTTGCGCGGCGTTATTCATATTGGCGCAAAGACCTTTCCGGCGGGGCGGATGGGGGAAAGCCCGGCGATCCGTCTCGGCGAAAAGCTGCAAGAGCTGGGCCTTGGCCTGGGGCGTCTCAAGACCGGAACGCCGCCAAGGCTCGATGGCGGCACGATCGAGTTCGACATGCTCGAACGCCAGAGCGGCGATGCCGAGCCCGAGCCTTTTTCCTTTCTGACCGAGGCGATCCTCAGCCCGCAGGTCGATTGCTTCATCACCCGCACAACTCCTGAAGGCCACGCAATCATCGAAAAAAATCTCGGGGCATCGCCGGTCTACTCCGGCGCGATTGCAGGCCGGGGGCCCCGCTACTGCCCCTCGATCGAAGATAAGGTGGTACGGTTCAAGGAGCGCGAGGCGCATCAGATTTTCCTCGAACCGGAAGGACTCGACGACCCCACCATCTATCCCAACGGCATTTCGACCTCCCTGCCGGGGGAGATTCAGGAGCAATTCCTCCACACCATCCCCGGTCTTTCCAAAGCCCGGATGCTGCGGCCTGGTTATGCAATCGAATATGATTTCATCGACCCGCGCGCCTTGCGCCCGAGCCTGGAGACAAAAACACTTCACGGGCTTTTTCTCGCCGGGCAGATCAATGGCACCACGGGCTACGAGGAGGCGGCCGCGCAAGGCCTCGTCGCGGGGCTCAATGCCGCGCTGCGCGCAGGGGGCAAGGACCCAGTCACCATTAGCCGCTCGGACGCCTATACCGGCGTCATGATTGACGATTTGGTGATGAAGGGGGTGAGCGAGCCCTACCGCATGTTCACCTCCCGCGCCGAATACCGCTTGTCGCTGCGCGCCGACAACGCCGATCAACGGCTGACCGCGTGGGGCGCCGGTCTCGGATGCGTCGGCGCGGGCCGGCGGCGGGCCTATGCCTTGAAGGAGGCGGCCCTCTCCCGCGCGCGGGCGCTGCTCGAAAGTTTGAGCCTGACCCCGAGCGAGGCGGCGCGGCAGGGGCTCAAGGTCAATTGCGACGGAACGCGCCGGACCGCTTTCGGCCTCCTGGCCTTGCCTGGCGTTTCGATCGGGAGCCTGCGGGCGATCTGGCCGGAGCTTGGCGGGATCGCGCCAAAAGCCGCCGCGCAAATCGAAATCGATGCCAAATACGCGGTCTATCTCGACCGCCAGACCAAGGACATCGAAGCCTTCCGTCGCGACGAGGCGCTGAGTATCCCCGATGATGTCGATTACGGTCTGCTGCCTGGCCTTTCCAACGAGATACGGACGCGGCTCGACCTCATCCGGCCGCGCACCATTGGGCAGGCCGGACGCATCGAAGGAATGACACCCGCCGCCATGACCCTTTTGGCCGCGAAGCTTCGCCGCGCTGGCGCTGGATCTTGAGCGTTACCATGTACCCCGCGCGTGGGCACCCTCTCCTCGCGGACCTTCCGGGGGCGACGCTGCGGCGCTTGGAAACTTACGCAAAACTCCTCGAAAAATGGCAGCGCGCGGTCAATTTGGTCGGAAATTCGACCCTTGACGATCTCTGGGTCAGGCATTTCGCCGATTCCCTCCAGGTTTCGGAGGCGGTGCCCGGGGCGCGGCGCTGGCTTGATCTCGGCTCGGGCGCGGGATTTCCCGGGCTTGTGACGGCGATCAGATACGCGGATGATCCCGAGGCGCGGGTCCATCTCGTCGAGGCCGACCAGCGCAAATGCGCCTTTATGCAAACTGTCATTCGCGAAACGGCGGCGTCCGCTATCGTCCACTGTGGCAGACTCGAAAAGATCCTGCCCGCCCTCGACGAGCAGATCGACGCGGTGAGCGCGCGCGCGCTGGCGCCGCTCGAAACGCTCCTCGGCCATGCGGAAAAATTCATCGACCAAGGCGCGGTTGGAGTATTTTCCAAGGGAAAACTCTTTGAGGCGGAATTGACCGATTCATTAACGGCCGGTAAATACTTAATCACGACGATAGAGAGCAAGACCTGTTCCGCGGCGCGCCTGCTGCTCGTTAGGCGAAGGCCCCTCAATTTGAAGAACGCTATGTACAGATAGTATATCGCGTCTCGCTGACGACTGAATGCGCGGCCGGTATTCCCCCATTGTCCAAATGGCGCGAAAATGGGTGGTAGTGACTCAGGTTGATTTGGGCGGGGCTCGACGTGCAATCCAGTAACGAATTGAAAATCATTACCTTGCAGGATGTTGAAAAGCTTCGTCTTTTGACGCCGAAGCGATGCCGGTTCTTGGACAATCCGATTGTCAGGGAGAGGGACGATGGAACATATGTCGTGGGCACCAAATTTCGTTCACTAGATAGGATGTTTCAAGCAGAAACAAGAATCGCGACCAGAAACGGCCCTCACGGACCATATGTTGTTCTTTCAGACAAAGAGCAGATAGAGACGGCGCTCAAATGGCAATTGGCTCGGAAATCCCTAATTTTCCTCAGGGATTGGTTAGATTGCTCCTTGGCGCTAGATTTCAACTTTGCAAAGGCGGCAATCTACACAAAACTGGGAGATGCCGAGCGCCGGGCCAAGGCTAACGCTGATGCACAGGCAGTACAATATTTGGTTAATAGGGGTCTTTCGGCGGTCACGATATTGGGTCTTTACAAGGAATGCGATTCGCTTTGTGCTGTTCCCCCGTCACCAGGAAAAGTATGGGACCTACCGGAAGAGATCGCCAAACAAGTCGCCAATAAATCACAGAAAGAGGATATCTCGCCTTTAGTGCGATTTCGTAAAGTAAAACAAAGTATAAAAGATATTTCCTTATGCGATAAGTGGGAGGCGCTGGAAGCTGCACATTTGATAGTAAGTGCAAATATACATAGACGAAAAATCATTTTGATTGATGACAAATATCAATCAGGTACGACTCTACAGTTTGTTGCATCCAAATTGTTTGCAGCTGGAGCATCTGAGGTTCTTGGGCTTTCCTGTGTTAAGACTTGGCGAGATACGGACAACACATGACCACGACCGAACCAATGAAACTTTCGCCAAATGACGTGAGCTACCCCGAGTCACTCTCGAATGTATTCGGCTCGCTTCTACCGCCCGACATCTGGGTTATAGGGAATATCGGTCTTTTGGGTGAAAAGTCCGTCGGATTCTGTGGTTCTCGCAAGGCAAGCGAACGGGGACTTGAGGTAGCCGCCGATTGCGCGCGGCAATTGAGCGAAGTCGGTGTCATCGTTGTTTCTGGTTATGCGCCGGGAGTGGATATGGCATCTCATCAGGCCGCACTCAAACATGGTGGGCGCACCATCATTGTGCTCCCAGAGGGCATCAATCATTTTCGCATCAAGAAGACCGTGAAAATTCTTTGGGATTGGGAACGCATTCTTGTCGTTAGCCAGTTTCCACGGGATGCAATTTGGCGACCCGATAGGGCGATGGAGCGCAACAAGGTGATTGTGGCGTTGAGCCGCGCCGTGATTGTCTTGGAAGCGCGCGAACAGGGAGGCACTCTCAACGCCGGCTACAGCGCGCTACAATTGGGCAAACCGCTTTTCGTGGCGCTCTATGACGATATGAACGGAAGTCGGGAGGGCAATCAGCGTCTGATCGAAGAAGGCGGCAAACCGTTGCTTCGCAACAGAGCAACGAGCCAGGCCCAAATGCGAGAGGTCTTCGCAAATGTCGGCTTGGCTAATTAAACGTGTTGCAACGATGTGAACGCTCCGTGGCCAGCTCCTGGCGGCTGGAATCGGGGCCCTGCATCAGCGTCGGGCCGCAATGCTTGAAATGCAACAATCAAACTGAGAAACGACCAAATTCGTAGGTATTTGAAGGCGATTCAGTTATTATAACCAGTATGTTACTCGGAATTGAGGCTCCAATCATGGCGAAGCCAGCGGGTCAATCGAATAAAATTCCCTGGCTTCATAGCGCGACTTCGCGATTAAAACGGCGCAGCAGTCGAATGCTCCAGAGACACTTAGGTAGCTGAGGCTTTTTTTAAGGAGAACGAGGTGCCCGCCGCCGCCATGCGCATATTCGTGCTTGCCAATCAAAAGGGCGGGGTCGGCAAAACCACGACCGCCATTAATCTTGGAACCGCGCTCGCCGCGATCGGCGAGCGTGTGCTCATCGTCGATCTCGATCCGCAAGGCAATGCCTCGACGGGGCTTGGAATTGCCCGCGAAAGCCGCAAAATTTCCACCTACGATGTCATGAGCGGACATGAGCGCCTCGGCGCAGTTCTCCGGGAAACTGGGGTTCCCCACCTCTTCATCGCGCCCTCGACGCTCGATCTTGTCGGTTTCGAACTCGAAATCGCGGCCCGCCCGGATCGCGCCTTTTGCCTCAAGCAAGCGCTCGATTCCTTCGCGGAAGAGCAAAACGCCGCCGAGGCTGGAGAACGCTTCACCTATGTTCTCATTGATTGCCCGCCTTCCCTAAACCTTCTGACCATGAACGCGATGGCCGCCGCGCATGCCGTGCTCGTGCCGCTTCAATGCGAGTTTTTCGCGCTCGAGGGATTGTCGCAGCTGTTGAACACGGTGGACGAGGTCAGGAACAGCCTCAATCCCGGACTGACCATGCACGGTATCGTTCTGACGATGTTCGATTCGCGCAACACGCTGGCCGCGCAGGTGGTGGCCGACGTGCGGGGATTCATGGGCGACAAGGTCTATGAAACGGTCATCCCGCGCAACGTCCGGGTGTGCGAAGCGCCATCGCACGGCAAGCCGGTTCTTCTCTACGATCTTAAATGCAGCGGCAGTCAAGCCTATCTGAAACTGGCGACGGAAGTGATCCAGCGCGAGCGTGGAAATGGCGCGGCCGCCGGAGGCGACGGCGCGGACGGGCGAGATATTCCCTCGGGCTTTCTCAGGGCGAAGGCGAAGGTTGTCGTATGCAGGCCTTTGAAAGAGACCGAGTTCTAGAGCCGGCACCCAATGGAATTATTCTTAACCGGGGTATTTCAGCATGAAACCCAGTAGATCAGCCGAACAAGCGCCGCCGAGGCTCGGGCGCGGTCTTGCCGCGCTTCTTGCCGGGGCCGGGCAAAGCGCGCAAGGCGCCCTAGCTGCCCGCGCGACGCAGAAAATTCCGATCGAATTTCTCCGCCCCAATCCGCGCAACCCGCGGAGGAATTTCGGCGAGGATTCCCTCGACGAGCTCGCCGCCTCGATCAAGGAAAAAGGCATCATTCAGCCGCTTCTCGCGCGCGCCGCGCCGGGTCTTCCAGGCAGCTTCGAGATCATCGCCGGAGAACGGCGCTGGCGGGCGGCGCAGCGCGCCGGACTGCATGAGGTGCCGGTGATCAGCTTCGAGGCCGACGACCGGCAGGCGCTAGAACTCGCGATCATCGAAAACGTCCAGAGAGCCGACCTCGATCCGCTCGAGGAAGCGGCCGGCTACGAGCGGCTTGGCGACGAATTCGGCTATACGCAGGCCGATCTTGCCAGGGTGATCGGCAAGAGCCGCAGCCACCTCAGCAATTGCTTACGGCTTTTGAAACTTCCTGAACGCACCAAGTCATTGCTGCGCGACGGCAAGATTTCCGCCGGCCACGCGAGGGTTTTGCTATCCTGCGCCGAGCCGGACGTGCTCGCCGAAAAAATCGTCGCGCAAAGCCTTTCGGTCCGGGACGCCGAAAAGCTGCTGGAGGGCGCGGCGGAAAGTTCCGACGCCAAGGGGCCACGCAAGCGCGGCGCCGGCGAAAAAGGCGCCGATACGCGGGCGATGGAAAAGAAGCTGATGGAACAGCTCGGCATGAACGTGACGATCACGCACAGAGAGGGCGAGGCAGGCGAAGTGGCGGTGCGCTACAAAACCTTCGACCAGTTGGAGTTTCTGTGCCGCCGCTTGCAGGGCGATTAGCCAAAGACCCCTTTTAGCCAAATATCCATTGTTCCACCGCGCGGTATTGGATCGCGCGGTCGTGAGGGGTTTCGTGGCCGCCGACTTCCTGAACTGGCATCACGTGGTTCGTTTCCTCTCCCTCGACGCCATGTTAGGAAAGCTCCCGCCTATCGGGCTGCACGCGAGCAGGCGTTTTCGACGCCGCCGGGATGCGAATGGTTACGCGGTGGCGTGACAAGGCGCTACCAAGTCGTTTCCGCGCTCATTCTCGAACGAGGAATCGGCACGTCGAACAACCTGACGATGCCCGCGACGAGGTGTCGTCCATGCCGCTCTTCGACCGGTCGCACGGGCCTCCGCGCAATTTGACTGTGCCGTGTTATTATGATTAACTTTGCTATTAACTATGTTATTAACATTGACGACAAGCGGTACGATCCGGATCAGCCGGGCTTCGGGAGGGTACGCCATGCGCGGGAAGAGATTGTGTTCGAGCGTATACGGGCCGGCGTTCTTGGCCTTCGCCGCGATGGCGATGCTCACACTAACCGCCGCCAGTGCGACGGAACCGCATCCAAACTATGGAACGCCGCCAACCCAGGCGGAGTTCGAGGCTGCCGCTAAAGCGGCGGGCGCACGCAACCTGGCCGCCACGCAGAGCCAGTGCAACGGCACTTTTAGCGACGGGACCAGCATCAACGTCGCGCTACCGACCTTCCTAGAGGAAGTGCCGGGAAGCCAACTTTTCTGCGACTTCCACACTTTTGCGTGGAACCAGTTCATATATTTGACGTCGATGCAGAGCGATCCGAATAACGGCGGCGCGGTCACCCCGCTGTTCCTGCATTTGGCACCCTGGTACAATTTGTTGCTACTGAACGGCAGCGGACCGCCGAAGACCTATCCGGGTGGCTCCACCGCGCTGAATACCGCGTTCCTCGACCAGTGCCAGGCCGGCACTGACGATCAT
>JBOHJT010000044.1:0-16355 GCA_050728715.1 Methylocella sp.
GCTTCTCGATCTCGCGTTCCCGGATGGCCTCGGCGTCGTTGCCAACCCTTGCGTCGAAGGCGCGGGCAGCTTGCTCCAGCAACTGCTTCTTCCAAGCGTAAATCTGGTTCGGGTGGACCTCGTGGCGTTGCCCAAGGTCCGCAACCGTCGCCTGCTCCCGCAACGCCTCGAGGGCAATCCTCGCCCCTCATGGTGAGCTTGCCGAACCACAGCGCCGCCTCGATGCTCCGTCTCGTTCCCTTGGTCATCTTCCGCTCCGTTTGCCATGACGGAACGGCTTCCCTTCCAATTAATCAACTGGTCCCAAGAACCGGGTCCACTTCACCATGACGCATGATTACAAGCGCAACGGCACGACCACCTTGTTTGCCGCGCTTGATTTGCTGATGGGCGAAGTGATTGGCCGATGCATGCCCTGGCATCGGCATCAGGAATTGCTAGAGTTCCTCAAGGCCATCGACCGCGCCACGCCGAAACATCTGGACGTTCACTGCATCGCCGGCAACTACGCGACCCAAAAAAAGCAGGAGGTCAATGACTGGCTCGCCAAACACCCGCGCTTTCACTTCCACTTTATTCCCACATCGCCGTCGTGGCTTACTCTTGTCGAGCGCTGGTTTGGCGCCATCGCTGCCGAGCGCATTCGCCGCGGCGCATTCAAAAGCGTGGATGAACTCGAGCGCGCCATCGACGCCTACAGCGAGGAAAACAACGCCAACCCGCAACCTTTTGTTTGGACAAAATCCGCGAACGGCATCATCGGCAAAGTCAACCGCGGCAGGGCGGCGTTGAAAATGCCGCCGTAGGAGCGGCTAGACAAATTGTAAATCCTTGCACAAGACGATACACTAGCGGTGTGACCGCCTACCGCATCGGCAATAAGAGCTTCGCGCTTCTATTAGAAAACCTACACGTTTAATCCGGCGCATGTCGCTTCCGAAGTCTAGATTCGCGCGTACTGATGTTGGAGCCCGTCAAGGACCGGATGTGCAACGACGTCTCCGATCCGTTCGATCGGGCGTGTGCGGGGCGCGTCCTTTCGGAGCGAAATATCCGTTCGCTCCTCGTTATAATGGGCGGCATATTTCGCAACGACTCGTCGAAGGTACTTCGCGTTGAACACGGTCAAATGATTGGTGCACTCGCGCCAAACCGGGCCGATCAAGCATTCAGCATATCCGTTTTGCCAGGTCGAGCGGAACGAGGTGGGCTTGTCCTGGAAGCCCATGGCTCGCACCCGAGCCTTGAATACGCTGCCAATTGCTCTGTCATTGTCACGGATGAGATATTTGGGCACCGTGTCCGAGGGGAATGCTTCGGTGATTTGGCGCGCCAGTTACTCCGCCGTTGGGTTCTTGGTCACCGCAAACCACAACAGCTGCCACCGTCGGTGGCCAAGAACAAGAAATGCGAATAGCTGCTGAAGGGCGATCGTCGGAACGACAAAGAGATCAATCGATGCAATGTTCTCCACGTGATTGCAAAGGAAAGTCTTCCAAGTCCGTAATGGCCGGCGCTGCCTCGGCACCATGTAGATCGAAGCCGTGGACTGCGCGACATCGATGCTCGGTTTGAGCAGCTCGCCGTGGATCTTGGGAGCGCCCCGCTACAAGTTCTCCAAACTCATTCTTCGGATCAGGGAGCACACCTCTTGGCCGATCCGTGGGCGGCCACCGCGCGGACGGGACTTCCATCGCCGGTACTCGGCGAGTCCATGCGATGCCAACGCACGACAGTCTCGGGCCTGACGATTTTTACGGCGTCAAGAACGCGGAAATAGCGACGATAAAGCCTAATGAACAGAGCATGGTCGGCCCAACGCAATTGCAATCGGTGTGGCGCGGGCTGCTGCGGGGCATTAAGCCGATGCCGCAATACCAGGATTTCGGCTTCCAGCCGCTGCCGCGACTTGAAGCAGTTGCACAGTACGCGGACCAAAAGGAAGGCAGTTGCAAGCATGCGGCGATCATGCTTCGATTCGTTGCTGACCGCGAGTCAATTGGACGGTGGTTTTGGTAGCGACATCCCATCATCGAGGAGCATCGCTGCCGACGCGGATGGCTGCATCATGGTTCGGATCCTTAGAAGGTTCGCCGCCTACAAGATTGCGGCGCGTCGACACGCGCCCCATAGCGAGTTCCCCACTGATCGTTTCGAGCGCCGCTGACCGAGAAATTACTTCACGAAGAAGCAACGAATGGAGAAAAGAAAGGCTTGACTAAAACAATTCCATACAAGGTGTTGTAGGCGGCTGCGTGGGTTGAGAGAAATCTTTGCGCTGATCGGCGTTCTTGCAACCTTGCATTTTGTGGTCTCGTCGTCGGGTTGGCTAATGCGAATTCTCCGCTCAACCTTCGCCAATGCGGAGAATGGCCTTAACATGCCACCGACAGGCACGATCGCGACGGCCCATGGCACAGGGCTTTCCAAGCTGCCGACAACGTCGTAGGCTATCCCGTCGACCGGCGTATTCTCCCGTGATACCGGTACCGGCTCGCGCTGCGGGCACGCGCGGGCCTTATTGCGGTGGCAGTCCCGTTGTGCCCGGGACGTTCGCAACGGCATTCGCGCTCGTGTCGTGAGGCCAAAGCCGGAGAACAATTTTGACGACACTGATCTCAGTTATTGGCGGAGTGGGCCTTTTCCTTCTGGGCATGGCCGTGATGACCGACGGCCTTAAGGACCTCGCCGGCACAGCTTTGCGGGAGGTGTTGGCGAAGGCGGCGGCGACGCCGCTGCATGGCACGTTCTGGGGCGCGGTCATCACGCTCTTGGTGCAGTCGTCAAGCGCCACGACCATGACGACCATCGGGCTGGTCAGCGCGGGGCTGCTGACGTTCCCGCAAGGCTTGAGTCTTGTTTTCGGAGCGAACATTGGGACGACCGGAACTGGCTGGCTCGTGGCGCTCTTTGGCGTCAGGGTCTCGCTCACGGCCGCGGCCCTGCCGATCGTGTTCGTCGGCGCGCTGCTCAAGCTGGTAGGCCGGGGACGATGGGCGGGCGCGGGCAGCGCCATCGCGGGCTTCGCGCTTATCTTGGTCGGGCTGACGACGCTCCAGCAGGGCATGAGCGGGCTGGCCGATCAGCTGCACCCGGCGGACCTTCCAAGTGTCCTGAATGAGGCCGGCTTCCTGCCGTGGTCAGGCATTCCCAGTGTGCTGCTGCTGGTGGCGGTTGGCATCCTGATGACAACCGTCATGCAGTCTTCGACTGCCGCGATCGCCGTGACCCTGTCGGCTCTGTATGCGGGCGCTGTGGGCCTGGATCAAGCAATGGCGCTGGTCATCGGCCAGAACATCGGCACGGCGACCAGCTCGGCGGTAGCGGCGATCGGCGCCTCCGGCACCGCCAAGCGGTTGGCTGTGGCGTATATCGCATTCAAGTTGATCGCCGCTCTGATTGCACTCATGCTTTTTCCTTTTGTCACTCCGCTAATTGTCCAGGCGTCGCAAGATGTAGATTCGGTGACCCTGCTGGCCGCATATCACACGGCGTACAACGTGGTGGGCGTGGCGATCTTGCTCCCGCTGATAAGTCCGTTCACGAGAACGATCGAGCGCCTCCTGCCTGAACGAGGTTCGGCGTTTACGAAATGCCTCGATCCCGCCTCGCTGGCCGCTCCCATGGTCGCGGTGGAGGCGGTGCGCCGGACGGTGGAGCGCGTGCTGGAAGCGCTGTGCTCGTCGACAGCCGTGGGGCTAGAGAACGCCGTGGAAGGCGGAATGGTCCGCGCCACCATCGATGACGGCACGGTTCGTCAGGCGTCGGATGCATTGCAGCAGGCGGGGGTGTTTTTGTCGAGTGTGACCGACCTGCCTCCTTCCCAGGAAGGCCATCGGTGGTTTACAAGCACGCTGCACGCCTTGGACCACGTGGGCCGGCTCACCGAAGCGGTCGATGAGTTTGCGAAGACGAGACTCGCGACCGACGGACCTGAGGAACTGCGCGCTGCGATGCTTTGCGCAAAATCGATGCGCGGCGCGGCAGCGGCCGCCACTCGTCTCGCGCGCTCTTTTGGGCCGCCGAGCGCCGCCGATGACGATCTACGACGTCCGAGGGTAGCTGCAGCCTTCGGCGCGATTGCGATGGACACGGCCAAATTCCTCGCAGACTCATCCGGCGACGCGGTCGAACGCCTGAATCGCTGCTCAGCGGAACTGGCGAACCTGCGGGCCGCACACCGCCGCGCAACGCTGGACTCGGTCGCGTCCGGGACGCTCACCGCGAGCGCCGCGATCGCTCGCGTCGACGCCGTTGGCCTTCTGGACCGACTTGCACATCACGCGTGGCGGGCAGCCTCACATCTTGAGGGCGCCATCGCCTCGTACGCCATCGCCTCGCGGATGGATACAGCAGTGAGCGCACCAACTCCGAGCGAAGCCACGGCCTGGCATTCCCTGTCCGCGGAAGAGGCCGTGCAGCGGCTGGGGAGCAGCGCGACGGCGGGCCTCGACGACGCCGAAGCCTCCCGCCGCCTGGCGAAGCACGGACCCAACCGCTTGCCGACCGCGCGCGAGCGGAGCCCGTTGATGCGATTCCTGCTGCAGTTCAACAATATCCTCGTGTACGTCCTTCTCGCGGCCGGTTTCATCAAGCTCATGATGGGCTTGTGGATCGACGCGTCGATCATTCTTGGCGTCGTTGTCATCAACGGATTGCTTGGTTTTATCCAGGAGGGCAAGGCGGAGAAGTCGCTCGATTCGATCCGAAACCTTCTCTCGGCGGAGGCCAGGACGTTGCGCGATGGCCAGAGCCGCATGATTCCGGCGGAGCAGCTCGCGCCTGGCGACATTGTCTTCCTTGAATCCGGCGACAAGATCCCGGCCGATGTCCGCCTTGTCGACGTCAAGAACCTTCGGACAGAAGAGGCGGCTCTCACCGGCGAGTCGGTTCCGTCGGACAAATCCACGGCCGCCGTCTCGTCCAAGGCGACCGTCGGCGATCGCGCCGGGATGGCGTATTCCGGAACTCTGGTTGTTTCAGGCCGCGCGACTGGGATTGTCGTGGCGACTGGAAGCGAAACCGAACTGGGTCGCATCAATCAGTTGCTTGCCGGCGTCAGCGCTCTGGAAACCCCTCTGCTGCTTCAGATTAAGAAGTTTGGCTATGCCATCACCGTAATCATTCTTGTCGTCGGCGCCATTACCTTCGCCTACGGGCGGTTTGTGCAAGGCGTTCCCTTCGTGGAAATGTTCCAGGCGGTCACTGGGATCGCGGTGTCCATGATCCCGGAAGGTCTACCCGCTCTGATCACCATCACGCTCGCGATCGGCGTGCAGCGCATGGCCAGCCGCAACGCGATCGTCCGCCGCCTTCCGGCCGTCGAAACCCTCGGGTCGGTGGCGCGGATTTGCTCCGACAAGACGGGGACATTGACGCTGATGGAGATGATGGTCGTTTCGGCCGTCACGGCCGACGCGACGCATCAGGTTACAGGCGAAGGGTATGGCAGCGCGGGCGAGGTGCTGCGGGACGGCGCGCCCGCCGGCGAGGATCCCGTTCTGCAGCTCTTAGGGCGCGTCTCCGCGCTCTGCAACGACTCGCAGCTCCGCAGCGAGGACGGCGTCTGGAAGGTGGACGGCGATCCGACCGAGGGCGCGCTGTATCCTTTCGCCATCAAGCTTGGGGGGAGCGGCAGGAGGAGCAGGCCGCCTATCCCCGGATCGACGTCATCCCGTTTGAATCGGAGCACCGGTTCATGGCGACCCTGCACACCGCACCGGACGGTGGGCAGGTCCTTCTTGTCAAGGGCGCACCGGAAGTCATTATGGACCATTGCGATCGGCAAGAGGACAAGACCGGACAGCATCCGCCGATCGAACGCGAGCATTTCGACAAGGCGTCCGACACGCTCGCCGCGCAAGGGGAGCGTGTGCTGGCCTTGGCGTGGCTACCGAATCCAGGACTTAAGGCAGGGAGCCTCGGTTCGGCCGATCTACCGAAGAACTTGGTGCTGCTTGGTCTTATCGGCCTCTTGGATCCGCCGCGCAAAGAAGCGATTGAGGCGGTGAAGGAGTGCCATGCCGGCGGCATCCGCGTGACGATGATCACGGGCGATCACAAAATTACCGCAGCGGCCATCGCCAAGATGCTTGATATCGGCGACGGGAAGACGGCCATCACCGGCGCTGAAATCGCGGAAATGGACACGGCCACGCTGCAGGAGCGGGTCCGCGACGTCGATGTGTTCGCGCGTGCGAGCCCCGAGCACAAGCTCCGTCTTGTGAAGGCGATCCAGGCGAACAAGCAGATCGTGGCCATGACGGGCGACGGCGTGAATGACGCGCCGGCGCTCAAGAAAGCCGACATTGGCGTCGCCATGGGGATTAAGGGTACCGAGGTCACCAAGGAAGCGGCCGAGATGGTGCTGGCCGACGACAATTTCGCTTCGATCTCGGCGGCGGTAAAGGAAGGGCGCACCGTCTATAACAACATTGAGAAGGCGATGCTCTTCATGCTGCCGACGAATGTTGCCCAGGCGCTCGTCATCATGGCGGCTATTTTCATCGGATTCACCGCGCCGATTACGGCACCCCAGATCCTCTGGGTCAACATGGTGACATCCGTCGCCCTGGGCCTCGTCATCTCATTCGAGCCGCACGAGCTCGACGTCATGCAGCGACTGCCGCGCGCGGTCGACCGTCCAATCCTGGACGGGTTCGGGTTGTGGCGCGTCATCTTCGTCGGTCTGGCGCTGCTTTCGCTCACGTTATGGGCGTTCTTCTGGATGAAGTCGCAGGACGCGTCCGACGAGCTTGCCCGGGCGGTTGCCGTGAACGCGCTCGTGATCGGTCAGGTCTTCTATCTGCTGAACAGCCGCTTCAAGGTGTACTCGTCTCTGTCCCTAAGGGCGCATCTCGGCAACAAGTACTTGCCGGCGGGGATCGGCGCGGTCGCGGTCCTGCAGCTGCTGTATACGTACGCGACACCGCTTCAGCGTCTGTTTGAGACCGAGGCCTTACCACTTCGCGTTTGGCCATGGCTATTCCTCTGGGGCTTGATATTCTTCCTTGTCGTGGAGGTCGAAAAGGCGATTATCCGCACCTATCGGTCCCGGCTCGCCGCGGCCGCCGCGGCCTGATCTGCGGGCTGCTTGGCTAAAGGACACGAACTCGAGATGATCGGCGCGCTTCAGGCCCTCTCCGTCACAAACCGCATGCCTTTGAGCGTTGCCAAATCATCGTACGCGCCTTTCATCGAACGCTCGGGGAGTTTCACCTTTTCCCGAGGCACTTTTTCATAAGCAATTAGGTCAAGCAGGTGGCGGATGCAATTGAGGCGGGCCTGCCGCTTGTCATCCGAGCGAATAATATACCAGGGCGCAAATTTCGTGTTGGTGGCCTTGAACATTATATCTCGCGCCCGCGAGTAATCGAACCATTTGCTCCGCGAGCAGAGGTCCATGGAGCTGAGCTTCCACTGGCGAAGCGGATCCGCGATGCGGGCCTCGAAGCGGCGTTTTTGCTCCTTGTCGCTTACTTCCAGCCAGTATTTGATAAGCAGGATGCCGTCGTCGACGATGAACAGTTCGAACTCGGGGCAGACTTCGAGGAAGCGACGGTGCTGCGCTTCCGTGCAAAACCCCATTACATACTCGACGCCGGCCCGATTGTACCAGCTGCGATCAAAGATCACGATCTCGCCCGCCGCCGGGAAATGGGACACGTAGCGCTGGAAATACAACTGCGACTTCTCACGGTCGGACGGCGCCGGCAGCGCCACCACACGGAATACGCGGGGGCTGACCCGCTCGGTGATCGCCTTGATCGTTCCGCCCTTCCCGGCGGCGTCGCGTCCTTCGAAGATAATAACCACGCGCAAACCTTGCTGCTTGACCCAGTCTTGCAGCGCGCATAGCTCTACCTGCAGCTCGCGCAGCGCCTTTTCGTATTCCTTGCGTTTCATCGGCTCTTTGACGGTGCTCATCGATCTCACTCGGTCATGGGATACGGATTGCCGGCAGCCGCCGCCGGCTCGCCGCAGGCGATTCTCAGCGGTTCGGCCAGACGCCATGGGTGCTGGAGGGCGCCATCGGCCCCCTAGCGCGCGCAATCGGGCCGAACACCGAATAACTTGTAAACTTTGTCCTCGCCGATCGGCCGCCTCCTGAGGTTTTCCAGCTGGCATCATAATTACTCATTTTTCATTCCCTGTCTGCGAAGACCTTCAGCCAGCCGACTGGTAAAGTTATTTTCAACCTTTCCGATCACGAAGCTACCTGCTTTGCCTTGGCGTGCAACCGATTTCGACAGGCCAGAGCTTTTCGGCGCCGGCACGTCACACAAAACACCTTCAGTTTGAGGCAGCGGCTCACCGGATTTTCTCGCCAGCTCCGGAGCGCTCGTATGTGTTTGGAACAACTCCCAAAAGGGCTGCAACTGCTATTCTGGAAGAGGACTTCGAGCAGCATTCCTTTCTCGACATTGCGATGGCAGGCCTGGAATCATCTGCCGCTCGAAGGTCTCGCGTAGACCTTCTACCTTCTTGCAGGCCAGCGCCTCCAGTGGAAGAGCCTAATGTGAAGCGAGAGGACGTCGGATGATGCCAGCAGTGTTAGCGCGAGTTGCGGGCGTATTACGGCCAAGGACCTTTGTCTGCCTCGTAGGCCGCCTTTTCGCTCGCGATTTCGAGAAGGCGCTCCCTGTCTGACCACCCGCCGCCGACCGCCTGAAAGAGGCTTGTCGCCGCCTGAAAATATGCCAACCGCACCAGCGCCAACAAATCCTCGTTTTGGAACAGGGTGGTCTCCGTAATCGACAGAGCCGCGATATCGATTACACCTGCGATCAGCCTCGCATGCTCCGCTTCATATGCGCGTCTCGCGGCGGCCACAGTTTCAGCCTGCAATTTTAGCTGCCGTGACGTTTCGGCGATGGCAATCAGGGAGTTCTCCGTATCGGAGAAAGCAGTCAGAATCTGTTTCTTATAGTCCTGCGCAAGCTCGGCATATTTGCCTTTCTGGAGCATGAATTGGCCTTGTAAATTATATCCGTCCAATAGCGGCTGTGTGAGGTTTGCTGCAATCTGCCAGAAAATCGCCTCCGGGCGGAAAAGTGATTTCAATGCGACGCTCTGTACACCATAGAGGCCCGTCAATTGGATGGAAGGAAAAAAGGCAGCGCGGGCTTGAAGGAGCGAGAATTGCTGCGAAACGAGACCAGCTTCGGCTGCGGCGATATCGGGCCGGCGCAGCAGCAGCTCGGACGGCAGTCCTGGCCTTAGTTCCGGGAAATGCAAATGCGTGAGCGATCCGCCGTTGAAGTCCACGCTCTCAGGGGGAACGGCAAGCAGCACTGCGAGAATATTCTTGGTCTGCCAAAGCGTTTCCTCGAGCGGCGGCACCTGCGCGCGCTGCACGGCGACGGTGCTCTCTTGTTGCCAATAATCGAGAGCCGTTGCGGCGCCGACATCGAGACGGGCCTTGATTGCACCAAGCGCGGCCTCGGCAATCCTTATGTTATTATGCGCAATTCGAATTCTATCCTGAGTTGCGAGGATTAGAAAATAGCTGTTGACCACCGACACGACGGTTGCGATCGCGACGACGTCGCGATCGAAGCGGCTCACTTCGGCAAGAAGTCTTGCTGCGTCCGAAGCGTCGTGGTTTTTGCCCCAGAAATCGATCTCGTAACTTGCATTCAATCCGAGCTGGAAAAAATTCACGCGCGTGGGACTAGACGGTCTAGCATTTGGCGTGAGCGTGCCAGGAATCTGTGTACGTTCCGCGATGTTGTGCATGTTCACGTTAGGCCACAACGCGGAGCTGGCGATGCGCGCCTGGGCATCGGCCTGCTCGATTCGCGCCACAGCCGCCGCGATATCGAGATTCTGGGCCAGAGCCTGCTCGACAATATGGGTGACTTCGGCCGATCGAAACTCCGCCGCCCAGTCGCTGCCCGAGGGAATGGGCGGTGCCGATTTTGGCCTCGCGGCATCAAACGCCGCTGGTGTTTCGACGGTAGCGTCTGGCATCTCCCAGTCCAGCGTGCAGCCGCCAACGCATGCTGCCGCGAAGAAGACGGCGGCGAAAGCAATAAGGCTTAACGGTTGACGCAGAGCTTCAGGCAAGGAGGAGTCAATTTGTCTCGCGACATCCCAGATCATCTGTTTGGTCATATAACTCAATCACAGGTCTCGCCTGAGCGATTGCGGTATCGAAGATCTTTTGGGAATGCTGCGACGCAAGAGACAATGTGACGATAGTGTCTGGAATTTGGCGACGGATGGGCCGATTCAGTTAACGGCCGCAGGTATTGCCCAAAAGCCACATAGCATTACAGCCGATTTTGATCAGGGCTCACTGTACCTTTGGCGCGCTGCTTGCTTTTTTGTCGTTCAGATAGCCATGTCTTCCATGGCACCTAGCGCACGCTCTGCACCCGGTTGCCGTTCCTGCGAAACCAATCCGGCACTTACCCCTCAGCTTGACAAAAGCCGGAAAGACTGGGTTTGAAACGAGACCGTGACACACGCAGATTCGGAAAGTATGACGAATTCGTGATCGAAATGGTACCACGCGAAGGACTCATTAATGTCGGCCATCCGGATTTGCTCAATCGGTCGACGCCAAAGCGATTGGAGGTTTCGCTGCTCACACCGGGATTGGGCGATGCTTGCCTGTTGTTCTATTGCCGGCGGTGTATTATCGGCGTATTTCGGCAAGTCGAGGACCGCGCGCTGTGGCCACGCGCAACAATCATGTGAAAACGAGACGCGGCTGGTCCTGGATTGCCTTATGTCCGCTGGCAGCCTGCTTGCTGCTGCCGGCATGTCGGCAGGAACCTAAAGCTAAAGCTCCCGAAGTACGCCCGGTCCGGACGATCACCGTCGAGAAAGGCGAAATTGGCGAAGGAGTCTCGCTGACAGGGCACATCCAAGCCGAGAACGAGGCGGCGCTCGCTTTTCGCATCTCCGGAAGGATGAACGAAAGACCGGTCGGGGTTGGCGACCGTGTTGAGCCCGACGAGGTGCTGGCGAGACTAGATCCGCAAGACGAGCTAAACGGATTGCGTTCTGCTCAAGCCAGACTAGTTGCGGCGCAGGGAAGGTTGAGGGAAGCCCGCAATAACTTCGCGCGCGAACAGTCTCTCATTGCGAGAAAATATACGACCCAGTTCCTGTTCGACCAGGCCAAAACGGCTGTCCAGACCACGCAATCGGAGGTTGAAGACGCCAAAGCCAGATTGCAGATTGCCGAAGACCAGGTGAGCTACACAGAGCTAAAGGCGGACGCCGCCGGCACCATCATAGCCAGGGGAGCTGAGACCGGCGAGGTGGTGCAAGCAGGACAAATGATCTTTCGAGTAGCGCGGGAGAAGGGGTGGGACGCAGTGTTCAACGTGCCGGCCCAAGTGCTGCGTTCGGCTCCGCACGACCCAAAGATCATTGTGGCCCTGACCGACGATCCGACCGTGACAGCGGCTGGGCGAGTCCGGCAGATCGATCCGGAGGCCGACCCCATAACCAGAACGTTTAGGGTCAGAGTCAGTCTCAGCAATCCTCCAGCGGCCATGCGGCTCGGCGCGACGGTCGTCGGACGCATGCTTTTGAATCCGTCCCGAGCAATCTCGATTCCCGCTTCCGCCCTTACCGAATTCGATCGTCAGCCAAGCGTCTGGATTGTCGATCCTGTGAGCTTGACCGTGTCGATCCGTAAGGTCCAGGTGTTGCGCTTCGACCCAGGAACGGTCGTCGTTTCCGGCGGCCTCGACCCAAGCGACATTGTGGTCACCGCCGGCGTACAGGCTCTCCATCCAGGCCAAAAAGTTCGCCTGCTGGAATCGTCGCAATGAGCGGCCCCAATCTCTCCGATTGGGCGCTGAAACACCGTTCCTTCGTCATCTTCGCGATGATCGCGGTGACCATCGCGGGCCTTGTCTCTTACTTCCAGCTCGGGCGCAGCGAGGACCCGGCCTTCACGTTCCGGACAATGATCGTACAGGCGTCCTGGCCTGGCGCCACACTCGACGACACGCTCCAGCAGGTCACCGAACGGCTCGAGCGCAAACTTCAGGAAACCAGGGGCCTCGATTATCTGCGCAGCTATACGAGTCCCGGCATCACGACCATCTTCGTCACCTTGAAAGGGTCCACGACGGCTTCCCAGGTTCCCGATATATGGTATCAGGTCCGGAAGAACGTTGGCGACATCCGCCACACGCTTCCGGCCGGCATTGTCGGTCCCGGATTCAACGACGACTTTGGCGACACCTTTGGCTTGATCTATGGTTTCACCGCCGACGGGTTCACCCATCGCGAGCTGCGCGACTATGTCGAGGATATCCGCTCGCGCCTGCTGCAGGTTCCGGACGTGTCGAAGATCGAAATCCTCGGTGCGCAGGACGAGCAGATCTTCGTCGAGGTTTCTACACAACAGCTTGCCGGCCTCGGCATCGACCGGGCAGCTTTGATCGCCGCGCTGCAGGCGCAGAACGCGGTCAACCCTTCGGGTACTCTACAGACCGGCGACGAGAAGCTTTTGATTCGCGTGTCGGGCGCATTCCGTTCCGAAAACGACATTCTCGATGTCAACTTTCAGTCCAACGGACGGCTGATCCGACTGCGCGACATCGCCAGAGTGCGCCGCGCCCTTGCCGATCCGCCACAGCCGATGTTTCGCGTCAACGGCAAGCCCGCCATCGGCCTCGCCATCGCGATGCGCGACGGCGGCGATATCCTGGCGCTCGGCCGCAATGTGAAACAAGCGATCGGCGAAACCGTCGCCAATCTGCCGCTCGGCATCGACGCGACGCTGGTGTCCAATCAGCCGGCAGTCGTCAAGACCGCCATCGGCGAATTCATGGAGTCCCTCTGGCAGGCGATCGCCATCATCATGGCGGTGAGCATCGTCAGTCTCGGCTTCCGGCCGGGCGCGGTCGTCGCGCTCTCGATTCCGCTGACGATGGCGATCACTTTCCCCATTATGGAAGGGCTCGGCATAGACCTCCAGCGCATTTCGCTTGGCGCCCTCATCATCGCACTTGGCCTTCTCGTCGATGACGCGATGACCACCGTCGATGTCATGACGTCCCGCTTGGCGGCGGGCGACAGCAAGGAGCAGGCCGCCACATTCGCTTATCAGACATTGGCATTTCCGATGTTGACCGGCTCGTTCGTCACGGCGGCGGGCTTCGTGCCGATCGGATTTGCGCGGAGCGCGGCGGGGGAATATACGTTCTCGATCTTCGCCGTTGTGACGATCGCGCTGATCGTGTCCTGGTTTGTCGCTGTTCTGTTTGCGCCCTTGCTTGGCGTGTGGCTCCTCAAGAAACCGGAAACGGCGGCGTCCGAGCAACAGAGCATGGTCTTGCGGATCTTCCGCGCGATCCTCGTCGGCGCGATGCGGATGCGCTGGCTGACCATCGCATTGACGCTTGCGTTTTTCGTTGCCTCGCTTCTGGCACTGCCCTACGTGCCTCGGCAATTCTTTCCGGCGTCCGACCGGCCGGAACTCGTCGTTGATCTGACTTTGCCGCAAAACGCCTCGATCTTCGCCAGCGATCAGGTTGCGTCCAAACTCGACGCCATCCTTAAGGGCGATCCCGACGTTGCAAGCTGGAGCACGTATATTGGACGCGGGGCCATCCGATTCTATCTTCCGCTCAACTTGCAACTCGCCAATGACTTCTTTTCGCAGGCTGTCGTCGTCGCGAAAAACGTCGCGGCGCGGGAGCGGCTTCATGCGAAACTCGAAAAAGTGCTGGCCGAGCAAATGGCGAGCGTCGTCGCGCGCGTTTCGCCGCTGGAGCTTGGGCCGCCCGTCGGCTGGCCCGTACAATACAGGGTCAGCGGGCCCGACCTTGCGCAGGTGCGCTCGATCGCTTTGCAGCTTGGTCAAGTCATGGGCGCGGACGCGCATGTCCGGCTGGTCAATTTCGACTGGATGGAGCCGTCCCGTAAGGTCCGCATCGAAATCGATCAGGATCAGGCCCGGCTTCTCGGGCTTAGTTCGCAAGCGCTGGCCGGGGTTTTGAACACCGTGATGACCGGTACGCCGATCACCCAGGTGCGCGACAACATCTATCTCATTAATGTCGTCACCCGCGCCCAGGACGAGCAGCGTGTCTCGCTCTCAACCTTGCGCGCGCTGCAGCTTCCCCTTCCGAATGGGCGCACGGTGCCGCTCAGCCAAGTCGCCACTTTCAGCTTCGAGCAGGAATTCCCCTTGATCTGGCGGCGCCAGCGCGTGCCGACCTTGACAGTGCAGGCCGATGTCGCCTCCGGCGCGACGCCCGAAGCCGCGGTCCGGTCGCTCGCTCCAGCGGTTGTGAAGCTCAATGCAAGCCTGCCCAAAGGCTATCGCATCGACGCCGGCGGGACGGTCGAGGAAAGCGCCCAATCGCAGGCTTCGGTCTTCGCCAAGGTGCCCTTGATGCTGTTCCTGATGCTTCTGTTCCTGATGGCTCAGTTGCACAGTTTCAGCCGCCTGGCCCTGGTCTTGAGCATTGTTCCGATGGGTCTGATCGGGATTGTCCCGGCGCTGCTCATCTTCGGGCGGCCGCTCGGTTTCGTCGCAATCCTCGGCATTCTGGCGCTGATGGGCATGATCGCCCGCAATGCTGTGATCCTCATCGAGCAGATCGAGACCGAGCGGGCGGAGGGACGGGAAACGTGGGACGCGGTCGTCAAGGGGACCCTTTCCCGCTTCCGCCCGATCATGCTGACGGCGATTTCGACGGTTCTTGGATTTATTCCGATTGCTCCGACCGTGTTCTGGGGGCCGATGGCTTTTGCGATCATGGGCGGCCTGTTCGTGGCGACGATGCTGACACTGATCGTTCTGCCCGCCCTCTACCTCGCCTGGTTCCGCGTCAAGGAGCCTGCGCGGGAGCGCGCGGCAGTCTAATCAATCGGACCGCGCCATATCCGGCGACCTTTGCGTTTGCAGCCCCACAATGTAAGGCTTTGACGCTCAATCGGACGAAAATGTTTCACGTGAAACAATCTGGTCCGATGTTCCGTTCTAATCGAACAAATTATTTCAAAACGATCCGAAAGCGGTCCCCAATCCGATCACCGCGGCGAGCGCGACAAGGGAGCTGACGACCCCGACCATGACGATGTCGAAATAGCTTTCGCGGTGGGTCGCGCCGCAGACGGCCAGCACGGTGACGACGGCGCCATTGTGCGGCAGCATGTCGAGGGTGCCCGCGCCAATGACGGCGACGCGATGCAGCAATCCCGGGTCAATGCCCTGCTCGGCGGCGATCTTCATATAGGCGCCGCCGAGTGCATCGAGCGCAATCGTCAGGCCGCCAGACGCCGAGCCGGTGAGCGCGGCGAGAACATTCGTCGCCACCGCAAGCGAAACCAGCGGACCGCCCTCGATGCCGAGCACCCAAACGCGCACCAACTCGAACGCCGGCAACGCCGCGACGACCGAGCCGAAGCCGACGAGACTGGCGACGTTCAAGACAGGCAGGGCGGACGCATTGACGCCGGCGTCCATCGACGCGCGCAGCGAGGGTAGCCGTTGGAAATTGATGGCGACCAGCACAGCAATCGCGGCCGCGAGCGCGGTGACGACGGCCCAAACACCACCGACGGCGGCGAGCGAGGTCGCGCCCCAGGCCTCTTCAGCGAGATAGGATGCGTCGAGGCGCGGCAATATGACGAGCGACATCACAAGATTGACGGCGATGACGATGATCAGCGGCAAGACAGCGAGGGCGACCGGCGGCCTCCCGGCGCTTTGATCGCTGTGGGCGATCTCGGCTGGATCGAACGCGCCTGAGGTCGTCGCTCGCTCCCGGACGATCAAATCTTTCGCCGCATGGCTGGCGGGAGTTGCGTCTTCCACCAAGGCCGCGACCTCGCCAAAGCCTTCGCCCTTGCCGCGGGCCCTTGCCTCGGCGCGGGAGAGCCACCAGAGGCCGAACCCCAGCATGATGGCCGAGGCGACGATTCCAAGACCCGGCGCGGCGAATGGGGTCGTGCCGAAAAACGGCATCGGGATGGCGTTTTGGATCGCTGGCGTTCCAGGCAGCGCCGACATGGTGAAGGTGGAGGCGCCGAGCATGATCGCTGCGGGCATCAGACGCTTTGGAATCCCAGCCGCGCGAAATAGCGCATGCGCCATCGGGGCGATGACGAAGAAAGCGACGAAAAGGCTGACGCCGCCATAGGTAACGAGAGAGCCGGCGAGCACCACCGCCAGCACCGCCCGCCTGACGCCGAGGCGCTCGGTCATGAAAGCCGCGATCGTCGACACCGAACCGCTGTCCTCCATTAGAGCGTGATGAAGTTAAGCAGAACCGTATCCCGCGGTTGCGAGGTAGGCTTGGCATTCGTTTGGTAAGAAGCAATCGAGCAGGGCGCCGATACGCTTCCAGGTCGCCTCGAGGGTCCGCTCGGCA
>JBOHJT010000045.1:0-16167 GCA_050728715.1 Methylocella sp.
CTTACGGCGTCAAGCCGGAGCCGGTGCTTTGGGCCTCGCGCGGAACCTTTTCCTATATCTTTACGGAAGCCGTGCCCGACGATGTGCCGGGCCATTGGCGTGCGCAATTCGATGTCGCCGTCGACGGCGTCGAGCCCGTCGAAATGCGCCTGTTTTTACGCGCGGGCGAAAAAATCCTGAGCGAGACGTGGCTCTATCAATATCATCCGATTTAAGCGGATCATGCGAGAGGTCCATGATTGACAATTCCGGCTCTCATCAAGCCGCCGGCGTTCGCAAAGCCATCGAGGCCGCCGGAGCGACGCCGTGCTCCTTGCCTGCCTACGGCCCTGGCTGTCAATCACGAGGATGGCTCCCGCGAACCAGGTTTTCGTCGCATCCCACCTATCCGGCGCGCCTAGGCGAACCGAAGCATTCAGTTTTCAACTCTTGTTTTCCGGCAGATTGAGCCTGATGTGCAATTCGCGCAATTGCTTCGGCGTCACCGTGGAAGGCGCGCCCATGAGCAAATCCTCGGCGCGCTGGTTCATCGGAAAAAGCACGACCTCGCGCAAATTTTCCTCGCCGGCGAGCAGCATGACGATGCGGTCGAGGCCCGGCGCGATCCCGCCGTGCGGCGGCGCGCCGTATTGGAAAGCGCTATACATGCCGCCGAATTTTTCGTGGAGCGTATCCTCGCCGTAGCCGGCGAGCGCGAAGGCCTTCTTCATGATGTCGGGGCGATGGTTTCTTATCGCGCCAGAGGAAAGCTCGACGCCGTTGCACACGATGTCATATTGAAAAGCCTTGATGCCGAGAATTGTCTTTTCATCGGCCGGATCGAGCTCGAGAAAACCCTCGGGATCGAAATTCGGCATCGAAAAAGGATTATGCGAAAAGTCGATTTTCTGTTCGTCCTCGTTCCGTTCGTACATCGGAAAATCGACGATCCAGCAGAATTCAAAGGCATCTTCTTTCGATAGACCGAGGTCGTGGCCGATCTTGAGCCGTGCGGCACCGGCGAGTTTCGCCGCTCTTTCCTCCTGATCGCAGGCGAAAAATACCGCGTCGCCGGATTTGAGTTCGGCTCTTTCCGCGACTTGTTGCTGTGCTCCGGGGGCAAGAAATTTGGCGATCGGGCCCTTGCCTATAAGGCCGCCGCCCTCGCCTTCGAAGATGATATAACCGAGGCCCGCCGCGCCTTCCCCCTTCGCCCAATCGTTGAGTTTATCGAAAAAGGAGCGCGGCTGACTGGCGGCACCGGGCGCCGGAATGGCGCGCACGGCGCCGCCCGCCCTGATGACATTCTTGAACGCATTGAACGTGACATCCTCGCGGGCAAACTCTTGCGTCACGTCGGCGATGACTATCGGATTGCGAAGATCGGGCTTGTCGGAGCCATATTTCAGCATCGCCTCCGCGTGGGCAATCAGCGGAAACCCTTGCGTCACCGATTGGCCGCCGCCGAATTCCTCGAAAACTCCGCGCAGCACCGGCTCGACCGCCGCGAACACATCTTCCTGCGTGACGAAACTCATCTCGATGTCGAGCTGATAAAATTCGCCGGGGCTGCGGTCGGCGCGCGCGTCCTCGTCGCGAAAACACGGCGCGATCTGAAAATAGCGATCGAAGCCCGCCACCATGATCAGCTGCTTGAACTGCTGCGGCGCCTGCGGCAGGGCGTAGAATTTGCCCGGATGCAGGCGCGACGGCACCAGGAAATCGCGCGCCCCCTCGGGACTCGAAGCGGTGAGTATCGGGGTCTGGAACTCGAAAAAGCCCTGGGCCTTCATCCGCGCGCGGAGGGAATCGATGATTCTTCCGCGCAGCATGATATTTTGATGCAGCTTCTCGCGGCGCAGATCGAGGAAGCGATAGCGCAGCCGAATGTCTTCCGGATAATTTTGCTCGCCGAACACGGGCATGGGCAATTCGGCGGCGGCTCCCAAAACCTCGATTCCGGTGACATATATTTCGACGAGGCCGGTCGGCATTTCGAAATTTTCGGTGCCCGCGGGGCGTTTCCGGACCGCGCCTTCGATTCGGACGACCCATTCCGACCGAAGCTTTTCGGCTTGCGCGAAAGCGGGCGAGTCCGGGTCCACCACGCATTGGGTGATGCCATAGTGATCGCGCAGATCGATAAACAACACGCCGCCGTGATCGCGAATGCGATGGCACCAGCCGGAAAGACGGATCGTTTCGCCGGCCTGCGTTTCGCGCGGGTCGCCGCAGTTATGGGTACGGTAGCGGTGCATGATATGGGACACGCGCAAGAGGAAGACGGTTGGGCGCGGCCTTGTGGCTTGCGCCAAGCGCGCGGAGAACCGCATGGGAGGCGGCATCTGTCAAGGCGGGCCGAGGATGGCGGGCCGGTCGGGCCCTGGAACGCGCGGGAGCCTATAGCCGAGGGTCCGCCTTTGCATTATTGAGCCATCATGACCCTGATTTCCACGCCCGAAGACCTAAGCGCCGTCTGCCGCCGCCTTGCCACCCACCCTTTCGTCACCGTCGATACAGAATTTTTGCGGGAAACGACCTTCTGGCCGCGTCTCTGCGTCGTGCAACTTGCGTCGGAAGAAGAAGCCGTGGCTGTCGATGCGATGGCCGAGGGTCTCGATCTTTCGCCCTTTTTCGAGCTGATGGCCAACCAGGAGCCGACAAAAGTCTTTCATGCGGCTCGTCAAGATATTGAAATTATTTGGAATCTGGCAAAATTGATCCCCGCGCCGCTGTTCGATACCCAGGTCGCCGCGATGGTCTGCGGTTTCGGCGATCAGGTCTCCTATGGCGATCTTGTTCGGACGGTCACGAAAGTCAGGCTCGATAAATCCTCTCGCTTCACGGACTGGGCACGGCGTCCGCTTTTGCCGGCCCAGGCCGAATATGCGATTGCCGACGTCACCTATTTGCGCGACATCTATAGGTTCCTGCGCGCCAAATTGGAGGAAACCGGCAGAACCGGCTGGCTCGCCGACGAAATGGCGCTCTTAACGTCGCCTTCGACTTATGAACAGCACCCCGAAAACGCCTGGGAGCGGTTCCGCAACCGGGTCCGCAAGCCGCGCGATCTTGCGGTGCTCATGGAGGTCGCCGCCTGGCGGGAGGCCGAGGCGCAGACGCGGGACGTGCCTCGCTCGCGGGTTTTGAAGGACGATGTCTTGATCGAACTCGTGCTCGCCGCGCCGAAGACGGCCGAGGCCCTGGGCAATCTGCGCGCCTTTCCGCGCGGGATGGAGCGTTCGCGCGCCGGCGCCGGGATTTTGGCGGCGGTCGAGCGCGGGCTCGCGCGGGACCCCAAGATGCTGCCGAAAATAGAGCGCGAGCGCCGAAATGGCGGCAATGGTGCGGCGGTCGAGCTTTTGCGCGTGCTCCTGCGCCATGTCAGCGACAGCCACGGAGTCGCCGCGAAAATGATCGCGACGGTCGACGACCTCGAAGCGATCGCCGCCGACGATCATGCCAAGGTCCCGGCACTCACCGGCTGGCGGCGGGAGCTTTTTGGCGCCCAGGCGCTCGAACTGAAGCACGGGCGGCTCGCCCTGACCGTCGAACAAGGCAAGGTGGTCCCGCTCGAATGGCGGGACGCGGCGCCGGATGGGCCGGGGTGATGCGCGCGGTACAGTGGGAATTCGAATGGCTGATTGGCGATCGAAGGACTCCATGCATGCCAATGAATTAAGAGCTAACCTGATTGTGCCGCTAGGAAAAGCGGGCAGCTTGGATTTCCGTCAACCTTAGGAATTGTTCCTCGTTCACGTGCATGCTTAGCTGGTTTGCTGACGGGAGCGAAGCAACCCGAACCTCGCCTTGCTCTGGCCTAGCCATTTCCACGATCGCTTGCATTGACCGGATTCCGTGCTCGTAACTATCAGGGCAAAGAAAGGCATCAATAAGTCTATTGGCGATCCGTGCATTCTTGCCAGGCTCGTCGAAAATTTGTTTCGTCCTCCGGTCTAATATTGAACGTAGAATAATCGCGCGGCGAAGAGCAAGCAAATCGCTTACGCTCTCACCTTTTTCAGTGTTAGTCCCCTTGATGGTCATACCAACCGCCCGAGAACCTGACTCCTGGGGGATTCCCAAACAGCCGCGAACGTGACTCGATGCGGCACGCCGTTGATTCGCGGAGCGGGCGGCATGCCGGTCATCGAGATCACCCGCCAAGATCCGAGTGTTTCGCGGTTGCGGGCGGAGGCGGCGCGGCTGGGCGAAGCCAGCCAAAGGTTCCAGCTGGCGCAGCCAGCTGGCGGAGCAAGCGCTTCCCAAGCGATCACGGGAGGCATGGCTGGCGGAGGGCTGCCTGTCCGGCGCCATCTGAGCTTGTCGAAGATTGCCCGGCGCGCGGCACCGGCGCCGCCCTGGTCACGCCGGCAGCCGGCATCGAGGCCATGAACAAACATCTGGCCGGAATCAGCCCATGCGCCAGCGTCAGGGCCATCGACCCGCCGATCCTCGACGGTGCCGGCTGGCACGGTTCGCCACAACTCATCGTGCCAGAGAATATCGTGCTCATGCCGCTTCCACCCCACGCGCCCGAGCTGAACTCAGTCGATCCTTCGGCAGCTCTCCGCGCATCAAGGGCATTTGATGCGCTTCGCTCAGGACATCTGCGGGTATCCGCGCGGCAATTATCCCGGCCACCGCGTCTGGGACAGCCATGAGGCGATCCTCGACGCGTGTCGCGGCGCCTGGAATGCCCCGATGGCCAAATCCCAGGTCATCGCCTCAATAAAAATGGCGTGCACGGCGCGATTAAGGTGAGATGCCAACTGATATTAGGCATGCAGGCCAGAGTTCATTAACCGCCCCGTGAGACATGTCTCTCTTCACCACCGACTGGGCGAGCGTGAGGAATGTTCCATGGCTGTTAAGCATAATCTCATTGTCACCGCCGTGCTTGTGGTACCTTTGCTCATTTATTTGCATGGCGAAGAGCCTCGCTTCGTGCACTATTTGGAGGCGCGGGGGTACTCGGACATTCAGATCGAGCATCCCAACCAATGGCATTGCGTTCGGGGCTGGAACCCCTATTCCTACCGCGCGCGATTGCCAAACGGCGCTCCCGTGCATGGAGGGGCATGCGTCTGCTACTTTCTCACCGAGACCACAGAGCCGATCGGGAAGAAATAGTCCGCCCGGGGATGAATTGCGCCGCTCGCCTTGACCGGGGTGCAGCTGACCGTTAGGACCCCCATCCGATCCATAGCCGCTAAGAAGAACAAAAATAGAACTTGATTCGCTTCGGGGCGTCGTTTAGGCGTCGCCACATGGGAAAAAACCTCTCGCCGCCGCCGCCAAGCGGGGGAGCCGAAGAAGTCAATCTGCGCGACGCGCTCGAAGAGCGGTACTTCGCCTATGCGCTTTCGACCATCATGGGGCGGGCCCTGCCCGATGCCCGCGACGGGCTCAAACCCGTGCACCGGCGCATCCTCTATGGCATGCACATCCTGCGTCTCGATCCGGGCGCCGCCTTCAAGAAATGTGCGAAAATCGTCGGCGACGTGATGGGCTCTTTCCATCCGCATGGCGATCAGGCGATCTACGACGCTCTCGTCCGCCTCGCCCAGGATTTTTCCTCGCGCTATCCGCTCGTCGATGGCCAGGGCAATTTCGGCAACATCGACGGCGACGGCGCCGCCGCTTACCGCTACACCGAAGCGCGAATGACCGGGGTCGCCGGGCTTTTGCTCGATGGCATCGACGAGGACGCGGTCGAGTTCCGCGAGAATTATGCGGGCGACCAGAAAGAGCCAATTGTCCTGCCAGCCGCGCTTCCGAACCTGCTCGCCAATGGCGCGCAAGGCATCGCGGTTGGCATGGCAACGTCCATCCCTCCGCATAATCTCGCCGAGCTTTGCGACGCGGCCCTTTACCTCATCACGCATAAGGATGCCACGACCGCTCAATTGCTGAGTTTCGCGCCGGGGCCGGATTTTCCGACCGGCGGAATTATTGTCGAATCGGGGCAAGCGATCGCCGAGGCTTACGAGAGCGGGCGGGGCTCGTTCCGGCTGCGAGCACGCTGGTCGAAGGAGGAGGGAAGCCGCGGCGCGTGGGCCGCCGTCGTCACCGAAATTCCCTACATGGTGCAGAAGTCGAAGCTCATCGAAAAGATCGCCGAGCTTTTGGCCGACAAGAAGCTGCCGGCCGTCGCCGATGTCCGCGACGAATCCGCAGAGGACGTGAGGGTCGTCATTGAGCCCCGCTCCCGCGCGGTCGATCCTGAAATGATGATGGAACAGCTTTTTAGACTGACCGAGCTGGAGAGCCGGTTTCCGCTGAATATGAACCTCCTCGCCGGTGGCGTCGTGCCCCGCGTGGTCTCCTTCAAGGAGGCCTTGCGGCAATGGCTCGACCATCGCCGCGAGGTTCTTCTGCGCCGCGCGCGGCACCGGCGGGCCGGGATCGCGCACCGGCTCGAACTCGTCGCCGGAATGCTCGTCGTCTTTTTGAACCTCGACGCGGTGATCAGGATCATTCGCGAGGCCGGCGATCCAAGGCAAGAGTTGCAAACAACATTCGACCTCTCCGACGTGCAAGCGACCTACATTCTCGACACAAGGCTACGCGGCTTGCGCCGGCTTGAAGAAATGCAGCTGCGCCGCGAAAGCGTCGATCTCGCGAAGGAAAAGCGCGAGATTGAGGCATTGCTTGCCGACGAGGCCAAGCAATGGAGGACGGTCGCGGCGCAAATTCGCGAGCTCAAGAAGAAATACGGTCCCGAAACAAAGATCGGCCGCCGCCGCACAAGTTTTGGAGAAGCGCCCGACATCGCCGATGCCGATATCGCCGGAGCGATGATCGAGCGCGAGCCGGTGACGATCGTGGTTTCCGAGAAAGGCTGGATCCGGGCGCTGAAAGGCCATGTCACGGATTTGGCCGGCGTGCAGTTCAAAGGCGGCGACAGATTGGCCGTGTCGTTTTTCGCCGAGACCACATCGAAAATTCTCGTTCTCGCGAGCGACGGAAGGATTTTCACGCTCGACGCAAGCAAATTGCCGGGCGGACGCGGCCAGGGCGAACCGGTCCGTCTGATGGCCGATATTGAGGAAAGCGAGACGATCGCCGCCGTCTTTGCCTACGCGCCAGGCAGGAAGATGCTGGTGGCGGCGAGCGATGGCCGCGGGTTCGTAGCAAACCAGGACGAGATGGTTGGCGGCACGCGCAAGGGCAAACTGCTGCTTAACGTGGTGAAGCCTGCAACCGCCGCGCTCATCGTTCCCGCCGATGGCGATCATGTGGCGGCGATTGGCGAAAACCGTAAGTTTCTGATTTTCCCGCTCGCGCAATTGCCAGAGATGGCACGCGGCAAGGGTGTTCGTCTGCAAAAATACAGGGATGGCGGGCTCGGCGATGCCAAGGTATTTTATCTCGGAGAGGGTTTGAGCTGGAAGGATTCGGCGGGGCGGGCCTTCAACGTCCCGGCGCCCGATCTGCGGGATTGGATCGGCAACCGCGCCGAAGCCGGGCGCCTGCCGCCAAAGGGATTCCCGAAAAACAACCGGTTTGGGTGAAGCGAGACACCGCCCGCTAAATCTAATCCACCCGTTCCCAGCCGCTCATGCCCAGCCGCTCTTGCGGCAGGAAACGCGCCTTATAGGCCATTTTCCGGGAGCCCGCGACCCAGTAGCCAAGATAGACATGCGCCAAGCCGAGACGGCGCGCGCGTTCGATATGATCGAGGATCATATAGGTGCCGAACGAACGGCTCTGTTCACCCGGAACGTAGAAGGAATAAACCATCGACAGACCGTCGGCGAGGAGATCGGTCAGGCAGGCGGCAACGAGCGGCCGCTCGCCCACCGCCGCGGCACTTTCCTGGGAAAGGCGATATTCGACGAGACGGGTTTCGACGTGGCTGTCCTCGATCATCGTCGAATAATCGACGGCCGTCATGTCGGCCATGCCGCCGTCGCCATGCCGCGCGTCGAGGTAGCGGCGGAAAAGGGCATACTGTTCGGCGGTGGGCTCGGCCCGCACGACGGTTCCGGCAAGATCGCGATTGATTTCGACGACCCGGCGGAAATTCCGCGACAAGCGGAATTCCTTGGCCTTGATGCGGACCGACACGCAGGCGCGGCAATTTTCGCAGGCGGGGCGGTAAGCGATTGTCTGCGAACGCCGGAACCCCGATTGGGTGAGCTGGTCGTTCAGCGCCACGGCGCGGCGGCCGATCAAATGGGTGAAGACCTTGCGCTCCTGCCGGCTGGGCAAATAAGGGCAGGCCGAAGGCGAGGTCAGATAAAACTGCGGTGCGTCGCGCGGTTCTCGCGTCAATCTCGCCGGCCCTCTTTTTGGTTTTCAGAAGCTGGGCTTCCGAAAACATCGGCTGAAAATTCTAGCCCTCACATAAACCGCCGGGTGACGATGACGCCGGCAAGCATATCGTGCAGACATCTTTTGTTCGCGCTCACGAGCGAGACGAGAAAGATGGGCGGGAACATCGTGCTCACATAAAAGAGCACCCCCTGCACCGCGGCGTTGAGGAAAGGCACCCGCGTGCCATCGGTCAGACGCATTTCGAGGTCCAACACACGCATGCCCGGCGTCGCCATTCTGTAGCCCGAGACAGTGAGGCCATTGTAAAAAAACGCCACGAGCGGAAATAGCGGCGGTAAGAAAAAGAACGAAATCCCGAAGGTCAAAACGGCGAGCGCGAGCCACAGCGCGCAGGAAAGGATCGAGACGAAAATAAGATCGCAAACGAGGGCCACGATCCGCCGGGTGCGAACGCCCGCGAGCGCTCCCGCCGGAAGATTGGGCTCGAAGAATAACGGGTCTTGAAAAGCCGGCCTGTCAAAACCGCTTCTGTCGCTCATCTTCGCACTCCTCCCGCATTCTTGCCAGCCGGGTCGACAGACCGGCGCGGCCCAGCGTTGCCGCGCCGCACAAGTCACCGGCCGATGCGCCGCGGCCGACGACGTGGCCCTGACAACAGGGTCAAACAAGAGCGCCGGCCACGGACGTAAGCCCGGCCGGTTCATCGCGCCGGCCTCGATCCCAAGGTCACATCATGTTACGCGCAATCGCGGGAAAGTGAAGAAAGGTATTGGCCTGAACGCGATTTTTTCCGCGCGTCTCGCGGCGGTGCGGCATTTTTGCCGCAAAGCTTGGCGCGGCGGCGGACTTCGCGCTCCTTGACATAAAGCGACGAAGATGGCGGCCCTTGCGATTTCGAGATGCGGTAAGCTTGCGGCCGGCCTCATCGCCACCGCTTCCAGCCTGCGGCCTTTTCGATGCGCCAAGCTCTCCATAGCCTTTATTTTCAAACCAACGGAAAGGGTCTCGTCGAGATTGGCGCGGAGGTATCGCGCTGGCTTCGCGAGCAAAATATTTCGACCGGGCTCTTGACGATTTTCTGCCGCCACACCTCGGCCTCGCTGCTCATTCAGGAGAACGCCGACCCAGATGTCCAAACGGATCTGGAAAGTTTTTTCGAGGCGATCGCGCCAGAAGACGACAAGCGCTACGTCCACGAAACCGAAGGCTTGGACGACATGCCCGCGCATATCAGGGCCGCGCTATCGCAAACGCAGCTTGCCATTCCGGTCGCCTCCGGGCGGATGATCCTTGGGACCTGGCAGGGCATCTATCTGTTCGAGCATCGCCGCGCGCCGCACCGGCGCGAGATCGTGCTCCATTTGTTAGGTGAGTAGCCGCCGGCGTTGCCGCGGCAAGAAGTTGCCGCATTTTGTCCGGCGAATGAATGAGGCCGCTCTATTCATCCAAGATCAAGGATCGAAAATGCGGGTGACGCTGGCCTCGTATGCTGTGTCGTTGATGATTTTCGGCTGTACGTTCGCGGCGGCGGTTTTCGGCATGGTCCTGCGCAAGAAACTGCCCGACGATCACTTGAACGAAGACTCAAAGGATGTGATTAAACTCGTCATGGGGCTCATCGCGACCATGGCCGCCTTGGTACTTGGCCTGCTCATTGCCTCGGCGAACAGCTCCTACGAGACGCAGAGCGGCGAACTGCAGCAGGTCTCCGCGGCCATCGTCGAGCTTGACGGCATTCTGGCGCGATATGGGCCGGAAGCAAGCGTACCGCGCCACAGGCTTCGGGTAGCGGTTTCGGCGGCGGTTGACAAAATCTGGTCGAAAGAGGGCCTCCGGTTGGGACAACTCGCACCGGCGGCCATCCATGCCGAGGCTGTCGGCTTCTATGACAGCATAGCGAAACTCTCGCCCAACACCGAAGCACAGCGCTTCATGCAAAAGAGAGCGCTTGAAATAGGCGCGGTCATCCGCCGGACGCGCGCGCTCATGCTCGAACAGAGCAACAGTTCGATTCCTTGGCCGTTCCTGGACGTTCTGGTCTTTTGGATCGCGATGCTGTTCGTGGGCTTTGGCCTTTTCGCGCGCGTCAACGCAACAGTGATAGTTGCTCTTTTGATCGGAGCGCTTTCGGTGTCGAGCGCGATTTTTCTGATACTGGAATTGAATCACCCCTACCTAGGCTTGATGCGCACCTCCGGCACACCGCTGCGCAACGCGCTGGCTCAGATCGGCGAGTAATCGCGCAAAGGACGCGCCCAAGAGTGGGGAGGCCGGCAGCAAGCCCTTGGGTTCAGGCGGGCGGCGACGCGGGGAGGCTTATCCCGGCGAGCGCGGCGCGCAACGCTTCCTCCTTCGTATGGTCGAAAGAAGTCCGTAACACCGTTCCGCCGGCGCCTTTCAAATCCTCCAGAACCTTATCGGTGGTGAGCTTGCGGATCAGCAAAAACAGCGCCGCATTGCCTGACTGCAAGGCCTGCCCGACTTCCTTCATGAAGGCGTCGTTTATGCCGACGTCGGTGAGCGCGCCGCCAAGCGCGCCGGAGGCCGCGCCGATCGCGGCGCCGGCGAGCGGCATTAAGAAAATCAAGCCGATGAGCGTGCCCCAAAAGGCGCCTGAGACCGCGCCCACCGCGGTCGTGTGGATGAGCTGATTGAGCTTGACACTGCCGTCTGGCTGTTTGACGGCGATCGCCGCATCGCCAAGTTCGATCAGATAATCCTTTTGCAGCTCCAGCACCTTTTGCCGGACCTCCTCGGCCTTGGCTTCGGAAGGAAATGCAATAACAACGAGATCGCTCATGACATCGCCCTTTCCTGTCGCATGCGCGGCGGTTCGCTTGCGCGCGCCGCGCCTGCATCCCTATGGGCTGCGTCAGTCGATGTGAAGCGAAACCGCGAATTGGCTAGACCTTGCGCCAAGACTTTTCGCCCCGGCGAGGCGAAGCTCGCCTTCGAAGGCGCGGCTTGAAACGGAGGTCCCTGCTACAGAGCTTCGAAAAGCACGCCCGCGAGCAACGCCGCATAAGCCGCCGTCATCACCCAGAAACGATGCGTGCCAACATAATGTCCAACGTACGGAACATGGGTGTAGAGGGTCGCCACCGCAGCAACGGCCAGGATGAGCGACACGAAAAAGATGGGAGCGCCCGGCGGGGTCAATCTGAAGCGCATGGCAAGGTCCGAATCGGATCGATCTGAAGCGCTAAGCTTAACCATTCGCGGCGCGGCGAAATCTGCCCGCGCATTATTTTTTCGCGGCCTTGCCCAAAAACCGGGGCCGCGCCCGATAAAGCGCGGCCCCTCTTCTTTGGACTCCCCCGAGGACCAAAGGGGAGAGTGTGCAATAGTTCTGTCAAGTCAGCCGCGAATGTCCAGTAACGATTCCGCGATATGAGGGCTACGCGGCCTGGCCGCCGAAGAATGCCCGGAACGGAACGCCGCGTAACTCCACGTCCGCGCGCCTTCAGGCCGAAACGCGGATCTCTTGCTTCCTTCAGCGGCTTTCCGGTTGCCTTCCGGCGGCTTCAAACCTAAGGTCCGCGCGCGATTGGGGCCTTGCATTCGCCCTAGCGCCCGCATTTCCCGCACCGGAGCCTTGTTCGATGTCTTTTCTCGCCGATGCCCTTTTGCGCGTAAAGCCATCCGCGACGATCGCGGTCACGCAGAAGGCGCGCGATCTCAAGAACGCGGGGCGCGACATTGTTTCGCTGTCAACCGGCGAACCCGATTTCGATACGCCGGACAACATCAAGAAAGCCGCGATCGCCGCGATCGAGCGCGGCGAGACCAAATACACGCCCGTGTCCGGAATCCCGCCCTTGCGCGAGGCGATCGCGCAAAAATTCAAGCGCGAGAACGGGCTCCACTACAAACCGTCGCAGACGATTGTCGGCGTCGGCGGCAAGCACATTTTGTTCAATGCCTTTCTCGCCACTCTCAATCGCGGCGACGAGGTGATCATTCCCGCGCCCTATTGGGTGAGCTATCCCGATATGGTTCTGATCGCGGGCGGCACGCCTATCGCGGCCGAGACCAAGATGGAACATGGTTTTAAGCTGCAAGCCGAGGCGCTCGATGCGGCCATCACGCGAAAGACCAAATGGCTGATTTTGAATTCGCCGTCGAACCCGTCGGGCGCCGCCTACACAAGGGCGGAATTGAAGGCGCTGACCGATGTATTGTTGCGCCATCCCCACGTTTGGATCTTGACCGACGACATTTACGAGCATCTCACCTATGGCGATTTCGTCTTTACGACGCCTGTGCAAGTCGAGCCGGAGCTCACCTCCCGCACGCTCACCATGAATGGCGTATCGAAAGCCTATGCGATGACCGGCTGGCGGATCGGCTATGCCGCCGGGCCGGAGCATTTGATCAAGGCGATGGACACGCTGCAAGGCCAACAGACTTCTGGCGCCTGTTCGATCGCGCAATGGGCCTCCGTCGAGGCCCTGACCGGCCCGCAGGATTTTATTGCCGAGCGTGCAAAAATTTTCGAGACCCGCCGCGACCTCGTCGTCTCCATGCTCAACCAGGCCAAATATTTGAACTGTCCTTCGCCGGAAGGCGCGTTCTATGTCTATCCATCCTGCGCCGGGACCATCGGCAAGAAAACTCCGGATGGCAAAGCGATCGGCAACGACGAGGATTTTGCCACGGCGCTGCTCGAAGCCGAAGGAGTCGCCGTGGTGCATGGCGCGGCCTTCGGACTTGGCCCGAATTTTAGGATTTCCTATGCGGCGGCGACTTCCGTGCTCGAAGACGCCTGCGCGAAAATCCAGCGGTTTTGCGCGTCGCTCGCGTGAGCTTTTTGTCCGGTTTTTGGCGCCAATCGTACCAAAATGTTTCACGTGAAACATTTTGGTACGATTGGCTTCTGGGCAAACGTACATTCGCAAGGCGCGGCGAGGTGTGAAGCGGCGATTTGGCGCAAGCCAAAAATTGCGATAGGGTTATGTTTTGGCGCTGCATTTTTTTGCGGCTGTGAGAAATTTTCGAGAATCCCGGGACGACCGCGTCGGCTTAATTCGATGCGATTATGTTCAGGCCTGATTTTGCATGAGCCAGCTTCTTATCAATCAATATTTGAACGAGCTTCAAAGCCTCCGCAAAATTTCCGGCACGACGCGGGAAACGGTTGTGCGGGCGGCTTTCAAGGATCTGCTGAAGGCGTTCGGCAAAAATCACGAGCTTCAATTCATTGCCGAATATAAGATTGTCACGCCCGCCAAAAACCTCATCTCCGTCGATGGCGCGCTGCTGCATACCTTGCGCGTCCCGTTCGGCTATTGGGAGGCCAAGGACGAGGAGGACGACCTCGACGACGAAATCGCCAAGAAATTCAAGAAGGGTTATCCGCGCGACAACATCATCTTTGAAGATTCGATTTCCGCCGTCTTGATCCAGAACGGCGTGGAGATCATGCGCTGCGCGGTCGATGAGCCGAAGCAGCTCGAAAAGCTTTTAAAACTTTTCTTTGCCTACGAACGCTCGGAAATCGCTGAATTCCGCAAGGCGGTGGCGCAATTCAAGGCCGATTTGCCTGCGGTTTTGTCCGCTCTTCGTGAAATGATCGACACGGCCGAGGCGGCCAACATGAATTTCCGACAAGCCCAGGCCAAATTCCTGAAGCACGCAAAAGAGACGATCAACCCCGCCGTCACCGAGGCCGATGTGCGGGAAATGCTGATCCAGCATATTTTGACGGAAGAGATTTTTTCGAAAGTTTTCGATGAAAGCGATTTCCATCGCAAGAACAATGTCGCGCGTGAGCTTTACGCGCTAGAGGCCAAGTTTTTCACCGGAGCCGTCAAGAAAAACACGCTGAAAGGTTTGGAGCCGTATTATGCGGCCATTCGCGCCGCCGCCGCCCTGATTTCCACGCACGGCGAGAAACAGGCGTTTCTCAAAGTGATCTACGAGAATTTCTACAAGGTCTACAATCCGAAGGCGGCGGATAGGCTCGGCGTGATTTATACGCCGAACGACATCGTGCGCTTCATGGTGGAAAGCGCCGATTGGCTTTGTCAGAAGCATTTTGACAAGAGCTTGATCGACAAGGGCGTGGAAATTCTCGACCCCGCTGCCGGCACGGGGACTTTTATCACCGAATTGCTGGAGCATTTTCACGGCCAGCCGAAAAAACTGGCGCAAAAATATAAGGATGAGCTGCACGCCAATGAAGTGGCGATCTTGCCCTATTACGTCGCCAATCTGAACATCGAAGCGACCTACGCGGCGGTCATGGGGCAATATGTGGAGTTCGAGAACCTCTGCTTTGTCGATACGCTCGACAATGTGGCGGGGCTCGGCAAGTTCTCGGGCTACCAGGGAGAACTGTTCGGCGCGATGTCGGAAGAGAACGTCGAACGCATCAAGCGGCAAAACAAGCGCAAAATTTCCGTCATCATCGGCAATCCGCCTTACAACGCCAACCAGATGAACGAAAACGACAACAACAAGAATCGCACCTATCCGCGCATCGATGAACGGATCAAGACGACCTACATCAAGGAGTCCTCGGCGCAGAAAACCAAGCTCTATGACATGTATGCACGCTTTTTCCGCTGGGCTTCTGACCGTTTGAAGGACGATGGGATTATTGCTTTCGTATCCAACCGGAGCTTCATCGATAGTCGCACCTTTGATGGTTTCCGGGACGTAGTTGCGCGGGAGTTCAAGGAGATTTTCGTAGTCGATCTGGGTGGCGACGTGCGGGCCAATCCGAAACTCTCCGGCACCAAGCACAATGTTTTCGGCATTCAGACCGGCGTGGCCATCAGCTTCCTCGCCAAGCGCAAGGGCGCGATCGGCTGCCGCATCCATTACGCCCGCAGGCCCGAAATGGAGACGGCCGAGGAGAAACTGACTTATCTGTCGGCCGCCCGCCTCGCCGCGATCCAATTCGATGAAGTTAAGCCAGACGCGAAGCAGAACTGGATCGACCTGACCGACAACGATTTCGGCAGTTTCATTCCCATCGCATCGAAGGAGACGAAGGCCGCAAAGACGAAGGGCGCGGAGCGAGCGATATTCAAACTTTTTTCATTAGGTGTTGCGACGAACCGAGACGACTGGGTTTACAATTTTTCGCCCAAATCAGTCGAAACCAGAGTGCGTTACATGATCGACACGTACAACTCCGAAGCGGCTCGTCCAAAAGCAGAAAGGCTTCAGCATAGCGAGACATCAGGCATTAAATGGACCCGCGCCATGAAGCGTGATCTTCAGGCAGGCAAGACCTACAAATTTCATCAGGCACGTATCATCACAGCAAATTATAGGCCGTTTGTGGCTACGTATATGTACCGATCTAATGATTTGAACGAAATGCCAAACCTCACTCAGAAATTCTTTGCGTCGGGTGAAATTCGGGCTCCTTCTATAACGGTAATGGGCGACTCAGCAGGAAAGCCGTATTTTTGCTTGGCGATAGATCGCATTCCTGATTTAAATTTCGTGAGCCCTGCGTCGGGAGGCACTCAAACCTTTGCCCTGAATCGTCTGGACGAAAATGGGGCACGCATCGGCAACATCACCGATTGGGCGCTGGAACAATTCCGCGCTCATTACGAGTCCCGTCAGACTGAAAGTCGATCCACAAAAACCCGTCCTCATCCTGAGGAAGGCTCGCAAAGCGAGCCTGTCTCGAAGGATGCGTCAGCGCATTCGGAAGACGCCCGCGTCCTTCGAGACGCCGCCTCTGGCGGCTCCTCAGGACGAGGGCTGAGGACGAAGGCTCCCCGCCCCATCACCAAGGACGCCATTTTTCACTACGTCTACGCTGTCCTGCATGATCCGATCTACCGCGAAAAATACGCGCAAAACCTGAAGCGCGAGTTTCCGCGCATTCCTTTCTATCCCGGCTTCTGGGCCTGGGCCGATTGGGGCGCCGAACTGATGCGC
>JBOHJT010000046.1:0-16019 GCA_050728715.1 Methylocella sp.
CCTACAGGACGGCCTCGACGCATGGATCAGAAGCCATAATGAGCAAAGGCCGCATCAAGGCCGCCGGTGTTTCGGCAAGACGCCGATGCAAGCCTTGCTTGACGCCATCCCGATCGCGAGGGAAAAAATGATCGCTGCCTGACCACCATCGGCAGCGAACTGGCCACCTCGAAAAAGGCACCGTCCGTAAGATCAAGTACAAGCTACTACACGCCCTTCCGGGCACGGCGCAAACAGGCGATGCGGCGGGCGGAAGATCCGCTCCCACCGTGCGGTGTCGGCAACCAATTCCATCCGCCACGACTCCCGTTTGCGGTTTGCTCCGGTTCACCGCCATGCTCGCTTGATGAATATTAACAAGTCCCGGCTTTAAGCTTAGCATCCTGGCTTGTTGAACGCCGTCTCGTCCGATGCCGCAAGTTTTCAGCATACCGTTCATGGATAGGGGCGCGCATCCCCTGGCCGGCGTCACCGTGCTTCAAATCATTCCCGGCCTTGAGGTCAACCCCACGGCGCGCGCGGCGATCGCAATCGCGGCGGCGCTTGGCGCGGCGGGCGGGCGGGCGCTCGTTGCTTGTGCAGGGGGCCGGATGAAGGGCGAGCTGCAAGCCAAGGGCGGTGTGTTCGTGCCATTTCCCTCGCGCACCAAAAACCCGCTTGCCATGGCCCTGAACGTGCGCCGCCTCGCGCGTCTCATCGCGGCGGAAAGCGCCGATATCGTGCATGTGCGCTCGCGCGCACTGGCCTGGGTTGCCTATGGCGCGACCCGCCTGACGAAGACGCCCTTTGTCACCACTTTTCCCTCTGCCTACCAAGATTCCAATCCCATTGCACTGCGCTATAATTCGGTGCTCGCGCGCGGCGATGCGGTGCTCGCCGATTCAAACTTCGCCGCGGCCCTCGTCGCCAAGCTCCATTCCCCGGCGGCAGGAAAAATCCGCGTCGTTCATCATGGGCTCGATTGCCAAGTTTTCACGCCGGACGCCATTGCGCCCGCCCGCGTTCAGGCGGCGCGGCGGCATTGGAAGGTCGCGCCGCATGAGCGAATTGTGCTTCTGGTGGCACAGGCACGCCCCGGCAGCGGCCACAAAATTCTGATCGATGCGGCGGGATTTTTATCGCGAAGCGGCCTCGCCGGGGTGAAGTTTATCCTTGCCTGCGACAGGGACGAACACAGCGCGCTTGACCGGGGCATCGACCGCGCCATTGCGACGGAAGGGCTACAAGGGATTGTGTACCGTACTGGCCATTGCGATATGCCCGCAGCGCTTCTCGCCGCCTCGATCGTTGTCGTGCCCGCGACCGAGGCGCGAGCTTTTGGCGACGCCGCGGTCCAGGCCCAGGCGATGGGAACGCCGGTCATTGCCGCCAATCTGGCTGCCGCGCCTGAAACCGTTCTCGCGCCGCCCGTGGTCGAGGAGTCCTCGCGCACGGGCTTTCTCGTTACGCCAGGCGACGCGGCGGCGCTGGCGCTAGCGATCGCCCGTGTTTTGAGCCTCGGGGCCACGGCCAGCGGCAAGCTCTCCTCGCGCGCCAAGCAACATGTCGAGACGTGCTTTTCGGCCGAACAAATGTGCGCTGCAACCCTCGAAGCCTACGCGGATGTGCGGCGCGGCGGCGCACGATGAACGCAAGACCATCCGGCGTGCCGGATGCCGGTTCGATGGCGAGCGCCTGGGCAAGTTCGTTCTTCGGGAGCCGCCAAGCGATCTCCGCATTGACTTCGCGCCGCAATCAACCGATGTTTTACCTGGGTCCGGCAATCGTCGTGAAGATCATCCTGATTCGCGCGTTGCCGGGTTCGATTTGTCCCCATGAGGAGAATAAGCCATTCGCCGTCCAATGAAGGCACTCCCCGTCCCGCAGAAGGACGGGCCGCGTATAAACCGTGAAATCCACGCTCGCGAAGTTCAATTAATCGATGCCGAAGGCCAAAATCGGGGTGTAGTGGAGATTATCGAAGCCCAGCAATCGGCCGATGAAGCGGGACTTGATCTTGTCGAAATCGTTCCGGCGGCCAATCCCCCGGTCTGCAAGATTCTAGATTATGGCAAATTCCGCTTCCTGGAGCAGAAAAAATCCGCGGAAGCCCGGAAAAAGCAGAAGATTGTCGAGATCAAGGAGATCAAGCTCCGTCCGGGAATCGACGACCATGATTACGGCGTCAAGATGAAAGCCGTCCGCCGGTTTTTCGAGGACGGCGACAAGGTGAAAGTCACTTTGCGTTTCCGCGGCCGCGAGATGGCGCATCAGGAACTGGGGTTCCGGCTGCTCGAGCGGGTGAAATCCGAGACGGGGAGCATCGCCAAGGTCGAAGCCGAACCTTCCATGGAAGGCCGCCAGATGATCATGGTGCTCGCGCCGAAATAGAGCTGGCTGGCCTGGGCATGGGAGGCGGCCACTTCGGGGCGCCGCTCCCCGCTGGCAGAACGTGCCATCGGCAACTGAGGGTGGCGAGATCTCACCGCCAGGCACGGTTCGTATAATCGATGGCGTAATTTTGCGGCGCGTTTGCAATCGCGGCCATGCCGGAGAGAACCGCGTCCTCCGAGATGATCAGCCGCGTGCCGATAGCGCGCATCATTTCGCCGTAGGGCGCTTTATTCTCGAACGCCACGCGAAATTTTTGCCTATCGCAAAACTCCACGATCCTTGGCAAAATCCCACCCGAAAAGGTAACGCCCCCCTTGGCCAAGAAAGCGAGAGCGAGATCGCCCGCGAAACGCGCCGTCAGAGTCCAACAAAGCCGCAGAGTCGCCGCTTCCTCGCCGTCTGGTTGAGCGTGCGCTCTTTCGATCAATGCGATTTCGCTCAGTTCCGCCGGGGCCTCGCCGGCCGTCATGCACCGCGCCCGGTGCAGCCGCATGAGTCCCGGCCCAGAAAGGGTTGTTTCGGCGCGGACCCGGCCAAGCGAGCCCGTGTCGAGATGCGGCCAAAACGCGTTTTCTTCGGCTCCGAGAGGCCCAAAACCCATGTGCCCCGCCTCGCTCGCCAAGGCAAAATGGCGGGTTTCGATTTCGAGCAAGGCCGCCACCCCAAGGCCAGTGCCTAACCCCATGATAAGCTGCGTGCCGGGCTTCGGTGCGAAGGCGCCGATCGGCTGGACCCAGCCAGGTTCGAGAACCGGCAGGCTAAAAGCCTGAGCCTCGAAATCATTGAGGAGAAGGCCTTGATCGAGCCCCGCCTTCGCCGCTACGTCCGCGCCGTCGATCGTCCAATCCGCATTAGTCATCTTGACGGCCCTCCGGCTGACCGGGCCGGCGGCGCAGGCGATCAATGAACGCGGCTTCGCCCCGAGTCCTTCGAAGACCGCCGCGAGAGCGTCTTCGAGGCCGGCAAAATTCCCGGTCTTAAGGTGCGGCCCCGCCTCAAGCGGCGCGCCGGGGGCTGGCACAAGCGCAAACCGCGCATTCGTGCCGCCAATATCGCAAACGAGAACCGGAAAAGGAAATTTCACGCCGCGAGACTTTCATGGATTGCGAACTTTGTACAATTGGTGCGGCGGTTTACACCGATCAAGCCGCTGCAATCATCGAGAGACAGGACTTCAAGATGGCTTTTCAGTACCATCCGCACTTCCCTCCCGGCAAGGACCAGACGCCCTATCGAAACTTGCCGCGGACGGCGTGCGCAAGGCCATACAAAATGATTGATGTCGCAAACTCATATGTGGACGGCCGCCGCCTGCGAAGGGGTTGAATTTGGCTTTGGCGACTTGGCCGGGTGCGGTCAGATGTCCGGCCCGTTGGTGCGGCGGACGTGGCCGCTGGCCCTAATCGAGTTCGCGGATCGGGTCCTGATCCAAGAATGCGCGCTGCTTTGCGCCTTGATTTATCCGGGTCTTCCTGATCCATGGCTCGACCGTTTCGCCGTCATTTCCTCTTCGCCCTCGCAACCTTGCGGGACTGACAGCCCTTTCAGGCCGCCTGCCCGGCGATCTCCTTGGCCCGGCAGGGTTCTCCGCGCGCCATGACCGCCCAGACCATGCGGGCGGTCTTGTTGGCGAGCGCGACGGCGACCGCTTTGGCCGGCCCTCCCGCCAGCAGCGCCCGCGTCCATTCGGCGTCCTTCGTCGAGCGGGTGCGCGCATGCCGAACCGGGCCACAAATTCTCGTCCCGGCCGCAACAATGCCAACCAGGCAGGGTACTTGCCTCCGGAAAAACGCTAGGGCCGGCGCAATCTTCGTTTGACGACGGTCTTGCCCGCGGCCGGCGCCGTGAATCTGAAACCAGAGCTTGGCAAGATCGAGACCGGTCGTGGCAATATGCCTAGTGGACGGCTCCTCGCGGTCGTGGCGTTCACCGGCGGCCGCCTTATGGCACATCGACGCCGGGGAGCGGGGGCCGTCCACCCCATCAAGAATTATGTACCACAGTTTCGCGCCAATCAGGTCACAAGCCCTTAGGCGATGCAAAATTCCGGTGCATTAGTCGGCACCTGGCGCCAACCAGATAAACGAAATTGACCCCGCCACGCGGTCTCGCACGGGAAAGGCGCGCAAGCACCTCATCTTGCCCGCCGGTCAGGCATGGAAGATAAACCGCCGCGTTTCAACTCGCGGATGGCCCCCGCAGGATCACTCTTGCCCGCGCCTCACCCCGTTGCATTTGCACTATGAGCGCCGCGGCGGTCAGAACGCCGATGTCTTTCGGGGGACACTGAGTCGGGCGGCGGCTCAACCGCATGTCCATAGCGCGCCGGCCAAGAGAACGGCGTCGGCAGGCTATGCGCCAATGCTGTTCATCGCCGGTGCCGGACGAAGCGGAACGACGCGGCTGCGCCTCCTGCTGGATGCGCATCCAAGCTTCACCATAACGCCGGAATCGCGCTGGCTACCCGTCGCAATTCAGATACTTGCACATTCCCCCGAAAAAACCGCCGTATTTCATGCGGCTTCCCTCCGTTAAACGTCGCAACGATAGACCGCGACGTTGGTATGCGCGCCGATTTGTTGGATGGAGCTGAACCTGCCGGTTCGCCGGAGACTGATTTCCAGAGGCTCATAGAAAAAAATCATCGGATTTTTCTCAATTGCCTCACCGTTCGCTGGAAAGCCGGAGGCGAGCAGTGTGCCGAGCGTCTTGTCCGCAAGGAAATCCATCAAGGCTCGGTAAGCCTCTTCTGTCTCCTGATGGATCAGAACTTCGAGGCAGAGCACCATGAAGGCGGCTGACACGTCCGCGCAGGGAGCGAGCTCGAACACCCAATCGGGGCGGGCATTTCGGGCGATCGTCAGCGTCTCCGGCGATTGATCGACGCCAACATAATTCTTTATGTCAAGGGTTTTGACCACTTCGAGATCGCCACAACCGACATCGAGGACCGAGGCCGCCGTCTCCACGCCCTGTTCTCGTAGGAGTTGCCGCTTGTAGAGAAGATTGTCGCCGCGGGAGCCGACTCCGGAGCCGCGTTCCGGAAAATGCCTGTAGCGCATTTCCCAGAACACCCGATTGTCGAAGCCCTTCCCGATCTGAGCGTTGGCGCGGACGACCGCGGCCTGCCCCGCCGCGGGCAGGCCTGCTGGCGCCTCCAACAGACCGAGGACGTTCCAACTGCAAGCATGATAATGCAGCAACGCAATTGGGAGGGTCTCGTCGAAATATTCGTGTGCGCCGTCAAAGTGGCTGAAGTAGTTGACATTTGATGGCGCTGCCTTGAAGGGCAGGCTTGCATGCTGGATGGCGAGCCAAAAGCTGACCTGATCGACGTGACGTACCGCCCGGCCGGCGCGGCGAAGCGGCTCATTATTGGCGAGAAGCCAGAGAGCCCATCGGCGCCATTCAGCGGATAAAATTTCGCAGTACCGTCGCGGTATTGAATAAAATCCGCCGTTGCAATTGCCATAGAATGTCTCCTTCTCGCGGCCATGGTCCACATGGCAGACTCGAGGCTGCTCTTGCAGACCGCTTGCCGCCGCGATTTCTCGCAGGCTCGCGAGGGGAGGGTTGGCCGCATCAACAATTTTTCCCAGGATCTCCGTGTCGCTGAGGAAAGGCCTAAGATCCGCGGTCACTATCGTGTCCGTGTCCAGGAGAACGGCGAGACCGAAGTCGAGCCCCCGGAAACTATCCAGTTGATTGAGCTTGTTGCAAAATCGCCCGTCGCCGAAGCGGGCGATCTCATGGACGTTGCAGCCTAACTCTTCAAAGAGACGCCGCCGCCTCGCGTCCACTTCGGGAGTGCATTGGACGTGGATGGATGCAGGGTCGGCGCCGCAATGCTCCATCAACGAGCGCGCGAGATGCCAAGCTTGGTACGTGAAGCGGGGATCAGGTTCCATCACGAAGGAGAAAATTGTCCGGCTTTGTGCTGCCATGGTATGCTTTCCCCGGTGTTTGATTTGTGCGCCGCCGACCTTGACTTTGACCCCTGTGTCTAGAGCGCTTCCCGATCACATGGAATCGTGGCATCGAAAAGGAATCTCAAATTCCTAGAGTTGGAGCATGTCCTCAGACATGCTCCATAGCGGATCGTCGGGTCTAGTCATGTCTGCCGCCAATTAAGATGTGGAAACGGGACCGACGGCATGGGCAGACCCAGGAACGGACATAATTTCTCCCATCCCTCCCCTTGAGCGATAGACATTTCCAGAAGGTCGTCCGGCCGGTGCGCGAAATAGCGGCGCACGTCCGCGTGGTGACGATGAAATGCCGCCGTGAACTTTTCAGCGTCAAAGCTAACGGACCCGTAGATGGTCATGCGTCTGAGAATCGCCATATCTTGATCGCGTGATCGCACCGGATTTGCATCGGCGATATATTTCGCCGAAGGCAACCAAGCAGGCAGTTCCCTGAGCGTGAGCACGAACTTCGATCCGGGAAATTTATAGTCCAGATATTTGTAATGCATGATCACGCCAAGATCCGAGCCGCCATCCAGCAGCGAAAGCTCTTCAAACCGCGGATTTTGTTTCACGGCGGAATAACCTAGGAGGCGCAATGCTTCGCAAAACGAGGATGTCCCGGTCCGTCCAAGTCCAATTCCCCAGCATGGCCGGCGCGTCGGCATACGGTTAACGCTCATACCGGCATTCCCCAGATGACGAGGAGTTAATTGCCAGAATTGCCCAGCCTTTCCTTTGGCAATGCCGTCCCCGTCTTGCGGCGCGGGCACGCGCGGGAGCAACGCGCAAGCACCTCGTCTTGCCCGCCGGTCAGGCATAGAAGATAAACCGCCGCGTTTCAACTCACGGATGGCCCCCGCAGGATCACTCGTGCCCGCGCCTCATCCCGATGCATTTGCGCGATCAGCGCCGCGGCCGAAACGAATTTCGCCTCGGCCCGGATCCAGCCAATGAAGAGAACCTCGATCGTCTCGCCGTAAAGATCGCCGGAAAAATCAAACAGGAAGGCTTCGAGCAGCGCCTGGCCGCCATCGAAGGTCGGGCGGCGGCCGTAGCTCGCCACGCCGGCATGGATTTTGGTCCCGGCAACGACGCGGACGGCATAGATGCCGTGGCGCAACCGGCAGCTTGGGTCCGGCAAGAGATTGGCCGTCGGAAATCCCAATGTCCGGCCGAGTTCCTGGCCGTGGATGACTTTGCCCATGATGGCGAAGGGGTGACCGAGCAAGCGTGTGGCAAGCGCGGCATCGCCCGCCTCAAGTGCCGCGCGGGCCGCCGTCGAGGAGGCAGGCGCGCTGATGCCCGCCGTATCCGCCGGAACCCGCTCCACGATCTCGACGGCAAAGCCATGCCGTTTGCCCGCTTCCTTGAGAAGGGCGGGCGAGCCGGAGCGGCCCGCGCCGAAATGGAAATCATAGCCCGCGACGACGGCGCGGACTTTTAGACGGCGGACCAGGATATCAACGATGAAAGATTCCGCCGGGAGGCTCGCCAAAGCCTTGTCGAAGGTCATGACGATCATGCCGTCGATGCCGAGCTTTTCCAGCGCCCTGGCCTTGGCGTCGGGCGGCGTGAGGCGGAAGATCGTGTTGGGACCCTTGAAAAAATCGGCCGGATGCGGCTCGAAGGTGAGGACCGCGCAGGGGCAGTTAAGTTCCTGGGCCAGCGCCGCGGCGCGCTTTATCACCGCGAGATGACCGCGATGAACGCCATCGAAATTGCCGATCGCGATCACCGCGCCCGCAAGTCCGGGCGGCGGCGCGGCCGGATCGACGGCGGCAACAAATTTTTTAGCGGAGGAAAGATCGGCCAAGGGAACCCAAATCGTAAGACGCCATGCGGGCGCCGGTAGAGCTCCGGACTCGGCGGGAAACTGCATGGCCGACGGGCCGGCGTCAAGGCCGCGTCATGCCGCCTCCCGGGAACTTTCTACCAAATCAGCTCCGGGATCGCCGCCGTGGGCGCGAAATCCGCGGCTTCCATGAACTGGCGGAACGCGGCGGCGTCGAGGCCGGTGTCTTGCGCCGCGCCGTGCAGCTCATTGCGGTGGATGCCGGAGGTCACGAAGAGACTATCAAAGCCCTGGTCGTGCGCGCCTTTGATATCGGTTCGCATGGCGTCGCCAATCACGAGGACTTCCGAACGATCGATGGCCTCGTCAGCAGCTCGCCCCGCGAGTTCGAGCGCCCGCGCGAAAATCGGGGCAAAAGGCTTGCCGGCCTGGATCACCTTGCCGCCCGCCCCGGCGTAGCGTTCCGCGATCGCGCCGGCACAATAAAACAGCTTGCCGCCGTCCTCCACCACGATATCGGGATTGGCGCAGATGAGATCGAGGTTCCGGGCGCGCATGGCGGCAAGAATTGCGTCGTAATCGGCGAGCGTCTCGTGCCAGGGATCGGCAAGGCCGGTGCAGAGGACGAAGTTCGCTTGTTTCAGTGGCACGAGACGCGGAACCTCTCCACACAACGCCAAAACCTCGGCGAAAAGGGCAGTTTCGTCAGGCGGGCCGAGATGAAACAGGCCCGCGCCGGCGCGCTCGACGAGCAGGGAAACGGTGACGTCGCCGGACGAGACGATCGCATCATAGGCGTTGCGCGAAACGCCAAGCCGGGCGAGCTGCGCCTCCACGAACCGGCTTGGATTGGGCGAGTTCGTCATAAGCACGACCCTGCCGCCGCCCGCCCGGAAGCGGCCAAGAGCCTCGGTGGCTCTCTCGAAGGCCATGAGTCCATTGTGGACGACGCCCCAGACGTCGCTCAAAATGACTTTGTATTCGCTCGCGAGATCGGCCAATCCGCGCACCAGGCGAGTCACGCGATCAATCGTCCTTTTGGCAGCGGTACAAGCGAAGGGCGGTGGATCCCGCCCGTAGTACAAAACCGGTTCGCGAGTTTACGTAAAGAATGGGTTTTCAGCGTGGCGCTCCGTGCCCGGGACCGGCGGCCGCGCGGCGCATCGGAAACAGGCTCGCGCGTTTGTGGAGGGTTGAAGCCGCGGACTTATAACGCCCAACAAATGCTCCGCCACATGCGGACAACTCGCGGCCGCCACGCTCGATTTCTTGCGCGGCAAAGTGCCCAAGAGCTGGGCAAGCTTCCGCAATCCGGTCACCGCCAACTTCCGCGTCATCAACCCAAACGATTTTTTTCGGGTTCTGACATGAACGGAGTATAGGTTAAAATCCTTCGATTCGCGTCATTTTCCGACGGACACCGGCAGCCGTTTTCCGGAAACGATGCTTAAGAGAGCGCGGGATGGCGTGTCTCGTGCGAATTTCCACTGGATCAACAAATGGGAGAGGACGAACCGATGGCCGGTAAGGATAAAGAATCAGGGGCCAATCTAGCTCCGGAGCCTTCCCGGATCGATCCACGGCTGCTTGAAATCCTGGTGTGTCCGCGCACCAAGACGACGCTTGAATACGACGCGCAGAACCAGGAACTGATCTCCCGCGCCGCCAAGCTTGCCTACCCTATCCGCGATGGCATCCCGATCATGCTTCCGGAAGAAGCGCGCCCCCTCGATTGACGGGTCGCGCGGCCGGCGCCACGGCGGGCCGTTGGGAACCATGGGAGGAGTGGCCGGGATGAAGCCCAAGGTCTGGATAGCTCTTGGGGCGGAGTTTTTGATCGTCGCGGGTCTTTTGTTTGGGTCCGCGGGGACGCTCGCTTGGCGGGCCGCGTGGGCTATCCTCGTCCTTTTCTTCGGGGCGAGCCTCTTGATCACGCGAGCGCTTGCCCGCGACGATCCGGCTTTGCTCGACGAGCGGATGAAGCCGCTGTTCCAGAAGGGTCAGCCGCTTTGGGACAAGATCATCATGGCGAGCTTTGTCGTGTCCTCCGCCTTCTGGCTGACCTTGATGGGTCTCGATGCTGGAAGGTTCCGCTGGTCCTCCATGCCGGCATTGGTGCAATGGCTCGGCGCCGCCGGTATCCTCATTTCCATGTGGATGGTTTCCCGGGTTCTCCAGGCAAATCCGTTTCTCGCGAACGTCGTGAGGATACAGGCTGAACGCGGCCATAAGGTCGTGACAAAGGGCCCCTATGCCTTTGTCCGGCATCCGTTTTATGCCGCAATTTTGCTCCTTCTTCCCTCGGCCGCGCTAATGCTTGGCTCTTGGCTTGGCGTGGCGGCGGAGATCCTGCTCGCGGGCGTATTGGTCTTGCGGACGGCTTTGGAAGACCGCGAGCTCTACCGGAGGCTCGACGGCTATGCGGACTATGCGCGACGGGTCCGCTACAGGCTCGTTCCGTGGCTGTGGTGAAGCGGGAAGACTCTCGTTCGCGCGCGGTGCCGATGGCGATTCCCCTTGAGGCTTGACTGGAGCCGCCGCACGGCTCACGTCAGGCTTCCGGAAAGGAAGTCCAGCGCGCCATGTCCGATGCCGCCGCCCAACTTTTGGCTATTCTCGATCTCGAACGGATCGAGGAAAATATTTTTCGCGGGCGTAGCCCGCAAGTTGGCTGGCAACGCGTGTTCGGCGGGCTTGTGGTCGCGCAAGCCCTCGTCGCCGCGGCCCGCACCGTCGAAGGACGCGCGCCGCATTCGTTGCATGGCTACTTTCTATTGCCTGGCGATCCGGCCGTGCCGATCGTCTATGAAGTCGACCGGATCCGGGACGGGAAGAGTTTTACGACGCGGCGCTGCAACGCGATCCAACATGGCCGTGCGATTTTCTCGCTCTCGGCATCGTTCCAGATCGACGAGGCTGGGCTCGAGCACGCTGTTTTAATGCCGAAGGTTCCGTTGCCGGAAAGCTTGCCGAGCGAAGCCGAAATGCTGCGCCGCTTTGGCGCGGCCATGCCGGAAGCCATTCGCCGCTGGTTCGCCCAAGACCGCCCGATCGAGATCCGTCCCGTCGATCTGTCCCGCTATGTCAGGCACGAAGCGGGCGCCCTCGAACAAAACGTATGGTTGCGCGCTACCGGGCCGCTTCCCGGCGATCCCGCCATCCATCGCGCGGTGCTCGCGTATCTCTCCGACTTGACGCTTCTTGATGCCGCGCTCGGCGCGCACGGTCACTCGGTATTCGATACCGGCCTCCAGGTCGCGAGCCTCGATCATGCCTTGTGGTTTCACCGGCCGTTTCGCGCGGACGATTGGCTTTTGTACGCGCAAGACAGCCCAAACTCTTGCGGCGCGCGCGGTTTGGCGCGCGGGCTCCTTTTCTCGCATGACGGCCGCCTCGTTGCCTCGGTCGTCCAGGAGGGATTGATCCGTCCCAAGTCAAATGGCCGGGGAGTTTTGATTTGAGCGCGGGACCATGCGTTTCTACTGACGTAATGCCTAAAATCATCAGCGCTCGATTTGTTTCCAGGCATTCACGGTCTCGGACTGGTAAGAACCGCGCGCAAACCAGCTTTCCCTCGACCCGGTCCTCCCTTAATTTTAACCAATAGCTCATTGCGAGGGCGCGTTTCAGACGCCCCGCGGTCTCAAGCTCGCCAGCACGTTAGATTCACGGCGGCACATCGGGCAGTGCATTGGCAAGTGGCCCGAGGCTTGCTAATAGGAACTCAAGCATGGCCGCGATGTCCCGCGCCCGGCTCCACCGGGAGCCGGTTCGCCCACGGTTTCCAAGGTTCCCGGGTACAGACAAAGGAGGAAAAGCAACATGAAAATAGTTACCGCGATCATTAAGCCGTTCAAGCTGGACGAGGTTCGTGACGCCCTGACAGCGCTTGGCGCGCACGGAATGACTGTGACCGAAGTCAAAGGTTACGGCCGCCAAAAGGGTCACACGGAAATCTACCGTGGGGCTGAATATGCGGTCAGCTTTCTTCCCAAGTTGAAGGTCGAGGTCGCCGTCCCCGGCGATCTCGTAAATCAGACGATCGATGCCATTACAATAGCGGCTCGAACCGGCGAGATTGGCGACGGTAAAATTTTCGTCACCGCGCTCGATCAAGCGGTCCGGATCCGTACCGGAGAACGCGATCAAGAAGCCATCTAACACTCCCTTCTCACCATTTTCGCAGTTTCGCAGGAGTTGGACATGAACCTTAATTTGCTACCAAGAAGCGCTCCCCGGGCGATCGGTTTAGGGCTTTTGCTGGCCGCGAGCGCGGCCGGATCGGCTTTCGCGGATACCCCCGTGCCCAACAAGGGCGATACCGCCTGGATGCTGACTTCGTCGGCGCTCGTCCTGATGATGTCGATTCCGGGCCTCGCGCTCTTCTACGCCGGTATGGCACGCACCAAGAACGCGGCCTCGTTGGCCGCCCAGGTGTTCGCGATCGTTGCGATGGTTGGGATCGTCTGGTGCATTTACGGCTATTCGCTCGCCTTTACGGAAGGCAGCCACGCCTTGGTGCCGGGCGCCGCGAGCGACAAGCCCTGGCTCGGATTTATGCACGGCTATGAGTGGAACAATATGGTCGGGGGGTTCAAAAGCGTCTTTCTTAAAGGAATGACGCCGGATTCGACCGTGGCGACATTTTCCAACGGCGTGGTCATTCCCCAGTATGCCTATATGGTTTTTCAGATGACCTTCGCCATGATTACCCCCGCCTTGATCGTCGGCTCCTTCGCCGAACGCATGAAATTCTCGGCCGTGTTCGTCTTTATCCTGCTTTGGGTGACCTTCGTTTATTTCCCCATCGCGCATAATGTCTGGTACTGGGCGGGTCCGGACGCGATCGCCGACGCGGCCAGAGCCCTCGCCGACGCCCCGGACGATGCCGCCAAGGCGGCCGCGCAGGCGAACCTCGACGCGGTTCTCAACAATGCCGGATATTTCAACAAAATAGGGGCGCTCGATTTCGCCGGTGGCACCGTGGTCCATACTAACGCGGGCATCGCCGGTTTGGTCGGTTGCTTGATCCTCGGCAAGCGGGTGGGCTATCCGGGCGATATCGAGCCGCCGCATTCGGTCATGATGTCGATGATCGGCTCCTCGCTTCTTTGGGTCGGCTGGTTCGGCTTCAACGCCGGTTCGAACCTCGAAGCGACTGGCACGACGGCGCTCGCTTTTGTGAACACCATGGTGGCGACCGCGGCTGCAACGCTCGGCTGGATGTTCACCGAATGGGCGCTGAAGGGCACGCCTTCGCTGCTTGGCATGGTCTCGGGCGCGGTCGCGGGTCTTGTCGCGGTCACGCCGGCATCCGGCTTTGCCGGTCCGATGGGATCAATCGTTCTTGGTTTGGTCGCCGGTTCGGTTTGCTTCGTCTTTTGCGCATTTGTGAAGCCGAAAGTGGGGTATGACGACTCCCTCGACGTATTCGGCGTGCATTGCATCGGCGGCATGCTTGGGGCCATAGGCACCGGCATTCTGGTCGCGCCCTACCTCGGTGGCGTGGGCTTGGTCGACTACACGATCAAACCCGGCTTCGCGTCGCCCGCCGATTATGTCATGAGCACGCAGGTGCTGATCCAGGTAAAAACCGTGATTTTCACCTTGCTCTGGTCGGGGATCGTCTCGGCGATTCTCTATAAGTTCGTCGACCTTACCATCGGCCTCAGGGCGACGAAGCAGGCGGAGCTCGAAGGCCTCGACATAAGCGATCATGGCGAGCGGGCGTACAATATGTAACCAGCGTTCGGCCTGCCCGGCTATTCACCTGCGCCGGGCAGGCCGGCCCTTAAAAAAGCTGAGAATGCAAAAGGACAACCATGGGCCGCGCTTGGCGGAACATGGTAAGTCGGCTCCGCCGGGCCGGGCCGGGCCGACCGAACGAACCGTCGACATGAAAGCCGCGATTTCTTGTGCGTTTGGCCGCGTCGCGCGGATGGCACGCGAGCATAGCTGTTGGGTGCATAAAACAAGCAACGTGTTCGAAAAGCTGCCGGAGAGCATTCAGCCGAAAGCCAAGACTAGCGGAATAGCCGTGCGGTTCGTTACGCCCGCGGTGACGCGCCGGCCGCTCACCCGCATCTTTTCGCCCCGGCCGCCGCCGGCTGGCCTTGCGGATCCGCGCCGGATTTGCTTTTCGTTATGCTCGAACTTAGATGAAAATCATGTCGAATTTCGCGAACCCAGCTAATTTCTTGCGGCTTGCCAAAGTGCTCGTGCCCTTATCGGCGACGCTCACCACGCTCTTGCTCGGCGTTGGCCTTTATCTCGCCTGGTTCGTCGCCCCTCCCGATTATCAGCAAGGCGAGACGGTCCGGATCATGTATCTGCATGTGCCCGCGGCCTGGCTTGCCATGTTGATCTATTGCGTCATGACCTCGGCGGCCCTCGGCACTCTCGTCTGGCGCCATCCGCTCGCCGACGCGGCGCAAAAGCCGGCGGCGGCGCTTGGCGCAAGTTTCACCTTGCTTTGCCTTGGCACCGGCTCGCTCTGGGGCAAGCCGATGTGGGGCGCTTGGTGGGTCTGGGATGCGCGCCTTACCTCGGTTCTCGTGCTTTTCTTGATCTATCTCGGCCTCGTCGCCTTGTGGCGCACGATCGAGGATCCGGGCAAGGCCGCCCGCGCCGCGGCGATATTCACCCTTGTCGGCGCGGTCAACATTCCGATCATCAAATTTTCCGTCGATTGGTGGAACACTTTGCATCAGCCGGCCTCGGTCTTCCGCCTCGGCGGTCCCGCGATCGCGCCGTCCATGCTGTGGCCGCTCGTGGTGATGGCGTTCGCCTTCACCTTTCTGTTCGTCACGCTTTATCTCATGGCGATTCGCAACGAGATCCTCCGCAGGCGCCTTCGCCGCCTGTCGATCATGGCGGCGCGCGCGCAGGAGCAGGGCCGCGCGGGCGCGTCATCTGCCTGGGAGGCCGCTTATGAGCCATGATCCGCACTTTGGCTTTGTCGTCGCGGCCTATGCCCTAGCCTTCGTGATCGTGGCCGGAATGATCGTGACGATCTTGGCCGATTATATGCGCTTGAAACAGGCGCTTTCGTCATTGTCGCGCGGGACCTCCCAAGACTCGGATATAAGGCGTGCGGATTTGGTTCCGCAAAACCCGGACCCGGAAAGCTTCGAATAGATGACGGCAACCGCGCCCCGGCCGGAAGCGGGACCACATTCCGCGCGGCGGCCCCTTCTCATTTTTGTACCCTTGATTCTATTCGCGGCGCTGGTGGCACTGTTCCTGGTCCGGCTCTATTCCGGCGATGCTTCGCTTCTGCCGTCCGCGCTCATCGGCAGGCAAGTCCCGGCGTTCGCCTTGCCGCCCGTCGAAGGGTTTCCGGACAAACCGGGATTTTCGGATGCCGATCTCCGCCAAGGCAAAGTGACGCTCGTCAACGTCTTTGCCTCCTGGTGCGTGCCGTGCCACGAGGAGCATGAAATGATTATGCGCCTTTCGACGGACCCGGCGCTTGCCCGCGCGGGCGTGCGCTTGTTCGGGCTTGCCTACAAGGACGAGCCCACAAACATCCGGCGCTTTCTTGCCGAGGCCGGCGACCCCTTTGCGCGGATCGGCGCCGACCGCAAGGGACGAGCCGCGATAGATTTTGGCGTCTATGGCGTGCCTGAAACTTTTGTTGTCAAGGGCGACGGCACGATCGCCTACCGTTTCGTCGGTCCCATCAGCGAGGAGAGCTATCGGGACGCAATTTGGCCCGAGATTGAAAAAGCGCTGCGCTGACCCCGCGCAAACCCACAAGCGGCGGCTCTTTCCTGGCGATTCCAATCGTACATGGCGTAATCGCATGGGGCCAGCCGGCATCATTCATTGCGGCGAAGCGCGGCTTCCCTCTTGATGGGCGAGGCCGTGGCTGCCCTCCTGCG
>JBOHJT010000047.1:0-15843 GCA_050728715.1 Methylocella sp.
TCGAAAGACGCGCCGCCGCCTCGCTAATCGACGCGCCGTCGACCGCGATTGCCTGCACGACAATGCGTTGTCCCGCGGGCAGACCCGGAAGATGGCGATCGACATCGGCGACAAGCATGCTTGGTTCGCTCTCGCCGCCGGCCAAGATTTCGGCGAAGCCGTCGAGAGGAACGTCGATCCGTCGGCCGCGCCGGCGCAGCACGTCAATCATCTTGTGGCGCGCGATGGCCCGCAGCCAAGGGCCAAAAGGAGCATCCTCATCCCAGCTTTGCCGCTTGAGATGAATGGCGAGCAGCGTTTCCTGCACAACGTCCTCGGCGTCGGTATCGGCCATTCCAGCACGGGCAAGGCCCCAGCGTGCGTTGGCGCGAAGCACCGGCGCCAATTGCAGCAGCAGACGCCGGTAGGAGGCGGCGTCCCCCGCGTTGCCCGCGCGCATCAGCAAGGACCATTGCTTTTCTCGTTTGTCACCGCGCACAAGGGACCCCTCTTTTTCGTTCGCCTGATGCGGCCTGCGCGTTACCTACCCTGTCTGGCCTCGCTATCACGTTTTTGTCATCGAGAACATGAGCGGCCTGGCGTAACTCCTTTGCTCGCTGCCGCGTAGAGGCAAGTGTGGAAACGCCTTGCCGTTTCTCGGTTAAGAGCTCGGTCACAGTCAAAATTCGGTAACGGTCAAAGTTCGGTTGCGTCGGCGGGGCTCTGGTTGCCCTCAAGCCCTTCGTCGGCCAGAAGCGCCCGCCGATCCCCCCCCGGCGGGCGCTTTCTTTGTCTGGGGGCCGAGCGCGCCGTTAGAGCCATCACGTTTTAGTCATCGAGAACATGCGCGGTCCGGCGTAACGCCCGCGCTCGCTCCTGCGTAGAAAAGGGTGTAGAAACGGTGCGCCGTTTCTACAGGCGGGGAGGGACGACATCTGAATTTCCCGCGCCTATAACCGGCTTTCGCTTAAAAAAGGGAACCAATCATGATCACAAAAACCGAGATCACCACGGCCACCTTCGCCGCCGCGCTCGCGCTGGTTGCGATGCCCGTTTTCGCCGAGGAAATGGGCGGTCCAAAGGCAGGAATGGAAAAGTGCTATGGGGTCGCGCTGAAGGGACACAATGATTGCGCGGCAGGAGCGGGCACCAGCTGCGCCGGGACGTCGAAGGTCGATTACGACGGCAAAATCTGGAAATATGTCCCGAAGGGAACCTGCGAAACGATGAAGACCCCGAACGGCATGGGTTCGCTAAAACCCGGCAAGTCTTGATGCGCGACAGGGGCACGCGGCATCCGCGCGCCCTTTTTTTGCGTCAGCGAGACATGCGCTCGAAGGCGAGTTAAGGAGAAAAATCCATGCGCGTTTCGCAGCTTCCATTGCGCGCCGGCGCGAGCTTTAAGCCCGAGCATTTCGCCGCCATTTCCGCCGCGCCGCAACCGCTCGGCTTTTTCGAGGTCCATGCCGAAAATTATATGGGCGCGGGGGGCACCCCCCATGCGCAGTTGGGATTTCTGCGGGACCATTACGCGCTGTCCCTGCACGGCGTCGGGCTCAACATCGGTTCAAGGGAGCCGCTCGATCGCACCCATCTTGCCCGACTGAAGCAACTATGCGACCGCTATCAGCCGGAGAGCTTTTCCGAGCATCTGGCCTGGTCCTCGCACGGAGGACTCTTTTTCAACGATCTCCTGCCCCTGCCCTATACAGAAGCGACTTTGAGCTCGGTGATCGACCATATCGACGAAGCACAGTCCACTCTTGGCCGCCGTTTGCTCCTTGAAAACCCCGCGGCCTATGTGCGCTTCAAACAGAGCACGATCCCGGAGACGGAGTTTCTGGCGGCGATCGCGCGCGCGACCGGCTGCGGACTGCTGCTAGACGTCAATAACGTTTTCGTTTCGGCGCGCAACCACGCAACTAGCGCGAGCGCCTATCTCGAAGCTTTTCCTCTTGACCTCGTCGGCGAGATTCATCTAGCCGGTCATTTCGAAACCATGGACGGCCAAGGATCGCCGCTGTGCATCGATGCGCATGGGTCGCCCGTGGCCGAGGATGTCTTCGCCTTGTTCGACAGCATGATCGCTCGCGCCGGGCCGTTGCCGACATTAATCGAATGGGACAATGACGTGCCGGATTGGCCGGTGCTGCGCGCGGAGGCGCTTGCCGCGCAGGAGCGCCTCGATCGCGCACGGCTTTTCCGTGCCGCACCGGCCGCGGCTTAAAGGGCCTGGCTCATCCTCATGCAAACCTGGCAAAGCGGTTTCGCCCGCGCGTTGCGCGACCCGGATTCGGTACCTCCTCAGGGCGTGACCTCGCATAATTCGGATGCGCCGCAAGAGCGCTTCGCGGTTTATCGCAACAATGTCATGGTGGGCCTCGTGAGCGCGTTGGAAGCGCGCTTTCCGGCGACGCGCAAAATCGCCGGCGACGATTTCTTCAAGGGCGCCGCGAGATTGTTCGCCGCCACGCAACCGCCGTGCTCGCCGCTGATGATGTTTTATGGCGACGAGTTTCCCGCTTTCCTAGCGGACTTCGAACCGGCGCGGGAAGTACCCTATCTCGCCGACGTCGCAAGGCTTGAAGCGGCCCGCACGCGCGCCTGCCACGCCGCCGACGCAAAGCCTCTGACTCCTGCCGCGCTCTCCGGCGTTGCCCTGGATACCTTGGCCGGGTCCCGCTTCACGTTGCACGCATCGGCCGAAATCGTCGCGTCAAACTATCCCATCGTCACGATCTGGGCGATGAACTCAGGCGAAATCGACCTTGCGCCCATAACCGATTGGCGTGGCGAGGATGCGCTTGTTTCGCGCCCCTGCTTCGATGTCGAAGTTCGCCGCCTGCCGCCCGGCGGCAAGACTTTTTTGCAAAACCTCGCCGCTGGAAATCCGCTTGGAGAGGCGGCCGCGGCGGCGCTCGCCGGCAACCCAAGCTTCGATCTTGCCGCCAATCTCGCGCCGCTTTTCGCGGGGCTTGCGATCGAAATCACAAACGAACCCTTCGAGGTGCCCCTGCCATGACCCGTATTCCAGCAACCCGAGAGGGTAAGCCATCGGGGCTGCCGCGCGCGATGCTCGCTGTCGCCGCTATCTTGGATAGGATTCCGCAATCCCTAATCTCGCTCGCGGCGCGGATTTTTCCGGCCGCCGTGTTTTGGAGCTCCGGTCAGACCAAGATCGAAGGTTGGCGTGTGACGGACAGTGCTATCGCGCTGTTCCAAGACGAATATAAGCTTCCGCTGATCGATCCCGCGCTGGCCGCGAACATCGCCGCCTTCAGCGAGCATTTTTTTCCGGTGCTGCTGGTCATCGGCCTCGCCAGCCGCGTGTCCGCGCTCGCGCTCCTCGGCATGACCGCGGTGATCGAAATTTTCGTCTATCCCTATGCCTGGCCGGAGCAAGGCGTCTGGGCCACTTGCTTTCTCGTCGTTATCGCGCGCGGGCCGGGAATTTTCTCCTTCGACCACTTTTTGGCGCGGCGTTGGTCACGCCGCTCCGCATCCCGCTAGACGCCGGTGAAGGCAGGAACGGTGGTCTTTTAGCGTGATCGCAGCGCGATCACAAAAAGTTGAACACCGCTGCGGGCGTTTTCACGGCGCCTGCCTGTCTATTGCCCCGGATCGTATCATTATCAGTGGCGCCTCACGCGATGAGGCGATTCCGCCAATTTAGGGAGATTGGCAATGAAACCTTATGTCATATGCGTCCTCGGATGCGGCCTTGTCTGCGGCCTTACAGCAACGGTTTCCGCCCAAGCGATACCGCCGCCCAATCCACCAAACATGCGCTATCTGCTGCCTGGGGCACCCCCTGGGTACCCAGTCGATCGCCTCCCCGAGGGCCGTTCCATATATCAGTCCGAAGATCCCAGCAGGTTCCCCAACCACGTGGACGAGCGCGGTTATCCGAGCGGCATGCCGGAAAACCCGCATCTCTGACTGCGCCCTCGGCTGATCCGCGACACGTGGTCCAGCATTTACGGATAACGCCCTACGCCTCGATGTCGAGCCCGATGTCGAGGAGGGGGGCGCTATGCGTGAGCCAGCCGATCGAGATCAAATCGACGCCGGTCGCGGCGATTGCAGACGCCGACTCTAGCGTGACCCGCCCCGAGGCTTCGGTCATCGCGCGGCCCGCCACGATGGCGACCGCCTCGGCGAGCCGATCCAAGCTCATGTTGTCGAGAAGCGCGGCATCGACGCCTTCGCCGAGCGCCTCTTTGAGCTGGTCCAAATTATCGACTTCGACTTCGATTTTGACGAGATGACCGGCCGCCGCGCGGGCGCGCCGCAACGCCTGCGCGATCCCCCCCGCGATGGCGATATGATTGTCCTTGATGAGGATGGCGTCGTCGAGGCCGAAGCGGTGATTGGCGCCGCCGCCCGCGCGCACCGCATATTTCTCGACCGCGCGAAGGCCGGGCGTGGTCTTGCGGGTGCAGGTGATCTTGGCCTTTGTGCCGCGCACCGCCGCGACGACGGAAGCCGTCGCGCTCGCTATTCCGCTGAGATGCCCGAGAAAATTGATAGCGGTGCGCTCGGCCATCAAAATCCCCCGCGCCGGTCCTCTAACCCTGGCGATGACGCCGCCCGCCGTGACCGTCGCGCCGTCGTCTATTTCAACCTGCATCGCAATATTCGGATCAATGAGCGCGAAGGCGAGTTTTGCCAAATCTAGCCCGGCGACGACGCCTGTTTCACGTGCAACCAGCGCGGCTCGCGCCGCGAGCCCAGCCGGAACGATCGCGTCCGTGGTGAGATCGCCCGCCCGGCCAAGATCCTCGAGAAGCGCGGAGCGAACCAAAGGCTCGACGATAATCCGCGCGAGGGGCACAGGCGTCATCGCGCGGCTTTCGTTTCAGGCGACGGGTTCGGGGACAATTTCTCGCGCGGCGGCAAGTGCCTCGTTGAGGTGCAGCATACTTCTTTGCGCATGCGCGGCGCGGCTTGGAAAATCGGTTCGCGCATGGGCGCCCCGGCTTTCCCGCCGGCGCAAGGCCGCGATCACGATCGTCAGGGCGACGCAGGCGGGATCGCTCGCTGTCCCGCGCTCCACCGCCAGTGGCAGCAGCTCGGCCGCCGCCGCCTCCAAGCCATCGCTGTCGCGTAGAACGCCTGCCGCGCGAGAGAGAATCTTACGCACCGGATAAGGGTCGCTAGCGGCAACCGCCATCAACTCGGCACGTGGCATTCCCCGGTGGTGAAGCGTGGTCCCGGCTATGCTCTCGGCGACAAGACGGCCGCAGACGGCCGCTTCGAGCAGGGAATTGCTGGCAAGTCGATTGGCGCCGTGGAGGCCCGTGCACGCGGCCTCGCCGCAAGCCCAGAGACCCTCGACCGATGTACGCCCGGCAAGATCGACTGCGATGCCGCCCATGTGATAGTGCGCCGCCGGGCGGATTGGAATCGGCTGGGTGACAGGATCGATTCCGGCGGCGTGACAAAAGCCGGTGATCGCCGGAAAGCGGCGCGCAAAATCGAGGTCCGGCACCTCCCGCGCATCGAGAAAAACCCGGTGGCCCGCCGCTAGGTGCCGCCAGACCGCGCGCGCGACAATATCGCGCGGTGCAAGCTCGGCGCCGCGCACGCCGGCCATGAAGCGATGGCTAGTCTCGTCGATTAGGATCGCCCCTTCGCCGCGCACGGTCTCGCTGATGAGTTTTAGCGGAAACGAATTGCTATCGAGCGCGGTCGGATGAAACTGGATAAATTCGAGATCGGCCATGGCCGCGCCCGCCTTTGCCGCGAGGGCCAGCCCTTCACCCCACGATCCAGCCGGATTGGTGCCATATTGGAACAGGCCGCCGATGCCGCCAGTCGCGATGACGGCGCGCTCAGTCGCGAAAACCGCGGGGCCGCGGGTGCTTTCGGCGGCAACTCCTGTCAGGCTGTTATCTTCGACGAGCAGCCGCCGCGCCGCGAAACCCTCGATCACGGTGATGGAGGGTGTTTCGCGCGCAAGACGGGTCAAGGGCCGCATGATTTCGCGCCCGCTGGAATCGCCGCCGGCATGAACGATCCGCCGGCGCGAATGCGCGGCTTCAAGTCCGAGGGTGAGATTGCCCCGGCTGTCGCGATCAAAGGGCACGCCGCGGCGGACCAATTCGTCGATCGCGGCCGGCGCGGCTTTGAGGATTGCGCGGGCAACGGACTCATCGCAGAGTCCGTCGCCGGCCTCGAGCGTATCGGCGAGATGCAGCGAAAAATCGTCGTCCGGCCCAAGGCTCGCGGCGATCCCGCCTTGGGCGAGGACGCTCGATGATTCAAATCCAAGCGGTGCCTTGCTGAGGAGGATTACCGGCCGGGGCGCCAAGGAAAGAGCGGCGGTCAGGCCCGCTTGGCCGCCGCCGACAATGATGCATGTCCCCGTGGCGTCGATAACTTCCATCAATGCACCGCCAGCATGCGTTCGACGGCTCGGCGCGCCGGAACCGCGATGTCAGGACAAATTAGCACTTCGTGTTGCATCGTCTCCAGCGCCCGCCTGATATTGCGAAGCGTGATCTTTTTCATATGCGGGCAGAGATTGCACGGCCGGATGAATTCGAGCTCGGGATATTGGATCGCGACATTGTCGCTCATCGAGCATTCGGTCAAAAGTATTACGCGCGGGGGACGGTTTTTGCTGACATAGGCGGACATGGCGGCTGTCGAGCCGGAAAAATCGGCTTCCGCCACAACGTCCGGCGGGCATTCGGGATGCGCCAAGATGATCACGCCCGGATAATCCTCGCGCAATTGCCGCACTTCCCCGGCGTTGAAACGCTCATGTACCTCGCAGTGGCCCGACCAGGCGACGACTTTCACATTTGTCTCGGCCGCAACGTTGCGGGCGAGGAATTCGTCGGGCAGCATGATGACACGCTCGACACCGAGGGATTCGATCACGGCCCGCGCGTTGCCAGACGTGCAGCAGATGTCCGACAAGGACTTCACGGCCGCCGAGGTGTTTACATAGGTGACGATTGGAACTCCTGGATAGGTTTGCCGCAAGAGCCGCACATCCTCGGGCCGGATCGACTCGGCAAGCGAACAGCCGGCACCAAGGTCCGGGATGAGAACGGTTTTTTCCGGATTCAACAATTTAGCGGTCTCGGCCATGAAATGAACGCCGGCCAAAACAATGACGTCGGCATCGGCCATCATCGCTTCCCGCGCGAGAGCGAGACTGTCTCCCACAAAATCGGCAACGCAGTGAAAAATCTCGGGCGTCTGATAATTGTGCGCAAGCACCACCGCATTCCTGGTCCGCTTTAGTGTCATGATGGCGTCGATGTCTTGCGCATGGACCGGCCACTCGATCGCCGGGATCGCATGGCGCACCTTTGCATAGAGGTTCTCCGCGTAGAGGTTTTTCGCGCGGACAGTTTCCTGATACGGCGCCGCCATCGTCTTATACTCCAAACGAGTATTATTGGAACATATACTTATGCTGAGCATAAGATTTGTCAAGCCCTCGAAATCGGCAATTTGGTTCCGGCAATGGCGCGTTGAGCGAACACCTCGCGGCGGAACCGGAAGAGTTTCGCCGGACGCCCGCCTGTATCTGGGGTGGTTTCCCCGGTTTCCTCCACGAGTTCCTGCTGTTCGATTAAGCGGCGGAAATTCTGCTTGTGCATGAGCCTTCCCGCCAAGGCTTCGACACAGCGCTGCAATTGCAGGAGCGTAAAGGTCTCTGGCATCAATTCGAACACCACCGGACGATATTTAATTTTAGCTCGTAGCCTAGCTATACCGGTAGCGAGAATGCGACGATGGTCGAGAATCATGGGCTGGCCCGTGCTCGGCGGCGGGGCGGCTCCTGTATCTCGGCGCACAGCCGGCGCAATCCCGCGCGTCGCTTCCGCGATGAGGCCCGCCTCGTAGAGCAATTCGTAGCGCTGCAGGACAAGCTCCTCGTTCCAGGCGCGGCCGCCGCGGCCGAAGGTGATCGCAACGCGCTGGCGGCGGTCTGGCCGTAAGCTCGGATGTTGGGGCGCGGTGGCCCAGGCCTCAAGCTTAGGCAAAAGCACAGTTTCGATCATCGAGGGGGCGCCGGCGCGATGGTCTTCCCACGGGAAGTAATAATACCAACTGCGCCAGCTCGCCTCATGCTCGCCCGAGGCGGGCTGCTCGCGGGTGAGGCCGAGGTAGCTGATCGAGATGACGTGTTGTCCGGCGCCGCCGCGATCCCGGTCGGCGAAAGTATAGAGCTGCTCGACATAACCGGGCGGCAGCCCGGTTTGCCGCTCGACCCAGGCGCGCAGCCCCGCCTGCAGCGAACGATGGGCAAGTTCGAACGGACCGGATGGTAGCGCGGAGCGATCCTGGATGGTCAACACGCGCGGATCGCTCGAGGTCACGGCGACCAGCACCGCGATAAGATCGGCCGCGATCACATTCCTAACCGCGCCCGGCGCGGCCGGCGCGCTTGCCTCGACAAGGCCGCCTTCGTGAAACGTGCCCATTAGCCGGCGCCGTTACCGGGTTCCATGGAAACTTGTCCGATCAAGAAGAATTTCATGAAGATACCGCGATTTGGCCGCGAAGGGAATCCTTATTGACGCTGTATCCTCTTGTTTCAGTGTAAATTTCGAGCGGCAATAGCGGGTGGTTTAGATCGGCCATAACATAGCCATCAAACCAAATAAAAGTCAGATTTCGGACAAGGAAAGGAAGGTGCGAGCGCGCCTATCCCAGATCCAACCCGAATGCCGCGATCCCGTGACGCGGCCAGCGCCAGGGCGCGATGTAGACGGCGTCGCCGCGCCACGTCAACGGCGCCGCCCAAGGGTTCGATGCGAGCCAGGTCTTCGCCGCGCGGGAGATGCGGCGACGTTTGACGAAGTCGATCGCGGTCCTGGCCTCGTCGAGAGTTGGCCGTACCTTCACTTCCACAAACGCGACCGTGTCGCCACGGCGCGCCACGATATCGATCTCGCCATCACGGACCCGGTAACGGCAGGCCAGAATATGATAGCCCTTGAGGCGCAGCGCCAAGGCCGCGAGTCGTTCGGCCAACATGCCCTGGCGGTTAGCTTCCGCGCGGCTGCGAGACGAAATCATCGCTCGCGTGCCGATAGTTCGATCGCCCGGGCATAGACTTTGCGGCGCGGCTGGCCGGTCTCGGCCGAAACCACGGCCGCGGCATCCTTGACCGAATGGGCTTCCAACGCCTTGCCGAGCCTGGCATCGAGGTCTGGTTGGACCGGCGGCTCTGCTCCCGGCGGTCCAACGAGGACGACGATCTCGCCTTTGGGCGGCGGCCCGGCGGAAATAGTGGACGCTAGATCAGGCAAGAGCCCGCGGCGAACGGTCTCGAAATATTTTGTGAGCTCGCGGGCGATCGCCGCGTCGCGTGGTCCCAAGACGGCGGCCAAATCGGTCAATGTCGCCGCGACACGGCGTGGCGACTCGAAAAATACCAGGGTCGCGGGGATCGCCGAAAGTTCAACGATGCGGCTGCGCCTTGCGGCACTTTTGTGCGGCAGGAATCCTTCGAAAAAGAACCGGTCGGTTGGCAGGCCCGCGACCACCAGAGCGGCGAGCAGGGCAGAGGCGCCCGGAACTGAAACCACCGCGATATTTTGCGCAAGCGCATCCGCGACAAGTTTGAACCCCGGATCGGAAATCAACGGCGTGCCGGCATCCGAGACCAAAGCCAGCGCCGCCCCCCCAGTCAGCCGGGCAAGGAGGTGCGGCCGCATGACCGCGGCGTTATGCTCGTGATAGGCGACAAGCGGCGTCGCTATTCCATAATGCGCGAGCAATGTCTTGGTGACCCGCGTGTCCTCGGCGACGATCGCGTCGGCGGCGGCGAGCGTCGCCAGCGCCCGGAATGAGATATCGCCGAGATTACCGATCGGCGTGGCGACCACGTGGAGGCCGGGCCGGATCGGTTCCGCCTCGGCCCTGAGGCCGAAGGCGGTAAACGCACCCGGCCTCTCGCCCTCGGAGGTTGTTGCGCGCACAAAGGTCTTGCCGCGCCGGGGAGCCCCGCCTTGAATGGCCCGGTGATCGAACCCGTCCGCATTGCCTGCGTTCATGGTGTCCAGCCCGCCGGGGAATGCCCGGCCATCTTGAGCAAATTGGTTGTTCTATAAAGCGTCCACCTGTTCTATTTATCGAACGATGGCGCTTTTTTCGCAAGCCGGCGCAGCGGCAAATGCCGTTTCTATTGCCGCCGGCCTAATTTTATGACTGAAAAGAACGGAGATTTCCATGCTATCCAAATTGTCCGCCCATTGGCGCCCGGTCAAAGCGTCTCGAAATACGTGAAATGGAGCGTCGCTCAAATGACCTATCTTCCGCGCAAGAGAGGCAGGCGGGGGGCGATATGGCCTCTCCGCAATTGTCGCGCCGGTGCCGTTCGGGCAATATGGGTACTCGGACTTTGCCTGTCGCTGGCGGCCTGCGGCTCGTTGAGCGGGATGCTCGGGCATGGCGGGGTTGTCGCGCCGACTTCGCAGGCGCCGCCGCCCTACCAGGGCGAGCAAATCGGCTCCGGTCCGGCGCGCGTGGCGCTCATCCTCCCCATGACTCAGGCGTCGGGACCAAGCGTCGTCGGCACCTCCCTGCGCAATGCCGCCGAGCTGGCTTGGGCGGAGGCTGGCAACAACGATATTACCTTGCTTGTCAAGGACGATCGTTCGACCCCCGAGGGAGCGCGCGCGGCGGCGCAGGAGGCCCTGTCGGAAGGGGCCGAGCTTATCATCGGTCCGCTGTTTGCTTCGAGTGTGCGCGAAGTGGGCCCGGTGGCGCGTGCCGCCGGAAGACCGGTCATCGCATTTTCGACCGATGCGTCGACCGCCGGCCCGGAGGTGTTTCTGCTTTCCTTCCTGATCGAGAGTTACGTCGACCGGATTGTCGATTTCGCCGCCTCGAAGGGCGAAAAGTCGATCGCCGCCCTCATTCCGGAAAATGACTACGGACGCGTGGCGGAAAGCGAATTCCAGCAGGCAGCCGCGCGCGATAACATAAGAGTCATGACGATCGAACATTACCAGCCGCGAACCATGGCCGAGGCTGTGCAAAAAATCGCCGCGCTTCATGATCAAATCGATTCGCTTTTCATTCCAGAACAGGCCAATGCGATGCAGGCGATGTCGCAGGCACTGACCGCGGCCGGAATCAACGGCAAACATGTGCAGATCCTCGGCACCGGTCTCTGGAACGACGCGCGCGTCCTGAAGCTTGCAGCGTTGCAAGGAGCATGGTTCGCGGCGCCCGAAAATGGCGGTTTCAATGCCTTCGCGGCGCGCTACCGCGCCAAGTATCACTCCGATCCAACCCGTATCGCGACACTTGCCTACGATGCCGTGTCCCTCGCCGCCGCGCTTGCTCATACCCAAGGCTCGCAGCGTTATTCGCCAAACGTCCTCACCAACCGGTCCGGCTTCAACGGCGCCGATGGCGTGTTTCGCTTCCGCCCCGATGGGACCAACGAGCGCGGTCTGTCGGTCCTGCAAATCAATAATGGCGCCGCCGTTCCGATCAGCCCAGCGCCGCATTCGTTCTCGGGCACCGCTTCGGCGACTTGAATTTCAGGCGGGCCTCGATGGACCGTTGGTTCCGCCGTCAAGTTCTCGCATCTTCCCATTATCTTAAAGTCAGCGAAAATTTGAGAAATCACCATGTGTCGCGACCTACGGACCCGTGGTGCTGAGGCGGCGGCTCCAAGGAGAAACACGTTTCACTTTGCGCCTTTTCCGCCTAGGCCGAGATGCTTGGCCGCATCGGGCTGTTGCGAAAACAGCGGCGCCGCCGCGCCGGACCGGCGGATCAGACCGCGCACGTCCGGGGTAAACGCCAGATCGTCCCAGGAGCCGCCGACATCGAATCGAAACTTTGGAATTTCCTTCCCAGGTTTGGCCTCCCCGATGTAAGGCATGGCGACGGCATGCAGATCGAGCCCGCGTTCGCCGAAATCCACGGTGCCGCCAAACCCAAGCCGGAGGTTCGGGTTTTCGAGCTTGCCATCCTCGATGCCGGCTACTCCCTTAACGAAGCGCAAACCGAAACCGGCACGCTCGAAAGCGGTCCGGCCGCGATGAATATCGGCGAGGAGCGCAAGCGGGCTTTTGTCGATCCGGTGCAGGACGGAATCAAGATCGATCCCTCCGAGTTGCCCTTGCGCGACGTCGATTTGCGCCGTCCCATCGAGGTTGCGCATAAGTTCGCGCACGCTGGCCCCGGCGCTTTCGAGATTGGCCATGCCGGTCAAGGCCCCGTAAAATTCCGGCCATCCGAAGGCATCGAACGACAAGGCGGCGAGGTCGGCGCCGGAGATGGCACCGGTGGCCCGCATGCCGACACCGTTGTCGCTCACATCGAATGTTGCGCGGCCCTTGATTGTGCCTTGATACGCCTTGGCCCCGGCAAGGATCAACTCCACACGGCGGCTGTTGCGCATCAGCGAAAAGGCGGCATCCTCGATCTCAAAATACGAAAAAAGCACGTGCGACGCCGATATGCGGAAATCGAGATCGGCCGAGCCATATTCCCTTAAATCGAATGGGTCACGATTCCATTGGCCATCGCGCCCAGTGGCGGGCGAAAGGCTTGAAAGGAATGGCCGGAGCGAAAGCCGGTTTGTCGCCAATGTACCGGAAAGGAGGGGAGCCCTGTCGCGCGCCTGAAATGCCAAGGTTCCTTCGAAATCGTTCCCATCGAACTGCAAATGCAGGCCTGAAAGGACCGTGCTCGCCGCCGCGACGGTGGCCTCGCAATTTGCGTCAAAATCATTGAAGGGCCCCGGCAACGGGACAAAATATCCAGCTTGTTCCAAAAGCGTTCGCGCCGACGACGCGGCGGCGTGAATGTGGCCGTTGAATTGCCACGTCGGCATGCTTGCAAGACCGCCATCAGCCGACAACGAGTACGAGGGTGAGTCGATCTTGAGGCTCAGGGCGGATTGCTGGCCTCGCAACAACCCAGCCGGACTTGCAATCCAAACGGCTATCGCGGCGTTCTCTCCACGGATTCGGGCTTGCCCCGACACGATCGCCGCCGCGCCTGGTTTGCGCCAGTCCAGTGTCATGTTAACGGCGTCGATCGACAGATCTGGCGAAAGGAGCTTGCTTATCAAGCGCGAGCGGCCATCGACAAGTGTCACGGCGCCAAGTCTCGCGGCGTCCGCTGATGCGGCCTCGGCGGTTGCTGGCGAGGCGTCCGCGGCACGGCCGATCACGGTGTCCGGGGGCATCGGCCGGCCATCGAGATCGATATGCATGTCTGGCTGTCCGAGGGTCGCCGACGCGATCTCGATCCGGCCGGCGAAGAGTGGCGCGAGCCGGACGTACCCTTTAAAATAACGCGCGTCGATACGAAGCGCGCCGGAGGAGTCGGCGAAGCTGACGCCCTCAACGCTGATATGGGGTTGCGGCAGAACAACAAAAACCGCGCGGCCCCGCCAAATCGCGGTAAGTCCAGTCACGTGGCGGATTTGCGCCGCGATCTCGTTGCGCAAAGCCGCATTCGAAAAGGCCCAAGGCGCCGCGGCCGCCGTGATCGCGACAAGAACAGCTAGTCCCGCGAGAATGTAGATGACTAGCGACAGACGTTTGCGGGACGGCGGAGACGGACCAGTAACGACCGTTGCCGATTCGACCATGGCTCTCTGGCTGCCCCTGATGGATTTGCGCAAAGCTAAAGCATAGTCACGCGAAGGCGATGCCGGGTCTGTTCAGAAAATACTGAGAATCAAAAAGCCGGGTTTCCCTGGAGCATAAAACAGCCATTGCCAAAAGCGTAATTTGGTCTTCGACTATGTCACGATCAAGGCAGATAGGATCGATCTTACGCGCGAACGCGTTCGCCTTTCCGAATTCAACGACGGCAGACCGTTCGACCCTGATCGAGCGCCGGTATCGAACCAACCTGCGCGGCACGAGCTAACCCCATCGTGGCCGCCAAGCGCCCCTGGCTTCACAGGCCCGGTGTTGGAATACCCGTAGCGGGGCAGGCCGGCAGCTGACGATCGCGACGCGAAAGTGTGCCGTCCGTTTCGAGGCCGCGTCGGTCATCAATCGGGGAACCAAACTCCGCGCGCATCACCGTAAAAAGTTGCTCCAACCCGAACGGCTTTTGCAGAACGGCGCGTCCCGCATGCCGGGCGGGGAGGCCCGAGATGCCGTACCCCGTCGTGAAAAAGAAGGGACAAGCACGCGCGGCGAGAATGTCAGCGACAGGATCAATCCTTTGCGAGCCAAGGTTCACGTCGAGGATTGCGCCGCCGATCTGTTCGCGGCCGATCAACTCCAGGGCGGCGGAAACTTGCGCGGCGGAACCCGCCACATCGAAGCCGAGTTCCAGCAGCATCGCTTCCAGGGCGAGCGCAATGAACTGCTCGTCCTCAACGATCAGGATACGCTTTCTCCTAGGCTCGGCCTCTGAATCAGTAACCATCATAATTGCTGCTTGATTACTTCAAAACGCAATCATTCTGCCCCGTCCGGTAGGCAAAGTCCAGGAAATTAATCATTCATCAATATGTTAATCCGGCGTGTCATCACGAGATTGACGCATGACCATCAGGGCCGCCAGCGTCACAAAAGCCCAGCCAAGAATAAGAACCGTTCCGCCGAGTGGGGCAGCCATGGGAAACAGCCTTGTCCCGGCGAGAGCGCGCGCCGAGAGATCGCCGCCAAACAACAGGCTGCCGGACAGGAATAACCCCGCCGCGCCGAGAAACCAGATGCCGCGTTGCGGTACGGCCAAGGCAAGCCCGCAAGCGGCAAGCGTGGCGGCCGCGTGGAGGATCAAAAAATTGGCTGCCATTTGAAGCCTGGGGTCGGGCACGCCATGCGCGGCGGCCGCCGCCAAGATCATTCCGCCCGCGCCCGTCAGTCCGGCCGCCGCGGCCGCCGCGCACGCCCATTTGCGCATGGTGCACGACCTTTGGTTCACCAGTCGAAGCAAAAACTTTATTCCATCGCGGCGGGCTGCGATATGGTCTTCGCGCCCGCCCTCGGTCCGGCGCGCATTGCGCCGCGCCGCGGACGGGGCTTGCAAATCTCGAAAGGCGCGTTACCCTTTTCTAACTTTTTGCAGCTTAATCGTTAAGTCTTACCTGCAGGGAGAAGTGCGGATGCGTCCAGTGCTTGTTTGGTTGGCCGCCCTGCTGACCTCGGCGGGCATCGGCGGGGCGGCTTTCGCGCAAGAAAAGGGCACGCTCGAACCGGTACGGCTGCCGCCGCTCACTCATCCGGAGGATCCCTCCACTCCGGCAAAACAATTGTTTGGACGTCAAGTCGCGCCGGCGGAATTGGCCGCGCGCACCATCGGATTTTATTCGCGTGGCTGCCTCGCGGGCGGGCAGGCTCTGCCAGTCAACGGTCCGACCTGGGAGGTGATGCGGCTCTCGCGCAACCGCAATTGGGGGCATCCGGCGCTGCTTGCATTTCTCGAACGTTTTGCGCGGAAAGTGCCGACCGTCAGCCATTGGCCGGGAATTCTCGTCGGCGACATGTCGCAGCCCCGCGGCGGGCCGATGCTTACCGGGCACGCCTCGCATCAGATCGGTCTCGACGCCGATATTTGGCTGACGCCCATGCCAAACCGCAACCTGTCGCGCTTGGAGCGAGAGGAAATGTCAGCGGCCAACATGGTGCGGCCCGACCGGCTTGACGTCGATCCGGCAAAATGGACGCCGGATCATCTCGCGGTCATCCGGGCGGCGGCGCAAGACCCGGCGGTGGAGCGCATTTTCGTTAACGCGGCGATCAAGAAAGCGCTGTGCCGGGATGCGATGGGCGACCGGTCATGGCTCGCCAAGGTCCGCCCTTACTACGGACATGACTATCATTTTCATGTCCGCCTTGCTTGTCCGGCAGGGGAAGTGGCCTGCCGGGACCAAGTTCCCTTCCCGCCCGGGGACGGCTGCGG
>JBOHJT010000048.1:0-15804 GCA_050728715.1 Methylocella sp.
GGCGGAGATTGTCAAGGCGAAAGGGAGCATCATTAAGGATTACGCGTTCAGAAACGCCAGCGGCGCACTCCTCGCATGCTATCCCGCTGCTGATCCGAAACGGTTCGACGAGCCAGTGACCGCTATGTCCCGCGCCGCTCTATTTGAAGCCCTTGCCGCCGAGATGCGGCGGCAAGAGATCCAGGTGGAGTATCAAAAGCGGCTGTCGTCCATCGACGGCAATGGGGAAAGAGTAATCGCCCACTTCGAAGATGGAACAAGCGCCGTGGGCGACATTCTCATTGGCGCCGACGGAGTACGCTCCGCCACGCGCCAGAACGTCCTGCCTCGCGCTGAAGCGTCATATACCGGCCTCATCGGCATCGGCGGATTTGCGCCGTTCGCGGCGGTGCCCTCCTTCCGATCGAGCACGATGACCTTGGTGTTCGGGCAGCGGGGATTTTTTGGTTACTGCGGCGGAGACACTGGGACCGCAATGTGGTGGACGAATCTGTTTCGCGAAAAGGAGTTTACGCGGCACGAACTGCAGCACATCGATCTCGACACGATTAGGGGCGAGATGCTCCAACGCTTCGGCGACTATCAAGAGCCCATTCCATCGTTCCCGCGGCATACCGACAACATATTGCGAATTAACGTGTATGACGTCCTCTCCTTGCCTAGCTGGCACAAAGGACGGGTCATCCTGATCGGTGACGCAGCACACGCCGTGAGCCCTAACGCCGGTCAGGGCGCCTCGATGGCGCTCGAGGACGCCATGTGCTTGGCGAGGCTCCTGCGCGACATAAGCGCCTATCCAGAAGCTTTTGCTCGATTCGAGACCGAACGCAAGCCGCGCGTCGAAAGGATCGTGGCCGAGGGACGCCGGCGCGGGCACGACAAAACCATTGTCGGGCCGCTTGAACAGAAAATACGGGAACTCATGATGCGCGTATTCCTGGGGCTCTTCGGGAAGAACGGCGACAATTGGCTCTGGGAGCATAAGATCGACTGGGAATAAGGGTACGTGACCCAGGCCAGAGTGGGTGCGAGGGGGCGGCGCCGCGAAACCTGCCTTACCTCGATCAATCGAGGGCGATTAAATTTCGCTATAATGAGCGACTTGCGGCGGAATCAGCGGCGTCGGATATTGTCATGGGCATCGCGAAGAATACCGCTTCCGCGCGGCCGGCAAATCAGATTCAAAGAATCGCTTTGAATTTGACCATCGGGAGCGGCCGCGATGGGCAATCGTGTTTCTTTGATCTGCGCTGGCGCGCAAGGCCTCGACGCCAAGAACGATCCGCTGGGGGCGATCGCGGCGATGGTTCCATGGGAGCGGCTTGGGCGGTGGGCCAAGGCGCGGCCGTGCCGAGAGCTTGCGGAAGCCCATGCGCCGCAGCGCGGGGCTCGGCGTCTCCTAAGCTCGTCGAAGGGTTGAAGATCGAGACCGTAACGCCTCGAACCCCCATTGCGCCAGATCGAAGAGGCAGCCCGCGACGCCAAGGGTAGCCGGGATGGGGCAGTCCTCCGCCACCCTGCCGCAGCGCCCTGGCGTTGGCGGCCGGCGAGACTGCTTGGGGGCGCCCGGCGCCTTGCGTTTCAAGAGAACATCGGCCATTCGGCGGTGAACCGGACAACCCAGTCGCGCACGATCTGCATTCCGATGCCGCCGATCCGGGCCGCGTCCGAGCGGGCGCCGCCTCATGGGCCTGTCGAATGGGTCAATCCCAGCCAACGCCATCCTTCGACGGGCTTGGGACACGCCGGGCCGGATCGGGATCGCGCGATTGCCGCGCCAACTTGCGTAGACCAACCGCGGCAGAGCCGGAACGAAGCGGAACCGGAGACGCCGTGGCAAACCTCCCAAAAGCTGTTCGCCATGTTGAACCAAACCAAGACCGCTTCGGGAATCCCGAAAGGGGCCAACTTCCCAGAGACTTGGTATTATTCGTATTCTCGAAAATAGTTCCAGCGATGTGGGAAAAGCGATAAGTGGTCTCCGGGGCGCATTCTCCGCACTGCCAGCGCCCTGGCATTGTCGAGACCGGAGATTGACCTCCGCGTCGCGACGCGGGCGGCGGACACCCTCTGGCCAGCGGCGGCCAACAAGATACGAGGGGGAACATCCGTTCGAATTGGGCGGTTGTGTGTTGATGGATTGGCTCGGGCTGTTTACGTGCCATGACGGTCCTTCCAACTAGGGAAGGATAGTGGCATGATCGCCGCCAGAAGTCAGATCCGGGAAAATCGCCCTAATTCGAACCTTTGAACCTTCCGCCACATCTAGGCCAAATTGCAGCAACATTCCAACGCTCATGGAAGCGTTAAAAATGAGAAATGTCATCCTCGTTCTCGGAATGCACCGTAGCGGAACAAGCGCGGCCGCGGGTTTTTTGGTGAAGCTCGGCGGAGCGCAACCGAAAACCCTGATGCCCGCTCACAACGAAAACGAACGCGGCTATTTCGAATCGCAAGCTTTGATGACTTTTCACGATGAGCTTCTGGCGTCGGCTGGCTCATCCTGGACCGATTGGCGGCAATTCAATCCTGCCTGGTACCATTCCCCGGCTGCCGCCGCCTTTCAGAAACGCGCCAAACATTTATTCAAAGAGGAATTCGATGGCCAGCCTCTCGCCGTCTTAAAGGACCCCAGAGTCTGCCGTTTCGCGCCCTTCTGGCTCGCGGTTCTGGCTGGCATCAAAGCTCCGCCGCGTGTCGTCATTCCGGTTCGCGCGCCGCTCGAAGTCGCCTTTTCCATGCGGAAGCGGAACGGTTTCTCGCTCGCCACGGGAGCGTTGCTTTGGTTGCGCCACATTCTCGACGCCGAAATCGCGAGCCGCGGGCTTCCCCGTTCTATTTTCGCCTGGGATCAGCTTCTGCGGGATTGGCGCGGCGTAGCCGAGAAAGCGTCGGCGGAACTCGGCCTTCCTTGGCCGCGCCTTTCCGACGCCACCGCGCATGAAATTGAAAACTTCATCGCCTATGACTTGGCCCACCATAGGGTCAGCGCGCCAGAACTCGCGGCCCACCCGGATATTCACGAGTGGACGTTGTCCGCCTATCGGGCGATGCTCAAGCTCGCGCGTAAGCCGCAGTCGAGTTCAGCGCTGAAAACATTGGACAAAACCCGGGACGCCTTCAATCGCGCGAGCAGAATGTTCGGCCGCACGGTGTTTGAGGACGAAATCCGGAGCCGGGAGCTGCGGCACGAGACGGCGAAGCTGGCGGATGAACGCGATTATTGGTCGCGCCAGCACGATGCCGTTTGCGCCGAGCTCGCCGGGGCCTTGCAAGCGAGCGCCGAGCAAGCCTCGCGGGTGGCCCATGCCGATGCCGCATTGGCGCGGGACCGGTCGCGGTCCGAAAGCCAGCTGGCCGCCTTTGCGGCAACCGGGTTGAAACTCGCCGGAGAACACACGCGCGCCTTGGAGGCCGAGAGCGAACTTCGCATCGCCCGGCGCGAGCGCCACGAGTTCCAGCGCGCATCGGAGAACGAATCTGCGCGTCTGTCGGCCGCGCTTGCCGGAGAGGCCGCGCTTGCCGGGGAGCTTCGCCAAAAGCTTGAGGAGGCCGATGCACGGTGCGGGGATGAAGAGCGGAAACACGCGGCGCTGGAACAGGCGCTTCGCCGGCAGGAAGCGGCCGGCGAAGCGGCGCGTCAACGCGCCATCGAGGCCACGGCGAAAATCACCGGTCTGGAGGCGAAGACGGCGACTCTCGCGCAAGATGTCCAGCGCCGCGAGGCGGAGGCCGGCGCGCTCTTGCGCAGCACGTCGTGGAAGCTCGCCGCGCCTTGGCGAGCCTATAAGCGGGCGATGTCGCGGCTCCGCCGCCTCTTGCGCGGCAAGAGAAGCAATCCGTTGTTCGATCGCGACTGGTATTTGCGGCAATATCCGGATGTCCGGGAGAGCGAACTCGATCCATATGAGCATTATCTGCGGCACGGCGCGGCGGAAGGGCGGGACCCCAGTCCGCCCTTCGGCACGGATCGGGATTTGGAGCAAAACCCGGATGTCGCCGGGGGTCAAATGACCCCGCCCCCGCATTATCATGTGCGCGATCATGTGTGCGGCCGCGGGTTTTTTGGTGAAGCTCGCCGCAGCGCAACCGAAAGCCTTGATGCCCGCTGACGACGGAAACGAACGCAGCCATTTCGAGTCGCAAGCATTGATGACTTTTCAAGATGAGCTTCTGGCGCCATGGGTAGAGCCATCAGCTCTGTCGGGAAGGAGCTGATGGTGACGGAGAAGACGAGGCGCGCGATGGGCGCGGGGTGCGATTCCGTCACATTGCCGCCAACATCACGGGACACCCTAATAATCTCGGAACTGGGAATGCCGGAAAAGAAGTTCGAGCGGCGAGTCATGTTTCCAACATTTTGGGTATGATCTGACAGTGCACGATCATAATCGCGCTCACCCGGGCGGCGCTTACATCACGGCGACGGCCTTACGCCGGAACAGTTCTGCTCTCGCCAGACGCGACGCCTCGTATGAACGAACTAGAAGGGTCAACAGTATGCATGGCGAAGCATCAGAACTCGTTGCCGGCGACAGGGTGAATTCCGAGGCGCTCGCAATTAGTCGGCATTCGATCTCCACTGATAGAGTTGATTTGAATATTTCAGAACGAGACGGGATGCTTCAAGGCAACAGGGAGCATTATTTTCGTGTCGGCCGCGGCGCGCTGGCTGCTGTCCAGACAGTCGCCTCCATGTGGGGCAATAACGAGTTCGAATCAATTTTGGACTTTGGGTGTGGCCATGGCCGGGTTTTGAGGTGGCTGCGAGCTGCTTACCCTAATGCAGAGCTCGTCGCGTCTGACATCCTGGACGACGGCGTCGCATTTTGCGCGGAGGCATTCGTAGCGACTCCTTGGCTTGCCACAATTGATATCGAGACGCTGAACGCATCTAAGCGGTTTGATTTGATTTGGGCCGGATCTGTAATCACCCATCTCCCGGAGAAATCGACGCAAGCCCTCTTGAATAAATTCGTTTCGTGGCTGAGGCCGGGTGGTATTGCTGTATTTAGCAGCCACGGGCGCACAGCGTTACGCAAACAGGGTCACCGCCCATTCGATTACTTCGCTGGGGGCAACCAGACAGCCGCGATTGGCGGATATTATAGGGATGGATACGGCTACGCGGACTATCCGAACTTGACCGGGTACGGCTGCTCGTTTATCCGCGTCGATTGGCTCTGGCGCTTCCTTGAGGGAAATCCCGACGTGGATTTGGTAAGCGTTACCGAGGCCGCTTGGGACTTTCACCAAGATGTCGTTTCGGTAAAGCGAGTTTAACGGGTTCCTAATCGAGTACGACCGGCGCTAAGCTTCAGTTCTTGCAGGTTCGCGGACATTATTAGGGCTTTGCGGTGCAAGCGTTTCAAGGGCGCCAGCGGAGAGACGGACCGCGCGATGGTCAAGCTTTATTCCGCCTCGCCCAACCAGTTCGCGAGCGCATCTGCTCGGCACGGACGCCATAAATGCGGCTACATACGCATTTAATTTCCGAACGAATTTCATATTATCGTCAACATGATCGCAGGTCTTCAGATGACGCAAGCCACTCAGAACCCAAGGCGGGATGCAAGGTTCTATCAGCATAAGTCACATTTCCTGGAATATGTTGATCCCGCGGTTGGGCGTGGTCTCGAAATCGGAGCCTTCGATCTTCCGCTGGTCGAACCATCGGAAGGCCAATGCGATATCGCCGATTGGAACACGATAGAGGATTTGAAGGACATCGCGAGACAGCTTCCAGGGCACAATCCCGAATTCGTCGTGCCGGTTCGATTCAACCTTCTGGAAGGATACGATCAAGTTCCTGACGGATATGACTGGATCACCGCCTCCCATGTCATAGAGCATGTTCCTGACGTCATTGGATGGCTTGCGCAGGTGAGCTCAAAACTGAAGCCTGGGGGCGTATTGTTTCTCGTGATCCCAGACAAGAGATACATTTTCGATATATATAGACGCGAAAGCACACTGACAGACGCTCTGGCCGCGCGCAGATTTGGTCTTAAACATCCGTCTTTCGCGCAAGTGTTTGACCATTATTACTACTCTGCCCCGGGCGTCGCCGCTCACGACGTATGGGCCGGTAATCCTGCGCCAGGTCCCGCGTTGAATTTTGCCGGGTCTCTCGCCCAGGCCGAAAAGGCCGAGCATTCCTACCAAGATGCTCATTGCTGGGTGCTGACGCCCGACAGTTTCTCCGCCCTCTTCCGGTCGGTAGTTGACGCCCAGATGACCAATCTCCAGTTGAAGGACTTGCGTCCTACCGTTTCTGGTGGAATAGACTTCTCGGTCGTGCTGTGCAAGAGCGTCCAATCTGAACTTGAAGATAAAGAGAATCCGAACGTCGTTTCGTCACCATCCCCACAGCGCGTCATAAAAGAAGAAAAAACACCAATCGATGAATGCGCGGCGGTTCTCTTAACGGGCTTGCGCAAGAATATTATCCAGGGACAGCTTTCGGATCGGAAAGGTGTTGCGGCTCTGAAATTTGACGTTTTCAGAGACGGCAAACAGATTGAATATGATATTGTCGACAACCTTGATAAGGCGGCGGGGACCTTTCAAATTGTTCTGCCGCTCTCAATGCGGGCGGCCGATGGACCAAGCATCAATGTCAAGTTTGCCAAAACGGAGCGACCGGTTCCGACTGGCCCCGATCTGCAAGGTTTCGTCAATAATATCAACGAAAGCCGGTTCGGACACCTTTTGGAGAATCCTTTATTTTATAGAAGCTTTGTGCATTCTCGCCCGAGAATGGAAATTCCGCAGCATTTCGTCGATCATGTTGCCGGCGGCGGCGATCAGGAGTCGTATCGTCTCCTAGCTATCGCAACGATCATCGATATCCTGAACTTTGGCGTGATAGATGCTCCTTCAAACAAGGTGATTGACCTTGGCTGTGGCTGCGGTCGAATGGGCGCGATGATATCGTCAATTCTCGATCCCGCCGAGGGAGGCGCCTATTTTGGCTTCGATATCTGGACCGAGGGCGTCACATGGGCTCAAGAGAACCTCACTAAATATTACCCTCACGCGTCATTCAAAATACTCGCGGGCCATCACGGATACGACGCGCATGCTTCATACCGGATAGACTTGCCGGATTCTTCTCAAGATGCCGCCATTGCGACATCGGTGTTCACACACCTGCGAGCAAAGCCTGCGAATGATTATGCTGCGGAAATCGCGCGCATTCTTCGGCCCGGCGGGAAGGCCTACACGACGTTTTTCGCGAGCAAAGATGTCTGCCGGAGTTTCAACATGCCACAGCCGGCGGAAGAAGATGAATATGCGATCAACGTTGTGAAAGTGCAGGCGGAGGAAACGTTCACGGACGAGGATCGAGTCGTCGAGATGTTTGAGAGGCATGGCCTCAAAGTCCTGGGCATCAAATACGGAAACTGGCGCGGCGGCCAATTCCCATCTCGCGGCATCGGGGGCGGCCAAGACGTATTTATCCTTCGACGCTTGTGATGCAGACTGGTCTCCTGCGTTTGGCTGTGGCATCCTAGGGCATGTTTTTGATAAACACGCGGGCCAAAATGTCGAGAACGCCGTATAGGCGATAGAAGCGCTCTACAGTCTCGCGCCATAGGGTCTTTCTCCCTCCAAATCTAGGATCTGAACATGGCAAATTCATCCGAGCGTCTCCGCGAAACCGTCGAGGCCGAGGCTTTTCACTGGGGCGCGGCAACGGCTGACTCGTATCACGGCACCGCGGCGTCCCATATGGATGCGCAGTGGGAAACGCTTATAAGCCCGATCCTTGCGCAATATCCGATCGATTATAGCAAAACTATCGATTTCGCGGCGGGCTACGGCCGCAATACACGCAAGCTGCTCGAGGCCGGGGCTGGACACGTCACGATGGTGGACGTCAACCCCGAATGCGTGGCACAGTTGGAATTACACTTCCCGCGCGAGCGGACGACGGCCGTGCTCAACGACGGCGCTGGTCTTTCCAACCTCGACACGTCCGCGTTCACGTTTCTTTACACGTTTGACGCCATGGTCCATTTTGATCTTGAAATCATCCTATCCTACGTTCCCGAGTTTTCCCGCGTCTTAAACCCCGGCGCATATGCGTTCGTGCATCATTCAAATTATACTGCCAATCCTGGCGGAGACTTCCGGCTAAACCCGCATTGGCGTAATTTCATGAGCGCCGGCATCTTCAAACACGTTGCTTCGCGCTCGGGCTTCGATGTGGTTCAGCAAAAAATATTGAGCTGGGGCGAGCCAGACAACGACTGCATAACCATGCTGCGCCGTCACGATTGATTGGTATGCGGCAGGAATGGCGCCGGGGAGGCAGGCTATCTCTGAATTGACCATCCCTGAGTATGAGCCGCTCGATCCTAGGCGAGATCCAAATCATTGACCGCGCGAACGGATGAGAACGGTATGAACTTTTTCGCTGGCCCGCTTAAATCATGGATGATCGGACGCAGGCGGCGGGACGCCAAGCTGCTCCTCAAGTCGGGATTATTCGATCCGCGGTTTTACGCCTCGCAGGTGAGCCCTGCGGAAAATCCCAGCCTGGCCCAGTTTCTAAATCAAGGATGGAAGAGCGGGGCGAGTCCGTCGCCATTCTTCGACACCATATTCTACGTGCGCACCTATTCAGACGTGAAGGACGCTGGCTGGAACCCGGTAGTGCATTATATCCGGCATGGCTGGCGAGAGGGCCGGACGCCGCATCCAGGCTTCAACGTCAACAGATACATCGCCGATCATCCGCAAGTTGACTTCAAGACCATTGACCCATTGCAGCATTGCATCCGTACCTACAGGTCGATCAAATGGGTTGCCGGCGCCCCTAGTCTCGAGCACCCAGACGCCGAGCCTTATCCAGAGTTCGCGTCCGTGCAGCGTCAACTCGATGCATTGTTCGACGCCGATTATTATAACTCCATGTACGAGGATGTGCGAAAAGCGGGCTTCGATCCTTTCCTTCATTATGCGTTACACGGTTGGCGCGAAAATCGCAATCCGTCGCCTGAATTCGACACCTCGTATTTTCTGAAGAGCCATCCGGAATTCGCCGACGCGCAAGACTCGCCCTTGCACCAATACGTTCGCGCCGGCATGCCGAGGAGATGGAAGTTGCGCCCGCCCGAATCCGTCACTCTTGATCCGAGCAGGGGGAACCAAGAGAGTCGCCTACGCTTAGCGGTGCATGCGCACGCGTTCTATCCAGAGTGCATTGAGGAGTTCCATCATGCGTTGACGCGGGTCCGCAAGCCCTTCGATCTTTTCGTGACGACTTGTACGCCGGCAAACGAACGATTCATTTTCAATTACTTGACCCGGCGCAGCCCGCAATTTTGTTTCAAAGTTCGACTGGTCGAAAACAGAGGGCGCGATATTGGTCCGATGCTAACAGCGTTCCCGGAGATGTGGAAGAATTACGATATCGTCGCGCATCTTCATTCGAAAAAGAGCCCCCACACGGAATTTGGCGACAACTGGCGGAAATACGCTCTAGAACAAATGTTTGGCAGTGCGGATTTGGTCGAAACCGTGATGCGTTTTCTGGAGAAGAACGAAGACGTAGGCTTCTTCTTTCCAGACAACTATCGTGATATAAAAAGGCACATGGAATGGGGCAACAATGCACCGCTCATCCATTCGCTTCTCGAGCGAGCCGGTCTTCCAAAAATAGCCTTGCCTAAATTTGAGGAATTTGCCGCGGGCTCCATGGGTTGGTTTCGCACCGCTGTTTTTCGCGCCTTCGTCGACACTTTCCCCGATTGCGAAGATTTTGATTTGGAAGAGGGACAGCTCGATACAACCATTGCTCATGCGATGGAACGCGCGTTTCCTCTCGTAGCAAGAGCGCAAGGATTCCGCGTTATTTGCTACTATCCGAAGCGGCGTCCGCACTTGCCCTCTTTCGAGGCGCGTCATGCCAGCGTTCCTGCGCCGAAGGGCGCCGAAAGGGGTTGGGTGCGAGACGATCCACGAATCGCCGGGCGGCGGCGCATTGCTTTGGAACCTCTCAGTCGCGTGTTCGACGCACGCCATCTCGACATTCACTGGGTAATTCCGGATTTCATTCGCGGCGCAGGCGGGCACATGACCATCTTCAGAATTATGGAAATCCTGGAACGTCTCGGGCACCGGCAAACGATCTGGATTCAAAATCCAGTTGAGGATCAGGAAACGCCGGCCGACGCAAAAGCCCGCATCCAAAGCTGGTATCGTCCCATCGAGGACAACGTTTTTGTGAACTTTCTGCCGGACGACACGCGGCAAATGGCCGGCGACGTGATCATCGCGACGGATTGCTGGACCGTTTATCCCGTGATTTCAACGGCAAATTTCAAGGAACGCTTCTACTTCATCCAAGACTACGAACCTTACTTCCATCCGGCCGGGGAAAATTATCTCGTGGCGGAGCAAACTTATCGAATGGGGCTTTGCGGGCTTTGCGCCGGCGATTGGCTCAAGCAAAAAATGCAGGGGTTCGGCATGTGGGTCCGGAAGTGGGACTTGGCGGTCGATCGCGATTTCTACTTTCCAAAAGCAAAGAGGCAGCTCGATTATTCGAGTGCTCAAGAAGCCCGCATCGCTTTTTATGCGCGGGGCTATACACCTCGGCGGGCAAAACGGCTCGGCATCGCTGCGTTCGAGGAGTTGCAGCGGCGGGGCCTCAGTTTCCGTGTCGTGATGTTCGGCGAAGAGCCGGAGCACAACGCCCATTCCTTTAATTATGAGGAGAGGGGCATCTTGCCGCCGGAAAAACTCGCGGAGGTCTACCGCAATTGCCACATCGGCGTCGTGTTTTCCACAACGAACTACTCGCTGATTCCACTTGAAATGATGGCTTGTGATTTGCCGGTCGTTGAAATCGATGCCGAAAGCACCCGGGCTGTATTCAAGAATGGCGAAGTGAGCTTCGCGGCGCCCGACCCCATGAACATTGCGGACGCCATCGAGCAATTGCTGAGCGACGCCGAGCTCAGGGCTCGGCAAGCGCAGAAAGCGGGAGACTTCGTGAAGCCGCTCAGTTGGGAGAATAGCGCCCGCGCGGTCGAAGCCGCGATCCTCGGTCGCTTGGTTGAGCGCGGATTTCAAGCAATCGTACCCGAGCAGATTTGTGCGCCGGCGCTCCACCGCAAGCCATCCGCGTCGGTTTTCATCCCGACCCTCAATACCGGACCACAGTTCAAAGCAGTGCTGGAACGACTGACCGGACAAGATACGCCGTTCAATTACGATATTCTCGTGATCGACAGCGGCTCGTCTGACGATACACTTGCTGTCGTCCAATCCTTTAAGGCGAAGAACGTTCGATTACAGCAGATCGCCAACAAAGAGTTCCAGCACGGGCGCACCCGTAATTTGGGGATTGCTTCGACCGAAGGGGACTATGTGGCTATCCTCACTCAGGACTCGCTACCAACCGATCGTCATTGGCTCGCGCGGCTCATTGGCGGCTTTGCTGTGTCGCCGCGCGTCGGAGGAGTGATCGGGCGGCACAAGGCTTATCCAGAGCATGGCCCGTTTATTGCCCGGGACCTCAACGCGATGTTCGACCGGTTAGCGGATTTCGGTCCGCTATATTCCTTGGCGCAAGGTCTTCCCTCCTTCATTTATCCGGCCGGGCCACACTGGCAAATGACCCTGCAGTTCTATTCCGATAACAACTCGGCCATGGCGCGCTCGGTTTGGAAGGTCCTTCCATATCCGGAGATTGACTGGGGCGAAGATCAAGTTTGGGCTTGGGAAATGCTGAGAGCGGGCTTTCACAAGGCTTATATCGATGATGCTTGTGTCTTTCATTCGCATCGTTACACACCGGAGGAGCGCTATAATGTCTCGGTCACGGAAGGATCGTTGTTTGCACGGCACTTTGGATGGAATTTGCATCCGAATCCGCAGGCGCTCGAAGCTGAAATCGAGGGGATGAATATCCGTGATACACAATATGCGGTTGCACACAAAATTCCTCACAAACAATTGAAGCAGCAAAAACAGCTCAACAAGGCCACCATCGAAGGGCGCGCGCATGGCGCGGCCGGGCAAGAACGTACTTTGGGAACGAGGACAAGCCCGCATTTATAAGCCCCGCCGAAGTGGTGGTCCCCAGAGCGAGCCCGCTCAAATCAGGCTTCACGCAGTTCACGCAAGTGAACAGCACTTTTCCCTTGATGGTGCCCGCCGCCTTGACGGCCTCCGTGACGGCGCCCCAGGGAACCGCCAACAGGATCACGTCACCGAAGGCAACAGCCTCGACAGGCGCGCCGCTCCGGGCCGCCGGGCCAGCCGCTTCGGTAACCGCCCGCGGTTTTGCCGCGTCCTGGGAAAAGCTGAACAGGACCTTGTGGCCCTTCGTGGCCCATGCCCTGCCCATGCTGGCCCACATGTTGCCGGAGCCGATTATGCCGATGTTCATGTGGCCGATCACCGAGGCTCCACCAGAGGTCAGTCTCACGCCCGCCCGGCGCGCTCGAGAAGCGTCAACCCCAGTTCGTCCTCAAGCGCCGCCACGCGCCGCGTCAAGGTCGATGAACTAAGCCCCAGGTTGGCGGCAGCCCTAGCGAAGCTCCCTGCATCCGCCGTCGCGACTAGGTATCTTAGGTTCGTAAAGTCCATTTCGTGCGCCAGGGATTATCTGCCGATTCTCCTTGATGCTGAGACAACTCTACGGCGCGGCTCGCCAGTGCGGCGGGTAGGTTTGCTCGTACCCCGGCACAGCTTCGACGAGGCTCATCCAACGGCGGATGCTTGGATAGAGCTCGCCTAGCGGATGTAATCCGAGCTTGAGGGTCAGCGCCTCGGCCTTCGTGGTCGCGCGCTGGAAAGTGGCAACGAACGGGTAGATCGCGACATCCGCGGCCGATGGTCCTTCACCGACTAACCACGAGCCGCCCGCGACGCGCTCCTCGAACGTCTTTAGCTCGCGCTGCGCCGCCTTGGCGGTCTCCTCGAACTCGTCAGGCGTCATTGCCCGCCCTGGCGGCCCAGCCCCGGCCCATCGAAGGAGGCCAAGCGTGAGATTGAAGATTGGCTCACGCAGATAGCCCTCAAACTCCGAGATGAGTCGGCGAACGAAGGCGACCTCTCGCGGATCTTTGCCGAAGAGGGGGACCTCCGGCGACCTGTCCTCGAAGTACTCGAGAATGGGCAGGGACTCGAAGAGGACGAATCCATCATCGCGGATTACCGGCACTCTGCCGCGTGGATTCAGCCGCAAGAATTCCGGCGTCTTCATGTGCCCTTTGGAAAAGTCCAGCAGTCGCGACTCGTACACGAGCCCTTTGAGCTCAGCGCCGAGGAGCACGCGCCAGGAAAACGGACTGCCGCTGCCCCAGAAGATCTCAAGTGCCATTCTCTTCTCCCTTACCGTTCGTTTTTCGATCAGCCGCCGAACGCCGCGCGGTTTTCGCCGACGAATGCGTCGAGGGTTTTCGGGGGCGCGCCTCCGATCTGCTGGACGATATCGGTCTGAACGTCGAAGTCGCCGCGCTGGTGAGCCTCCGCCACGCGCGAAAGATACTCGATCTGGTATGGCGTCCGGAACGGCGCCAAGGCTTGCGCCCAGAGACCTATTGGCAGATCGACGTACTCGATTGACTTGCCGAGCACGCGCCCAATAGTCGCCGCCAACTCCGACATGGTGAGTGAGCGCGGCCCAGTGGGAACGTACGTCTTACCCCTGTGCGATGCCGGATCGACGAGGACACTGACGATAACTCGCGCCACATCTTCGGCGCAAACGGGTGCACTCTTGCCTTGGCCATAGGGCAAGAAAAGCTTCGACTCCTTACGAATGGCGTCGGCGAAAAGAAGCCAGTTCTCAAGAAAGAGCGTGGGTCGCAGGTGGGTGACGCCGATGCCGCTCCAGTCGAGGATGCGCTCTCCCAGCCAGTATCGCCGCGCGGCAGGGCTCGGAAAATCCGGTGATGCGGTGATCTGCGACATGTTGACGACGAACTCAACCCCTGACTCTTTCGCCGCCGCACCAAAGACGGTGATGGCTTCTAGCAGTCCCTCTTCGAGCGGATACACGAAGTAGGCGCGTGTGATCCCGCGCATGGCGCGACGCACGCTCTCGATGTCGTGCAGGTCTCCCACGACGATTTCGGCGCCAAGTGCGGCGAGCCGCTCGGAGCGCTGATCGGCGTGGAAGACGAACGCCCGCACTGGCAGCTTTCTTGCCAACAATTGCCGCACAACGTGATTGCCGGTCGATCCATGCTGCCCGCCTGCGCCCGCGATCAGGAACTTTGCACCGTTGTTCATGTAAATACCTCACGATCCTGTTTTTGCCACAAGCTGCGTCAACCTATCCCACGCCTCCGACGAAACGACCGGCGGTGTTTTCATGGGAGTGCCAGTCATCTTGCTTCTCCTGTCGCAAGCTACCTTGTTGGAAGGCTACCCAGATTGAGCTTGAGCTGCGGATCCAAGAAAGCCGCATCATTGGCGTAGACGGCGGGATAGGTCCGAATTCATCGGCCCGGTCAAAAATCGTTCGTTGGAGGGCACCACGTCGAGCGGTGCGCCCGTTCTTAGGCCGATCCCGGCGGTGTTCGGGCGATCCGCGGATGCCGAGGCAGAGGTTGGTTGCGAGAGCTGCGTGCTGCCTTTACTCCGTGAGGTCCGAAACTGAGCGCCGGTTTATTCTTTTTCATCCGCTACTTCTGTCAATGAGGAACACCGGTGTTCCTCATTGTGCTTCTTGCCGGCCACGGTTGAAATTAATGTGCGTTAGCCGATTTGAATGAGCCGGCAATCAGCGGATAAAGAAGCGCCAAGCACCGATGAATTCCTGGAGCCGTGCGCGTCTTACAATCCGGGCCGGCAAACACGCCGACTTTCTTTCGCATCGCGACGTTGGGCATTCAAAAGGTTAGAAGCGGAGGCGCAAAAATGAAAAGCAGTCTTGACGAGCATCCACTTATCACTTTCACGCTTTTCATCGGCCGGTGGACGGTCAATATCCTTTTCATGTTGGAGGAGCGACCTCACCGCCACGCGCAGCTGCGGCGCCGATTAGGAACCATCTCACAGCGAATGCTGACGAGAACGCTTCGCAACCTTGAATCAACCGGGCTCATCTCCAGAAAGGTCACGCGATCAAGGTCCGTCACGGTCGAGGACTCCCTCACCGAACTGGGCAAAAGCTTTATGGTCCCAGTAACCAGTGTCTGCCGTTGGAATGATCGCAATCGCATAGGCTTGAGTGCAATAATCGATCTTTCAAAGTAGCTCGTCCTGCGATTGGAGGTGATCGACGGAGCGGCCCACTGAAGTGGACCCGCCGGGTGGGACCAGGGGGATCGGTTTCTTGGTTGGAAGTTCGGCCGTTCCTTTCTTCTGAATCGATCAAGCTACTTTTTGCTGCTGCTGCTGTGGGCGGAGCTGGCCAAAGGTTCCGTCAAGCGAAGCTTGATGGCGGAGCAATCGCTTCCCAAGCGATTGTGGAGGTATGGCCAGCGGAGGGATGTGGACAACGCGTCAGCGTTGTCCAAGCGTAGCGTCATGTCCCCAGCTTTCTCACCGAGCTCGCCGGTGATGCCTTCGCGCCAGATCGCCACGGGCGTCCGGTTTGCCAGCGCCTGATGGGGGCGCCGAAGGTTGTAAAAGGCCATCCACAAGGCGATCCCGGCGCGCGCCTCGCATCCGTCGGCATGGCCCTTCAGATAGATATCCTCGTATTTCAAGCTGCGCCACAGCCGCTCGATGAAGACATTGTCCATCCAGCGGCCACGTCCATCCATCGAGATGCGGATGCCGGCGGTGGCGAGTGTGCCGGTGAAGGCCGCGCTGGTAAACTGCGAGCCCTGG
>JBOHJT010000049.1:0-15631 GCA_050728715.1 Methylocella sp.
TTGGTCATGGCGCGCACCCTTCCACGGGGTGGGCGACTTCAAACATCACCCGCATGCCATGACCGCCGCCGCGGCGATTTTGCTGAACCTTTAGGACACCACCTAACAACTTTCATCGAACGTGATGGCGAATTGGGACTTGGCCTCGAACCATTTGCTCGGCGGTATTTTCCACTCGCAGGCGGCCTAAGTGTGGTTCAACCGATCCGGTTGCGGATCAAATCTTCGACAACCGCCGGATCGGATAGGGTGGAAATATCGCCGAGCGCGTGAAATTCCTTTTCGGCGATCTTGCGCAGGATGCGGCGCATGATTTTGCCGGAACGGGTTTTTGGCAATCCGGGTGTGAAATGAACGATGTCCGGGCTGGCGATCGCGCCGATATCCTTGCGCACCCATGCCACGAGATCGGCACGGAGCTCCTCGCTCGGCTCGACCCCGGTCATCAAGGTGACGTAGGCATAGATGCCTTGGCCCTTGATGTCGTGCGAATAGCCGACGACGGCGGCTTCCGCGACCATTTCATGCGCGGCGAGGGAACTCTCCACCTCCGCCGTGCCGAGCCGGTGACCGGAGACGTTGATGACATCGTCGACCCGGCCGGTGATCCAATAATAGCCGTCCGCGTCTCGGCGGCAGCCGTCGCCGGTGAAATATTTCCCGGGATAGGCGGAAAAATAAGTCCGCACGAAGCGCGCGTGGTCGCCATGGACCGTGCGCATTTGGCCAGGCCACGAATCGGCCAAGACAAGATTGCCCGAGCAGGCGCCTTCGAGGACGGCGCCATTGGCATCCACCACCTCCGGCCGGATTCCGAAAAACGGCCGCGCCACCGAGCCGGGTTTTAGGTCCGTCGCGCCGGGCAGCGGTGAAATGAGAATGCCGCCGGTCTCGGTTTGCCACCAGGTGTCGACTATCGGGCAGCGCGCGTCGCCCACGACATGGTAGTACCATTCCCAGGCTTCCGGATTGATCGGCTCGCCGACCGTCCCTAGAAGCCGCAACGAGGCGCGGCTCGTTGCCTTGACCGGCGCGTCGCCGGCGCGCATCAGGGCGCGAATCGCGGTCGGCGCGGTATAAAAGATATTGACCCGGTGCTTGTCGACGACTTCCCAGAAGCGCGACACGCTGGGGTAGCTTGGAATCCCTTCGAACATCAAGGTCGTGGCGCCATTGGCGAGGGGGCCGTAGACGATATAGCTATGCCCGGTCACCCAGCCGACATCGGCGGTGCACCAAAAAATATCGCCTTCGCGATAATCGAAAACATACTTGTGCGTCATCGCCGCAAAGACGAGATAGCCCGCCGTTGTATGCACCACGCCCTTTGGCGCGCCGGTCGAGCCCGACGTATAGAGGATGAACAGAGGGTCTTCCGCGTTCATCGAGGCACAGGGGCATTCCGCCGCGGCTTTGGCTATGGCCTCGTGGCACCAGACGTCGCGGCCATCGACCCAAGCAACAGTGCCGCCGGTGTGCTTCACGACGAGCATGGTCTTGACGATTCCGGCGGTTTTCGCGGCGGCCTCGTCGGCATGCGCCTTGAGCGGCGTCATGCGTCCGCCGCGCCGCCCTTCATCGGCGGTGATGAGAAGTTTCGAGCGGCAATCCTCGATACGTCCAGCGAGCGACTCGGCGGAGAAACCACCAAACACCACCGAATGGATCGCGCCGATCCGCGCGCAAGCGAGCATCGCATAGGCCGCCTCGGGAATCATCGGCAAATAGATCGTGACCGTGTCGCCCCTCTCGACGCCATGCGCCTTGAGGACATTGGCGAGGCGGCAAACCTCGCCGTGCAGGTCCTGGTAGGTGATATGTTTCGATTCCTTCGGGTCGTCGCCTTCCCAGATGATCGCGGTTTGGTTGGCGAGCCGGGGCAGATGCCGGTCAATACAATTTTGCGCGACGTTAGTGGTTCCGTCCTCGAACCATTTGATCGCGACGGAGTTGGGCCCGAACGACGTATTTTTTACACGCGTGAAGGGTTTGATCCAGTCGATGTGGCGTGCTTGCCCGGCCCAGAAGGAATTGGGATCGGCGACCGACCGAGCATAGAGTTCCTGGTATTTTGCCTTATCGATATAAGCGCGTTTCGCCCAGCCGGGAGCGACGGGATAGGTTTTTCCAGACATCGCGTTCCTCCCGGAGGCAGCCTGGGTCAATTATGCAACGGGTTTATGCACCAAGAATAGCCCGGCCAATGATGACCGGGGCTTATAAGGCTCACTGGGTCCGCAAGGCGGTACGGCGACAAGGCGGCGATCGACAAAGATGAGTCTGCGCTTGGATGCGCCGGGATCGGAAAGCTTGGGTGTCACGGAGATGACGGCGACTTTCCAGTCGGGGACGCCCTCCTGCGGAGCGTTCATCACTCCTGACAGGACCGTAAGACCGCGCTTTTCGATTTCGCGAATGCAGCCGAGGATATCGCTATAGAGGTCACGCCTTCCCCTTTCAGAGGCTGACGTTCTCTCGATCTTCGTCGAGAGAACGAAGCAAGCGAGGTCCAGCCACTCGGTAAGGTTGGCAAGGTCGGCGTCATAATCTTCCGGTACGTCCGGCCGGTGCATGAGGAATGCATGACAGCTCGCCGCTTCTCGTACCTGACGATGTGTATTCATCGGGGCGACAGCGACAGGCTGCATTTCTCCAAACGTCTCAACGAGACTGGCCACCGCTTGTTCAGGTCCAAGACGGTAACGGGGCGCGGTAAAGTATCCGGGTTCGCGCCCGAGTCCCCGAGCGATGCGATCAAGAGCCTCCTCACTGACCTTTTCGCCACGCTCAACGCGCTCGATTGTTGAAACCGAGACGCACGCAAAATCGGCCAATGTACTTCGCTTCCATTGCTGAAGACCGCGCTCCCAGCGCACGCAAAAGCCGATCAGTTCGGGCGGGGGAACATGCGGAATGTCTGACGGGCCTTCTGGTAAGCCGTCGATCTTGTTGAGGATGTCTTTGGTGCTCATAACGAATCTCCTTTCATGATTGAAAGGATGGTCTTTTCAGCCCGGCGAAAGAAGGCCAAAAAATCCTTCAGATGCGATTCAGTGGATGCGGCGATAGTCAGCGGCGCAACATGCCAGAATCTGTGACGGCCGGCGGAAATATACTGGCCGTCAGAGCCGAATTTCAGCATCTGAACAAATCCGCATGGGTGCCGGTGCGAGCCAGAATAAGATCGTTGCCGTCGATCTTGTAGAGAAGCAACCAATCCGGCTCAATGTGGCAATTGCGGTATCCGCCAAAATCGCCCGTCAGAGGATGATCCTTTAGGCGCAATGGTAGCGGCTCGGCCGCAATCAGCAGGCTCAACACGTCACGCAGCTTCGACATGTCTTTGCTCCGCCTTTTGGCTCGGCTTGTGTCGCGGCGGAACTGCCCGGTGTGAACGGGCGTCCGCATTAAATCCCAAGCTTGCCGAACAAGTCGGCAGCATCCTTGGATCGCACCAAATCCTCGCCCCGGTCAGCCTTGCGCAGCGTCCGGGCTGTGACGGCGTTCGGCACCTTGACCTCGAAAGGCAGTGTCTTTTCAGCGGCAACGCGGATCAACATCATGCGGATGGCGTCGGAAACCGACAGTCCCATGTCTTCGAGAACGTGGGAGGCTTCCTCTTTTACCCGCTTGTCAATTCTGGCTCGTACTGTCGTATCGGTGGTCATGTCAAAAACCCCTTGTAACCACATTGTAGCTACAAGTGGAACAGTTCGCAATGATTGTTCCGCGCTAAACACGCATGCACGCCAGCGTGGCGGCACGGGTCAAAAAGGCGGGGCAAGGCGGCAAGCCCCGTCTCAAGGGCATTCCTTCGCAACTCTTTCGAGAGCTTGCGACAGGCCATTGAGGGAATAGGTGTCGGTCGTCACGTGACCTCTCAGCGAGGGCGCCTTGACGATGAGTTTCGAGCCCTTTTTCAGCGCATCGACGAATTTAGCTTCCTCGGCCTGGTTCTTAATCCAGGCGTTGGCTCCCTTGGCAATCAGAGCAAAGCCGGACCCGGCGATTTCCGCGCGGCCGCCGCCTTCTTTCATCGGAAACCCCATGATGATCGAGACCTCCTCGCGCACATTCTCGGCTGGCCGGTCGGAGATAAAGACATAGGCGGGATCGCGTTTCAATCCGGCGGGAGCCCTGTCCTTGGGCGTCGCCAGCGCGTAGCAGGTCTTGGACTTTTCGCCCTGCGCGAGAAACACTCCCCAGTCGCCGTAACTCGCCAGTTGCGAGGGCTTCCCAGTCTTTGTCGTGTCCGCGCCCGGGGCGCCGGATTGTTCGGCTTTCGCCGCTGGCTTTGCCCGCTTGGTCTTGGAGGAGGCGGGGCCGGTGCAGGCCAACGCGGCCGCAAGGGCAAGGGTTAGAACGGTGACGAAACCGCGAAAGTTTTGGCGAGACATGGCGTGTCGATACTCCTAGCCGCCTTGCGCGGAGAAGGGATGCTGCTTCACCTCCTCTATATGCCGTGAGCGCGGCAGGCGAAAGGCATCGAAGCGGCCGATCACCGGAAATTTGGAGGCTTTCAGCGAGGATCTGTGCGGCGACGATGGCCGCTTTTCATGTCCGTTTGCCTCACAGTCCTTCGTTTTTCGCGGCGGCAAGAATGGCGCCCGGCCGCTCCGGTGTGCCCTTCTGCACCAGCACGACAAAGCCTTCACCGTCGCGGGCCACGCCCGGCACGTCGAAGGTCGCGGTCTGGCCAGTCCAATCGCCGAGCTTGTCGATGGCGCGGACGACATTCGTATAGGTTACGCTGCGCCCGGCATTCTCGCCACGCTGAATTTGAACCGTGCTGGCGCGGGCAACCCGCAGCACAAAAACACCGGCCGGGCCGCCGCTGCCGCCAGCAACCTCGACCATAAAATGGCCGCCAGTCTCGGTGAGATGCATTGGCACGCTCAGCGCGCCATCGACCCCCTTGGTCGACTTAATCGCCTGCTCGATTTCGGCTCGGTCGCCGCCGGCCGCGTCGGCCAGCCCGTTCACAATTGCTTGCGGAGTATAGACATTCGCCTCGCCATGCGCCGCCGCATAAGCCTTCTGGCGCGCCGTGAAGGCCGGGGACGCGAGCGTATCCCGCCAGCCGATATAGTCCCAATAGTCGACTGGGAAAGAAACCGCCACAACGTCCGGCGCACGCGCGATCGTCGCGAGCCATTGGTCGGCGCGTGGACAGTAGGCACACCCTTGGCTCGTGAAAAGCTCGACGACATAATTGATCGGCCTGGCAGTGAACGGCCCGGCTCCAAGATTGCCGCAGGCCACCACAACCACCGCCGTGCACGCGCAGGCGATCAGGATCGAGCGACTGGAGAAAGCCGTGAGCGGACCTCCGAGCTTGCAACGATTTCCCATGTTCGTCGAACTTAGTCGAACCTATGTTTGGCGCCAGTCAATTCATGTTTACCGGCGGCCGCTCAAGACTGCATCCCCCGGACCTGCAAGCGCGCCGTAACGGCCTGCGCGGCGGCGTCCGCGAATTTATGACCTGTGACGGGATTCGCTCGCGCGAGACACAAGGCGACTGCAATTTCGCGGGCCGTGTTGCAAACCGCTTGGGGCGGCGCCATTGTGTTGGCAACAGCAATTCTCATTTATTCTCATTGGCGCCGCTTGACGCACCACGCGGAGCGGACACATTGGCCCGCGTGAAATTTCTTCTTGCCCATTTGTCCGACCCGCATGTCGGACCCTTGCCGCGTCCCCGGCGGCGCGAGCTGATCGGCAAACGTGTCACCGGCTATTTGAACTGGACGCGCTCCCGCTCGCGCATCCATGACATGGCGGTGCTCGAGCAAATCGTCGCGGACATGAAGGCGCATCATCCAAGCCACGTCGCGATGACCGGGGACATCTCGAACATCGGTCTGCCGGCTGAGTTCCAGCTCGCCCGGGCCTGGCTCGAAACCTTGGGCGCGCCCGAGGACGTGAGTTTCGTGCCCGGCAATCACGACGCCTATGTGCGCGGCTCGTTGCCTTATCTCGCCCGCACCTTCGCGCCCTGGACCACAGGGGAGACGAGCGCCGGCGGGGGTTTCCCGTATCTGCGGATCCGCGGCGAGGTTGCCTTGGTTGGCTTGTCATCGGGCGTTCCCATGCCGTTGTTCGTTGCGGCGGGATTTTTGGGCCGCCGCCAATTACAAGCCGCCGAGAGGCTTCTTGTCGAAACCGGCAGGCGCGGGCTCATCCGCGTCGTGATGCTGCACCATCCGCCGCAAACCGCCGCCTCGCAGCTCGGGCGCGGCCTCGTGGACGCCGCCGGTCTAGCGGCTCTGATCCGCCGCGCGGGCGCCGAGCTTATCGTGCATGGCCATAACCACAGGCTTTGCTTGGCACGCATGGAAGGTCCAAAAGGTCTCGTGCCAGTTGCCGGCGTGCCGTCGGCCTCCGTCATTCGCGGGACGCCGCATCAGCGCGCCGGATACCACCTCTTCGAGATCAGTGGCAGCGGAACCGATTGCAAAATCGCGGCCCGGGCACGGGGGCTTTTGCCGGGGACGGCCGCCGTCGGCGATCTCGGCCCGCTCGTGCTGTGACGCCGGCGATGGCGCCACGGCGAAATGTTCCGGCAATGAGAACCCGCACGCCAAAGCTTGGTTCGACGGAGCGAAAGTTGTTGTTTTGTTGGACGTTCCCGGCGCGAAGCGCTTGCGAGGATGCTAATTCGCGACTGTTTCGACCGTGACTCGCACCAAGCCGGCCCGGCGAAAACCGAGAACGCCGGCGGCGCCAGTCGAGACATCGATGATTCTTCCCTTGATGAACGGGCCACGGTCGCTGACCACAAGCACCGCCGCGCGATTGTTGGAGAGATTGGTCACCCGGACACGGGTTCCGAACGGCAGCGACCGATGCGCGCAGGTCATGCGGCCGCGTCCGCGATAGTAAGAAGCCTTCCCCGTCCAGCTTTGAGCCTGCCCGGCAGTGCAAGAGGCGAGAACCGCAAGAGTTCCCATGATAATATTCTTCAATACTCACACTCCATGGTAGGACGCCGTTAGGCCCGGAAGTCCAGGCTGGAATGATCTTGCACGGAATATGTGATGAAAAAACGGCGATATATTTGCACGGCCAAGCTATGTAATATTCAAATGCTTGTAGAGTATTGGATTCTATATATAATATATAATGCAATTGTAATCTTCTATTCATCCGCATCGAAATGGAATTGTGGCATTGTACCAAGGCCATCAGAGGTTGGCTCCCGTGGCGGATTCCCGAATTGGCTGGATTCTGATTCAACAAGGCGAACAGCTCTTGAAGGGTTGCCACGTCTGCTCCAGTTCCGCTTGGTTCCAGCTTCGATGGCGCTTTGCCGCGCAAGCTGGCGAGGAGATCGCGCGAGTTCCGGCCAGCTGGATCGCGATCGCGGCGTGAGCCGAGAATATTATCGACGCGTTGAAGAACCAAGCGAGCTGGGGCGGCTGCGTCACGGCGGACGTTGCCAGTTGCCGGCGAGCCGTACGCATGATCGCGTTGTCTTACGGCTGGTTGAGCACCTTCGTGTTCGTTCGTCTAGTCGAGCCGGACCGGCATATGGAGGCCATCACCGGCCGGCCACTGCTGTTGCATGCCATCGCCAAGCGAGTGCGGCATGCGACGCAAACTACAATTATCGTAGGGAGTTCACACGCGAGGGCCATTCCGGCCGCGAAGGCATTTCCCGCTGTCGCCATTTTTCTACGCGAGCTCGCAAAAAAAGCGGCACGGTTGACGCGCCTGCAACGCTGGCGGCGAATCCTCGGAAGAGCCTTCGAACTTTTTCCTTCAGGGCCGTCAATTGCCCTCGCCCCCGCGCCTCGCGCCCGGCAGACGCAACTTTCGGTAGAGAAATCTTTGAGTTCAGTCGCGCACCCCAACGCCAACCGCCAGATTTGGGTTGATTGAGGTCAGCGGTTTGGGTAGCCTAAGCGAGCCGTGCTTGGTGCCTGGAGGAATTATGACATCGGATCCTGAAAACCTTGGGCAGTCCTTTATTCGCTCGCCTGGACTTCCGGAACTCCTTCCTTTTTCGCGGATGGAAGAGATTGCCGCGAGCGGGCCCGGCGAATACGTGTCAGCGGAGCCCTATCCCCATATTGTGATCGACGGCTTTTTCGACGAATTGGTACTGAATGCCGTTTTGGCTGAGTTCCCAGGCCCAAAGGACACGATTTGGGGGCTACACGACTGGCCGGAGGAAATCAAACTCCATTCGAAGCACGAGCGTGACATCCCTCCGTTCGCGAGGCAGTTTCTTTACGCATTGAATTCGGCCTCTTTCCTCGAATTTCTCGAGCGTCTAACGGGAATCCAGAAGTTGATTGGCGATCCATACTTCGAGGGGGGTGGACTGCATCAGATCATGCCGGGTGGAAAGCTCGCGATCCACGCCGATTTCAACAAGCATGGCACGTATGAGTTGAGTCGGCGCCTGAATCTCCTCGTCTATCTCAACAAATACTGGAAAGACGAATTTGGTGGCCACTTCGAGCTTTGGGACCGTGGCATGACCCGCATGGTGAAGAGGGTGGCTCCAATTTTCAATCGAATAGTCATCTTCACGACATCGCGTTACTCCTACCATGGGCATCCTGATCCCTTGACCTGCCCACGAGACATGACGCGGAAGTCGCTGGCGCTCTACTACTACATCATTGGAGGAGAGGAGGCCGGGCAAGAGGATCCCCGGCACACAACCTTGTTCCAGATGCGACCGGGCGAGCGGCGCGCACGCCAGAATGCCCGGCAGATTCTCCGTGACCTCGTGCCGCCGCTGTTGTGGAGGGCGGCGTCCCGTGTGGTCAGGTTCCCTGGCGGGTGACGGCTGAGTCACGGCATGGATGGGGAATGTCGCCACAATGAGCGTTTGCGCGCTCGTACTGGCTCTCGGAGCGTACTGCCTGGGCGCATCTGCCGTGTGGCGGCTGAAAGGGGCCAAGGCCGCGAGATCGGGCGGCGGTAGCCATCTTTATCTAGCTGGCAGAGCGAGCATCTGTGAAGGGGATAATAGGGGTATTTTCAGGAGTGCCGTGATGGCGCTTGCGGCTGGAAAACTGGCGCCCGTTCTGGTGAGACGGCTATTGCTTACCGCTTCCCGAATTATTCAGTCGCCATTCGGATGTCTCGTTGACGCCGGTTGTCTTGAGCGGCCGGCGCACGCGTACCGCACGTGGCATGCCGCACAGCTGGCGCAAAGACTGGGCTATCGAGGTATCTGCGTCGCGGAATTCGGAGTGGCTGGCGGGGGTAGTGCATCAGTTTGAAATTCTTTATCTTGTATGGGCCGTCCTATTTCGTTAGGTGGTTCCACGAGCGGGACTCGAATTCGGGGCTATGATATGGGGGCGTTAGCGGACCGCTGAATGGAGAAAGTACGTCAAGCGTGGATTTCCTAAATTCCTTCAAGCAAGCGTATTTAAGGATCGGTCTTCACACCGCGCAACGAGGGACATTGATTTACCGTGTCCATCGGATGCTGAAGGCCGGTTACTATTGGCGCAACCCGGTCGCGGAACGCGCTCTATACGATCAGGATGGACTGCGTAGTGTCCACAACCACGATTTCATGTCTGATCCGGCGTTCGTCCGCGCCTATCAGCGCGGCGTCCAGGCCGCATCGGATTATCACTGGCACTGGCGCGTGCATGTCGGACTCTGGGCAGCACGACTGGCCGTGCGCTTGCCCGGCGATTTCGTCGAATGCGGAACCAACCGAGGGTTCCTAAGCTCGGCGATTATGACGGATCTCCATTGGGACAAGACGGGCCGCCGTTTCTATCTGCTCGATACGTTCGGCGGTCTGGCCGAGCTCTACGTCTCGGTCGAGGAGAAGAAGAGCGGTGTGCTCGAACACAACCGGCGACAACTGGACAGCGGTTTCTATACGACGAGCGTCGAGGCGGTGCGTGCCAATTTCGCCGAATGGAAAAACGTCTGCATCATTGTCGGCGCGATTCCCGAAACTCTGGAGCAAATTGACACCCAGTGCATCGCCTTTCTACATATCGACATGAATTGCTCGCCCCCCGAAGTCGCTGCGATACGTCACCTTTGGGATCGCCTAACGCCCGGGGCGCCTGTGTTGCTTGATGACTACGCCTATTTTGGCTATGAAGGGCAGAAGACTGGGATGGATGCTTTCGCGACTGAGCGAGGGCTTTCTATTTTGTCGCTGCCAACTGGCCAAGGCCTTCTCATTAAACCACCTTGAGCCCCGGTTCGCTGGCCGATTTGCAAACTGATGCACTACCGCTGGCGGGTTTACCTTGATGATCTAGGCGCGGTATGCGAAGGAGAATGAAAAAGCCGCGGGCGTGCGAATAAGGGTATGCGACCTTGATACCGGCGGGGGTATCCGAACTGGAAGACGCCGAAGACTTGCCTTATTGGTTTCGGCCATCTCAACTCTCCAAGGACGTCGAGCGACCCCATCGGAGGCTTGAGAACGCAGAGCTGATCATTGGCATCGTGCGCGGGCACCGACCAAGATTTTTTCGCGAAAGCAAATAGGCCGCCCCTCGCAGCGGTTTCAACGACTTAGATCTGTTTTCGTAGATAATGACGGCCCGTTCAACGGAGAGCTCGCCTTCGTCACCCATGACCTGCTCGTTGCCGCCGCACTGACAAACACTTAGTCCAAACTCTGGGACGTCTCGCGGAGCATTTGGCGACGATGGGCTTACTGCAAATTTGACTTAACGAAGAGGAAACGGAGAAAAGGCGATGAAATTCATGGTTCTGGTCAAGGCCACAAAGGACTCGGAAGCCGGCGTAATGCCGAGTGAGCAGCTTCTTTCTGCGATGGGCAAGTTTAACGAGCAGCTGGCGAAAGCCGGCGTGCTGCTCGCGGGCGAGGGCTTGCATCCGACCTCCAAAGGCGCGCGCGTAAAATTCTCCGGAGATAAGCGCAGCGTGATCGACGGCCCCTTCGCCGAGACGAATGACCTGGTCGCGGGCTTCTGGCTGTGGCAGGTAAAGTCGAAAGAAGAAGCCATCGAATGGGTCAAACGCTGCCCAAACCCGCATGACGGAGAATGCGAGATCGAGATCCGCCAGGTGTTCGAGGCGGAGGATTTTGGCGCGGCGTTCACGCCCGAGCTCCGGGAGCAGGAGGAGCGGCTGCGCGCGCAAACCGGGGAGCGCACGAAGGCCGCGAAGCGCTGAACCCGTCACCTGCATGTTTTTGACAACGTTCTTCCCACCCCCAAAATGGAGACACAATGCAAGTCCAACCTTATTTGTCCTTCGAAGGCCGCTGCGAGGAGGCGGTCGAGTTCTACCGCAAGGCGCTCGGCGCCGAGGTAACGATGCTCATGCGCCGCAAGGAATGTCCCGATCCCAAAATGCGCGAGCCCGGCACCGAGGAGAAGGTGATGCATACGAGCTTTCGTATCGGCGATACAACCTTGTTGGCGTCCGACGGGCGGTGCACGGGGCAGGCGAACTTCCAGGGCATTTCGCTGTCCCTCACGGCGCCCAACGACGCCGAGGCGGAAAAGCTGTTCACGTCGCTGGCCGACGGCGGGCAGGTGCAGATGCCGTTGACCAAGACCTTCTTTTCGTCGCGCTTCGGCATGGTCGCCGACCGCTTCGGCGTGCCATGGATGATCTTCGTGGCGCCATGAAGGCCGGTGCCCTCTCCCAGCCAGCGGGAGAGGGCAATCGCCTGTGAAACGAAAGGACGGCTCCCATGACCGCGACAACTTACGCCAAAACCCCCACCGCCCAGCGAAGAGCCGGTCCAATGCTGGTGGTTTCCAAGAATTTCGCAATGATCCAACGATGCCAAGGTCGATGGGCAATATGCTCGCGTTTAGCTATTTTTCTGGACTACGGCCCTGCCGTCCACCAACCGTGCCGCGGCATTGACTTCGGCATGAATTTGCGCCGGGGCGGCAGTGAGCAGACCATGGCGGGTATCACCGCGATTGTAGATAATCGCGCATCCGTCGAGACTCGCCAAGCGGCCCCCCGCCTCAGCCAGGATGAGATCGGCCGCCGCGATGTCCCAATCATGAGAGTTTTCCGAGGCGAAGCCCGCATCGAGCGCGCCCGACGCGACGTTGGCGATACGCAAGGCTAGTGAGGAAATCTTGGGTTGCAACGCGAATTGGAGCCCGGCTTCGCGCAGCCGCTCGGCGAGGAACACGGGCGCCGCTACCCTTGCCCTGGCACCAAGCGCAACAAGTTTCGAAACCTCGATTGCCGTGTCATTGAGCCAGGCGCCGGCGCCCCTGACCGCGACATAGGTTTCCCCGAGCGCCGGGGCATGAACGACGCCAATCCGCGGGCGCCCCTGCTCGACAAGCGCGATCGCGATCGCCCACGCCCCATGGCCTCTCATAAAGCTGCGCGTGCCGTCGATCGGATCGACCACAAGGACAATATCTTTTGAAAGACGCGCCGATGTGTCCTCGGTTTCCTCGGAAAGCCAGCCTGCTTCCGGCACCAGTGCCTCGAGACGCTGCCTTAAAAAGCGATCGACAAGACAATCGGCTTCGGTAACCGGAGAGCCGCCCGCCTTGTGCGAAATCCCGGCGCTGGTCGCCGCGCCCGGGCGAAAATAAGCTAGCGCCAGCGTCCCGGCGCCGCGGGCGGCGTCGACGAAGGACGCGGCCAGGCCATCCCCTTGCGAGATCGGAACCAATTTCATATGCCAAAGTGAGAAAAGGTGCTTTTCGCTTATCCTGCTGCAGTGCGGGAAACAAGCGTTTCCCTTCGCCCCTACGCGGCGCCCTCCTCGCTTGCCGCGGCCATGCCGGTCTCGCCACGCGACCCGCCGGTGTTTCGCATCATTGCCGGCTGCAAGCTGGAATTTCGGCCAAGCTTTCGCGCCGCGCTTCACCCAGGTCAAGCAAGGGTAGACGGCGGGCATCGAAACCATGGGCGGAGTGGAAATTTGCTGGCGCCGTGGCGAAGACTGGTCGTTCCCTGCTAGCCAGGTGCCGGCGTCTCTCGTGTCTCCGGCATCAGTGCAACGACGAAAATTAGCCCCGCGGCGGCCATTCCGGAAAGAAAAAGGAATGCGGCGGCGGCGCCACCATTATCGGCGATAAAACCGGTCAGCGTGGTGCTAATCGAAGCGCCAATGCCCACGGCGGCGCCAACCACACCTTGGGCAAAATTGAAATGCCCGCTCCCACGGGTTACATCCGCGATCACGAGTGGGACCAGCACGCCAAGCGTCGCCGCGGAAATGCCATCGAGCAATTGCGCTCCGACAACCACGTACGGATCGCTCGTCATCGCGAATATAGTGCAGCGGGCCGACAGGGCAGTAAAGCAAAGCACAAGCAGAGGACGCCGCCCCCAATTCTGTGCCTGGCGTCCGGCCCAAGGCGCGATTGCCGCGACGACGAGCTGTGGTGCGAAGATGCAGATCGAAAGTATCACTGTTGCCGTCTCGGGAACTCGCTTTGCCAAGAGACCCGCCATGGCTGGTAGCGCGGCGGCATTCGCAAACTGAAATGAGAGGACTGCCCCGGCGAAGATCAGGAGCGCGCGGTTGTGCACCAGGTCATGAAAAACATAGGAGGATAAGTTTCGATTGTTTGCCCCTACTCCGCCCCGCGCGAGATCTGGATCGATGTCTCGGGATCGGATTTGAAACAGCGCCATGAAAGCGGGAACGCAGAGCGCGGTGGTGAGAAAGAAGATTGCTCTGTTCGAGAAGTAGTAGCCCAAACCTCCCATTGCGCCGGCCGCGATCGCGTTTCCGAGTGAAAGGAAGCGCGCATTTCGTCCCAGTCTCGCACTCAAGAGGCCATAGCCCACAAGCCCGAGGCTGATTGCCGCGAGTGCCGGTCCGAGCAGGCAGCTCGCGATCGCATGCAGCACCTTCGCGACAATCACCACGCCGAAGGTCGGCCACAACGCGAGCAACAGAGCGCTTCCGCTTATGCAGGCGACGGCGAAGGCAACCAGAAAGCGCTTGGCGGGGACGCGATCAACCAGCGCGCCGGCAGGAATTTGGAGCGCGAACGCGGCTAGCGTTCCGATCGTGAGGACCACGCCGATGTCGAGTTGTGTCCAAGCGACGGAAGTCAGGTAGGCGGCGACAAACGGGCCCCAACCGGTTTGAATGTCCGCCACGAAGAAGGCAAACCAATCGAGGCCGCGAAGGCTTTGGCTTGAGGCTCTGGCGTTTGCGCCCAATGACTTGGCGCTATCCACGGGCTCTATCGCCGCTAGCGTTCAGCGTCATCCACGGACTCATGAGACCGCCCGCTTCGCAGCGAGAGAGCTGACTATCTGCTCTGCGAAAACTCGGAGATAAAGCCACCGCAGATATCGAGCAGGCGGTAACTGGTAGTCTGCGACAGGTCGAATCAAACTCAGCGATTGGAGACTTCCTTTGCGGCAGTGATTGCGGCTGAACGGATAGAAGACTAGGCGCTCTCTCCTCGGCAACTCAGAGGCGCCTGGGAGTGGAACGGCTCCCTTGAGTCACAAGCCAAAATTCAATCCGGCCCGCTACCGTCAGACCGATGCCTTAAGTTCCGGGGCGCTTCCCGGTCAAATTGGATTCGTGCATCGAAAGGAAATCGCTCGGAACCAAGGAAAAAATGCGAGCGTGTGGCAATTGAAAAAGACGAAGCTTCCTCAATCGAGCGCGGCCCTGCGCAGCCGCAAGGCGTTGCCGATCACGCTGACCGAGGAGAGCGACATCGCGGCGGCCGCGATGACCGGCGACAAGAGAATGCCGAAGGCCGGGTAAAGCACACCGGCGGCGATCGGGACTCCGGCGGCATTGTAGATAAACGCGAAGAAGAGATTCTGCCGGATGTTGCGCAACACGGCCTGGGACAAGCGGCGCGCGCGGAGAATTCCGCGCAGATCGCCCTTAAGAAGCGTGACGCCCGCGCTCTCGATCGCGACATCGGCGCCGGTGCCCATGGCGATGCCGACATCGGCGGCGGCAAGGGCAGGGGCGTCGTTGACGCCGTCGCCAGCCATCGCGACGATACGGCCGTTCGTGCGTAACTCCTCAACCACTTCACTCTTATTGCCGGGCAGAACGCCGGCCGTGACATCCTCGATGCCGAGTTTTCGCGCGACAGCCTTGGCGGTGGTTTTGTTGTCGCCGGTGAGCATCAGCACGCGCACGCCTTCGCCTCGCAGCGCCTTGATCGCGCCAAGCGCCGTCTCCTTGACCGGATCGGCAATCGCGATGAGCCCGGCGGCCTTGCCGTCGATGCCCATGAAGATGACGGTGGCGCCATCTTTCCGCAATTCGTCCGCGCCCTCTGCGAAGTCCGCCGTACTGATGCCGCTCGCATCGAGAAAACCGGCGTTGCCGAGCGTAAGCTCATGGCCATCGACCTCGCCTAGAACGCCTTTTCCGGCTGGCGCGTCGAAGCCGGACGGCTCCGACAATTCGAGCTTGCGTTCCTTCGCCGCATCGACGATAGCGGCCGCGAGCGGATGCTCGCTTGCCCGTTCGAGGCTTGCCGCAAGCCGCAAAAATTCGTCCTCGTCGAGGCCCGCAGCCGTCCGGATCGCCGCGACCTTCGGCTTGCCCTCGGTGAGGGTGCCGGTCTTGTCGACGACGAGCGTGTCGATCTTTTCCATGCGCTCCAGCGCCTCGGCGTTCTTGATGAGCACGCCCAATTGCGCGCCGCGTCCGACGCCGACCATGATCGACATCGGCGTC
>JBOHJT010000050.1:0-15569 GCA_050728715.1 Methylocella sp.
CCACCCACCCTTCGCCCTTCTGGGAGAAGACGGAATTCAGATAGGTTTCAAACAGCTCGCGGGCGTTGGCGAGGTTCTTCTCGGCGTTGGCGACCGCCGCCGCGATCCCCTCGAACGTTTCATCGAGAATGGCGACAATGCGCCTTTGTTCGGGAAGGGGAGGAACGGGAATCGGGAACGCCTTCAGACTATGAGTAGACAGGCGATGAACAGTTGCGCCTCGTGTAACTAGCTTAAGAATTTCCCTTTCTGCGCTTTGCAGAAAGTAATGGAGATAGCGATTATGGATGCTCTTGATTGGACAGAGCGCTTTGATGTCTTGGTTTACGGCTAGGTTGCGGGTCGTCAAAGCAATCGGAATTGTTCGCGCCAAAATGCCTGATCGGACCACAATCAGAATAGACCCGGCTGGAATGATAGAAGTCGCGCTATTTTCGACCGCCTCGTTCGTAATTTTATCGATTGACGATCCGATCTCGTCGGACTTCATGTCCTTCGGCGATACCCATGGAATGTCGCCTCCCCAATATTCCGGTTTCTCCGTCGAAGGCGTACCGCCACCTCGGAACTCAACCATTGAGCCTATGTTTCGAAGCTCCCACCCCTCCCTCAAAACATCCCCCGAATTCCTTCGAGAATTTCCGCGCTCTCCGCATCAAGCAACGCCATCTCGGCGATGATGTCCTTCGGATCGCGCAAGGCGGCCTCATCGGCTTTGTTGGGGTTCTTGACCGAAAGATCGAAGCTCGTCCGGTCAATGCCCGCCACATCGACCGGCCAGGAATTTTCCGTCTCCGCGAAGCTATCTTGCAGCGCGACAAACTCCTTAAGATCATCGTCATTGAGCGCATTCGTCTTGCCCAGACTCCGGCCCGGATCGAGCTGATAGTACCAAACCTTCCGCGTCGGCGCGCCCTTCTCGAAGAACAGCACGACCGTCTTTACCCCCGCCCCCAAAAAAGTCCCGCCCGGACAATCGAGCACGGTGTGCAGGTTGCAGCTTTCCAAAAGTTCCTGGCGTAACGCGCGCGAGGCGTTGTCGGAATTAGACAAAAACGTATTCTTGATGACGATCCCGGCGCGTCCACCCGCCTTCAGGCGCTTGATGAAATGCTGCAAGAAGAGGAAGGCCGTCTCGCCTGTCTTGACCGGAAAATTCTGCTGAACCTCCTTGCGCTCCTTGCCGCCAAAGGGCGGATTGGCAAGGATCACGTCGAAACGGTCCTTTTCCTCTATATCGCTGATATTTTCGGCGAGCGTATTGGTATGGACGATGTTCGGCGCCTCAATGCCATGCAGGATCATGTTCATGACCCCGATAGCATAGGCGAGGCTCTTTTTTTCCTTGCCGTAGAAAGTTTTGGTTTGCAGGGTTTGAAGCTGGCTTGTGGTTAACTCTTTCTTATGCCGCAAATAGTCGTGGGCTTCGCAAAGAAAGCCCGCCGAGCCGGCGGCGCCATCATAGATGCGCTCGCCGATTTTCGGCTTCACCACCTGGATCATGGCGCGGATGAGCGGGCGCGGGGTGTAATACTCGCCGCCATTGCGGCCCGCATTGCCCATGTTCTTGATCTTGGCTTCGTAGAGATGGGAAAGCTCGTGCTTTTCCCTCGAGGAGCGGAAGCGCAGGCCGTCCATCAGCTCCAGGGCATCCCGCAAGGAATAGCCGCTCTGGAACTTGCTTTTAATCTCGCCGAAGATCTCGCCGATCTTGTACTCGACCGTGCCGGGGCTTGTGGCGCGCTGCTTAAATCCTTGGAGGTAGGGGAAAAGCTCGCAGTTCACATAGTTGATCAGATCATCGCCGGTGAGCGCCTTGTCATGATCAAATGAGCCGTCTTGCTTTTTCGGCGCGGCCCAGCCCGACCATCTGTGCGGCTTGGCGATGATGAATTCGTAGCTTTTGCCGCTAAGTTCCGCCTGCAGCGCTCTTTCGTGCTCCAGATCGTCGAGATATTTGAGAAAAAGTATCCAAGACGTCTGCTCTGTGTAGTCGAGCTCAGTCGTGCATCCGGCCTCTTTCCACAGAACGTCGTCAATATTTTTAAAAGTTTGCTGAAACATGCGGACAAAAAGCCTGGTCACACCCGCGCTCGCAAATCCGCGCGGGTTGCGCTACTTTGGCTGCTGACCGGGCGTTGAACAAGTACTTTTTTTGACATTTGTCAGGTGCGGCCGGGTCGCGAAGGTCTGCCTCCATGCAACGCCGACGGAATTCGAACTGACCCCTACTGAAACACACTTGAACTGGGCCGCGCTTTGAGCCTTTCCCTCCCGATCTCGTTCGAGCAGTCCCGCTCCTGGTGGCGGGCGTTTTGGCGCAAGGCCGCCGCAATCCTGCCCAAGGGCCTTTATGCGCGGGCACTTCTCATCGTCATCGTGCCAATGGTGATCCTGCAATGCGTGCTCACCTATGTCTTCATGGAGCGGCATTGGCAACTTGTGACGAAGCGCCTTTCCACCGCCTTGACCCAGGATATCGCGGCGATTGTCGCGCTTCATAAATCCTACCCGGGCCGGACAAACGACGAGGTCCTAGCCCAGATCGCCCAGCGGCGGTTGCAAATCGACGTGGAATTCTTGCCGGAGGGCGAGCTGCCGCCGGCGCTGCCAAAGCCTTTCTTCTCGATTCTCGATGCCGCCTTGTCGAGGGAGATCCGGCGCCAGATCGGCAAACCCTTCTGGCTCGATACGGTCGGGCGCTCGAATTTCATCGAGATCAGAGTCAAGCTCGATGACTCGATCCTGCGCGTCGTCGCCCTGCGCGGCGCCGCCTATGCGTCCAATTCCCAGATCTTCCTGTTGTGGATGATCGGCACTTCTTTCGTCTTGATCGTGGCGGCGATCGCCTTTCTGCGCAACCAGATCAAGCCGATCCTTTTGCTTGCGGGCGCGGCGGAAGCGTTCGGCAAGGGGCGCGATCTTGAATTTCATCCGCGCGGCGCGCGGGAGGTGCGGCAAGCCGGCAAGGCTTTTGTCGAGATGAAGCGGCGGATCGAGCGCGCCTTCGAGCAGCGCACCGCGATGCTGAATGGCGTGAGCCACGATCTGCGCACCATCCTCACGCGGTTCAAGCTTTCGCTCGCGTTGATGAGCGAGACCGAAGAGACGCGGGACTTGCAAAAAGACGTCGAGGAAATGCAGCGCATGCTCGAGGCCTATCTTGCCTTCGCGCGGGGCGATGCCGGGGAGAGCGCGGCGAAGATCGACATGGCGGAGTTTTTGGAGGATTTGCGCCTCGACGCCGAGCGGGCGGGGTTCGATGCCAAAGTCTCGTTTTCGGGCGATCCGCTGGTCACCCTGCGGCCCGACGCATTCAAGCGCTGCCTTGCCAATCTCATTTCCAATGCGCAAAGCCATGCGAGCCGGATTTCCGTCGAAGCGGTCAGGGACCGGCGATTCTTGACGATCCACATCGACGACGACGGCCCCGGCATTCCGCCTGGCCGGCGCGAGGACGTGTTCCGGCCGTTTTTCCGCCTCGATGACGCGCGCAATCAGGACGAGGGCGGCACCGGGCTCGGCCTTGCGATCGCGCTTGACATCGCCCGTTCGCATGGCGGCGGCATTACCTTGGGCGACAGCAAGGCCGGGGGGTTGCGGGCGACGGTCCGGGTCCCGGTGTAGCATCATCTCGTGTCCCGCCGGTGGCTCGCGGAGCCCGCATCTGCCCCGCGACAACGGTCTCTCCGCCGCCTGCGAGGAACGAAGGAAGTTGAGGATCGCTCGTTGATCCGCTGACGCGAGCCTCACGAAATTCGATATCATCGCATTGGCTTCCGGCCCTGGGTAAGTCCCCATTTTGGGCGAGAAATGCCCGTTGATCGCGACGAGCAAGGCGCCCGCGCTCGCGCTCGGATGCGCGAGTAAAGCTCCCATCCTCGCCAGGGTCGAGCCCGCCTCGCCGATCATGCTTGGCCCGAGAGATGAACTGCGGAACCCGACATTGGCCGATGGATCAAATCTAGACTTTTACAATACCGGAGTGTGTGGGTATGCTCTTCGCCTCCCGCTTTGTGCCCGCTTCGGATGGTGCCCCCCATGAACCTGATTTGGCTCGGCCACTCGGCTTTCCGCATCGAGCTCGGCGCGGCGGTTATTTTGATCGACCCGTTTCTCAGCGGCAACCCGAAATTCACCGGCGACGCCGCAAAGGCGGCGGCAGGGACGACCCACATCGTGCTGAGCCACGGTCACGACGACCATATCGGCGATGCCGCCAAGATCGCCAAGACGACCGGCGCGCAGGTCATTTCGAATTTCGAAATCTGTATGTATTTGAACGCGCAAGGCGCGGAAAATATCAACCCCGGCAACACGGGGGGCACGATTGATTGCGGCGCGTTCAGCGTGAGCCTCACCCAGGCGTTGCATTCGTCGGGAACCATCGTCAACGGCCAATCCATCTATCTCGGCAGTCCGAACGGTGTTGTCGTCAAGCTAAGGGACGCGCCCTCAATTTATCATATGGGCGATACCGATGTGTTTTCCGACATGGCTCTCATCGCGGAGATCCATGCGCCAAAAATCGGCCTGGTGCCGGTCGGCGACCGCTTCACCATGAGCGGGCGGACGGCGGCGCTCGCGGTCAAGCGCTTCTTCAAATTCGATACCGTTGTCCCCTGCCATTATGGGACCTTCGATCTGCTCGATCAGGACGCAAGCCAATTCGTCGCGGCGATGCAGGGGCATTCCACAAAGGTTGTCGTTCCCCACGCAGGCGAAGTCTTGGCGTTTTGACTGCCGCCACTTGCGTTTGGCGTAGCCATGCGCAAACGCAAAACGCGGAGGAGTTAAAGCATTATCTTAAAAAAAAATTTGCAGACTTTTTGGATAAGATCATGCGAGCATACACGAGAATCGCCATGAGCAATTTTTTCAGAAATATCGGCGGTCAGAGCACCGAAAGCCTTCGCGTGACCGGGGTCGTCGGCGCAACGATTCTTGCCGGGCGCCGGTTGCTCGGCTTGGGGTTGGCGAAATTCAACCGGAAGGTCCCAGGCGAGCTACACGGTAAGACCACGAGCGCAAACGTTGGGGCCGCCGTCATACAGCAGGAAACCAAGACGCTGTTCGATCGGGCGGACGAACTTTTGAAGCAAGGGACGCAGTCTGAAGATAATCGGGCGCTGATCGAAGCCATCGATACCTATCGCCGCGGCCTCGCTCTCCTTGCGCGCCCGGAGAGCCCGCTCCAATGGGCTTTGGCGCACACGAATCTTGCCGTTGCGCTCGAAACGCTCGGCGAGCGGGAGGACGGGACGGCGCGGTTTGAGGAGGCCGTCGAAGTCTATCGCGAAGCGTTGAAGGAATACACCCGCGATCACGCGCCGCTCGATCGGGCCGCAACCCAGATGAATCTCGGTAATGCGCTCGCGAGACTCGGCGAGCGGCAGAGCGGAACCGCGCGGCTCGAAGAGGCCATTGCCGCCTTTAGCGACGCCTTGCAGGAATATACCCGCGAGCGCGCGCCGCTCGATTGGGCCACAACTCAGATGAATCTCGGCAATACGCTCAGAGTGATCGGCGAGCGGGAGAAGGGCACGGCGCGGCTCGAGGAGGCCGTCGAAGCCTATCGCGACGCGTTGAAGGAAAGGACCCCCGCGCGCGCGCCGCTCGATTGGGCCACGACCCAAATAGGTCTCGGCGCCGCGCTCGAAACGCTTGGCGAGCGGGAGAGCGGCACGGCGCGGCTCGAGGCGGCAGTCGAAGCCTACCGCGACGCGTTGAAGGAATATACCCGCGAGCGAGCGCCATTCGATTGGGCCACGACCCAGAACAATCTCGGCACCGCGCTCAAGGAACTCGGCAAGCGCGAGGGCGGGACCTCGCGGCTCGAGGAGGCCGTCGAAGCCCATCGCGAAGCCCTGCGGGAATTGACCCGCGACCGCGTTCCGCTCCAATGGGCCGTCACCCAGAACAATCTCGCCGTCGTTCACCGCGCCTTATTCGACAAGAACCCCGAGCCGCGTCATCTCGACGACGCGCTGGAAGCCATCAATGGGGCTCTCGAAGAATTCCGGATAGCCAACAAACCCCGCTTAATCGAGATGGCCGAGCCCCTGCGCGAAAAAATCCTCGCCGCGAAACGCGACTTGTAGCGGCGTCGCATCCCGCTTCCCCTTCACAGCGAATTGGCTCTGACCGCCGCCGCCTTGGCGGCGAGCATGAGCATGCTCTGCCGCGAAGTTTTGGCGAGGCCATGCTCGGTCTTGTGCCAATGATAGGGCCGCAGAATAAGATCGTACAGCGCCAACCAGGCCGCGGCCGAGGTCAGCAGATAATACAAGGGAAGCAGCGGCAGGAAAGGCCAAAGACCGAGCAGCTTGCGCCGCTTCATGCCGAGGATCGCGAGCCATAGGATCGACGCGGTTCCGAAAAGCCCCGCCGACATCCAAAGCACCGCCTCGATAAGTTCAAGGGCGGAGGCGGGCGACGGCAGGCCGGCGCCAAGATCGTGGACCATGAGCGCGGTAAAAAATGGCCAGATCGGCGGCGCGATCACCAAACCGGTCATCATCAGGGCGAGCGCCAGGCTGCGCGCGACGCCAAGCTCCGCGACGAGGCGGCGGGGATCGCGGGTGAGCGTGATGAAGGTCTGCATCCAGCCCTTGGACCAGCGCCGCCGCTGCCTTAGCCACGCATCGATCCGCGCCGGCGCCTCTTCCTGCGTGCTCGATGGCAAAATACCGACGCCATAGCCGAAACGCGCGAGGCGAAGGCCGAGATCGGCATCCTCGGTCACGTTCCAGGCGTCCCAGCCGCAGACCTCGCGCAAAACCTCGGTGCGAAAATGGTTGGAAGAACCGCCGAGAGGCAGCGGCAGGCCAAGCCCGGCGAGGCCTGGGTTCAAGACATCGAACAAAACCGCGTATTCGATCGCGAACAGCCGGGTCAGCCAGGAATCCTCGATATTGTCGATCGCGAGCCGGGCCTGAAGGCAGGCAAGCCGGCGCGGGGCACGCAAGAAACGTTCCGCCGCGTCGCGCAATTCACCCGGAGCGGGGGCGTCCTCGGCATCGAATATGACAAGGAGGTCGCCGCGCACCAGCGGCAAGGCGATATTGAGCGCGCGGGGTTTCGTCCTTGGCCAGCCCGCGGGCGCGACGACGATCTCGTAGGTGGCGGGCAGATGCAAGGCCTCGATCGCGAGCCGCGTCGCGCCATCGTCATGCTCGATCACAAGCTTGATGTCGAGCTTGCCGCGCGGATAGTCGATCGCGGCCAGCGCGGCGGCGAGTTGCGGCACGACCCGGGCTTCCCGGTGCAGCGCGACCACGACCGAATAGACCGGCAGCCGGCTAACCTCGACGCGGGCGCGAAACGGCTCTTGCCCGCAAGCGGTGCTCGCGGCCCCGGCGAAGAGACGAAGCCAGATCGAGGCCAGGAAAAAACAGGTCATCGATATTGACACGAGGGCGAGGGTAAATGCTGGCACTAGGCCGAACGCAAAGGTGGCGGCCGCGATGGCCGTCATGGCAAAGGCGCGTTGCGCCTGACTTGAGCCGGCTTTCGCGGAAAGGCTCGGATCGAGGTTGGCGAGGCCGAGGCTTGCCTCGCGCAAGATCGACGCGGTCGCGCCCGCGCGCACCAAGCGAGACATATGCGAAGGTGTCGTGATCGCGACGCACCTGCCCAAGCGCTCGCCGCCGCGTGCCCTTGCCAAGAGATGGCCGAGCAATCGACCGCGCGGTGCCGCGAGCCACCCTGGGCCGGCGTCGCCGTCGAGCAGCGGCGCGAGGCCCGCATGGATCGCGTGCGGATAGCGCGCGCCGGCGCCCAACGCCACCTCTCCGTCGATAAAGGCGGCGCCGAGAAGATGCGCGAGACAACGATAATAGAAACTGTCCCCGATCGTTCCGCTCGCGAACAGGGCCGCCTCTGGCGCGATGGCTTGCTGGCGTGCTTCCGCGGCCGCGAGGAGCAAAATCGCCGGGCTCACACCATAGGCGGTGAGAAACGCTAGTCCGGCCGGCAAGGGAACGGGGCGCCACTCCGGGGCCGCTCCCGGATACTGGCGAACAGGGGCTTTCCGCAGCAAGCCTGTAAGGGGCGGGGCGGTTACAATTCCGTTAGAAAAAGGAAGCTTGGCCAAGCTGGACGCTATTATCCATTGTTAATCATTTATTGATATTCTTTAAGAATCCTGCCGGCGCAAATCCGTCTGTCCAAAAAGGCTCAAAGCGAACGATAAAATTATGCGCCCGCGGCCCGCGCGCGGCATTCCCGGTGCGGTGCCGCCGCTAGTGGGGTAGCCGAGGACCAGGGAGGACGGGTTTTCCTTGGCGTTTCGACAAGCCGGGAACGAAACAGGACAGCAGGCCGGAGACGTAGCCAATTATGAGAGTTGCGTTTAGCACGGCGAATTCAACAAGCGTGTGCAACAGGCCCTGCCCGATATAAGCGGATCTGACGAGAACCGCGGCGAGGACGAACGCGCACGCCGGGACTAGAACCCAAACCCTGAAAAACCGCCCGAGAACCGCCCCCAGCAGGACGTTCCCGACAAATAGGATGGCCATGCAACGTCTCCGCGATGACGCGGCTAGCTATGCCACAACAATTGTCAATTGCTGACAATTATTAAAACACATGAAAAGCAATGGCGCAAGCCTTATTTCTTGGCGTAAATGCATCGCTCAGGAATATTGAATTACTTTCTGCTGTACTGCGTGAGTAACCGCGCGAAGTAAACACTTCCGAACGTAATCCGGTTCGATTCGAGCAAACGAGCGTTATTTGCGAAGGAATGTGAGGTAGGCAGGCCTTCGGCCGCCGCGAAGCGCCTTCGCTTCGTATCTCGTGCCAGTCCATCCGTCCCAGGGGCTTTGCCAATCGCTGGGCCCCGCCGGCGTCCAGACAAAATCCGGCGAGCGTAAGACACGCGCCAAGCTCCAGCCCGCGTTGCCGTCGATATCGGTTGCGAAGCGAAGCTCCGCGCCCGGACGCATGACCCGCGCGAGCCGGTTCAGCATTTCGCCGGAAAGGAACCGGCGCCCGTGGTGGCGCCGCTTTGGCCAAGGGTCGGGATAAAGCAAATAGGCCCCGTCCAAGGCCTCCCCTGGCAGGGCTTCGATCACCGCCCGGGCATCGCCATTGTAGAGGCGCACATTGCGCAAATGACCCGCTTCGACGAGCGCCAGGGCCTTGGCGATGCCGTTCAAAAAGACGTCGCAACCGATATAGCCAATATCGGGATGCGCATGCGCCTGGGCGGCGAGATGCTCGCCACCGCCAAAGCCAATTTCCAGCCATAGCGCGGAGGGCCTATCGGGAAATAGGCGGGCGGGATCGGGAATGGGCCGCGATGCGTCGAAGCTGAAGCACGGCAAAACCGCGCGCAAAAGCGAGGCATGATGAGCGCACAGCTTCTTGCCTCGGCGCCGGCCATGCAAGCCGGGTGAACTCGCCCAGGTGTCCCCCGGCGTTGCAGCGCGCGGTTCGGGCCGCTGCGATCCCGCCTTTCCGGTTTGATTTTCGAGGTTCATGTCCTGCCCTGCGCCCGATCTTGGCGAAATCAGGCGAGGCGAGCTTTCAGCTCCTCCGCCAAATCCGTCTTTTCCCAGGAAAAACCGCCTTCCGCGTCGGTCTTGCGGCCGAAATGGCCGTAGGCGGCAGTGCGTGCGTATATCGGCCTATTAAGCTTAAGATGTTCCCTGATGCCGCGCGGGGAAAGCCGCATGACCTCGAAGAGGGCTGCCTCGAGCTTCGCTTCCGGGACCCTGCCCGTGCCGTGGGTATCGACATAGATCGACAGCGGCTCGGCGACGCCGATCGCGTAGGACAGCTGGATCGTGCAGCGATCGGCGAAACCCGCGGAAACGACGTTCTTGGCGAGGTAACGGGCGGCATAGGCTGCCGAGCGATCGACCTTCGTCGGATCCTTGCCCGAAAATGCACCGCCTCCATGCGGCGCCGCGCCGCCATAGGTGTCGACGATGATCTTGCGGCCGGTCAGGCCGCAATCGCCGTCGGGGCCGCCGATCAGGAATTTGCCGGTCGGGTTGACGTGCCAAACTGTGTCGGGCGCGATCCAGCCTTCCGGCAAGGTTTTCCGGATATACGGTTCGACAATATCGCGCACGTCTTGCGAGCTCAGATCCTCGTCTAGATGCTGTGTCGAAAGCACGATTTGCGTCACGCCGACGGGTTTGCCATGCACGTACTTGACCGTGAGCTGGCTTTTGGCGTCCGGGCCAAGCTTGGCGGCGGCGCCAGAGCCTGCCTTGCGTTCGCGGGCGAGCACCTCGAGAACTTTGTGGGCGTAGTAGATCGGCGCCGGCATGAGTTCCGGCGTTTCGCGGCAGGCGTAGCCGAACATGATCCCTTGATCGCCCGCTCCCTCGTCCTTGTTGCCGGCGGCGTCGACGCCTTGGGCGATGTCGGCGGATTGGGCATGGAGCAGGATTTCGACTTTGGCGGTTCGCCAATGGAAACCGTCCTGCTCATAGCCGATGTTCTTGATCGCGCCGCGCGCCGCGGCCTCAATCGCATCCTGGCCAATCGCCGCGCCGCGCACTTCGCCCGCGATGACGACCCGGTTGGTCGTCGCCAAGGTCTCGCAGGCAACCCGGGTCTGATAGGGATCCAAACCGGCCTTCGCGCCTTCGCGGAAGAAAAGGTCAACGATCTCGTCGGAGATCCGGTCGCACACCTTGTCCGGATGGCCTTCGGCCACGGATTCACTCGTAAACAGGTAATCTTGGCGAGCCATAGGCTTAACTCCGATAAAAAAGGTTATCGCGACGAAGCTTTTGGTAAGCCGTTCGCTTTGTCAAGCCATACGCGCCATCGTGTTCGTTAAAGCGAACGCGTTCCATTCACCGTTGGGTGTCTTCGTCAGGGGCTGGGGTTTCGCGCGGGGCGGGGCCTGGCTCTTCGCCGGCGAGCGAGGACACGAGATCGACGATCCGCTTGCGGATTTTTGGATCGTGAATCCGGGCAAAAGCCATGTTCAAATGCAGGCCCTCGGCGGTCGACAAAAAATCCGCGACATAGGGGGCGTTCGAATCTTCCGCGACGCCCATGTGCCCCGGTTCGGGGCTGGCAATCGCTTCGAAGGACGGCGCTCCGTCGAAAAAGAAGGCCGGAGGAACATCGAGCGTCCGTGAAATCTGCTGGAGCCTGCTCGCGCCGATACGATTCGTGCCTTTTTCGTATTTTTGGATCTGTTGGAACGTCAGGCCCAGGGCGTCACCCAGTTTTTCCTGGCTCATTCCGAGCATGACCCGCCGCATGCGGACGCGGCTGCCGACGTGCCGGTCGATCGGGTTGGGTATTTTTTTCACGAATGTCGTTCCAACCGCCACGCCTCCGCCGCAGCCGCCGGAAGCCGGTATGCCGGAACGTTTCGATGGCGTCATGCCCTTTATAACGCAAAAGCGGCCCGGGGCATATCCGCGGTCCGGATTATTCCCGGAAGCGTATGTTAGCGATTAGTATGGAAACTCCCGGCGGCCTCCGCCACCCGCCGGGGCTAAAAGAAATTGCCGCCTGCCTCACGCATGCAGCTGGGCCGGTCTTTCGAAGGATTCGGCGAGGGCCCGGCGGCGGTCGCCGCGCATTTCGCGAAAGCGCTCGAGCGTCCGCCCATTGAAGGTGAGCGTGACCGCAAGCACCTCTCGTCCGTTAACTTTGCTTGGCAAGCCGAGAGGCAATGGTTGGAAGCGAAGCTGGACCAGGGGGAGTAGCTCCGCCGGTTCGATCTCGATGATGAACATTGAGATACCGCACTCAAGGGCCCATTCGAGCAAGCCCGACCCAAGGGCGTTGGCAATCGGGCTCGCGTGACGTCCTGGGATCCCGCAGCCCGGCGCGACGCAATGACGCGAAATCTCCCAAACATGGGCGCCAACGGGGCGCTCGACCTCGCAAAGCTGCGGCATGACATCCGAGAGCAGGTGCGGCCGAGTGGACGGTAATAGACGCTGGTAGCCAAGCACCTCGCCATGCTCGATGTAGAGCATATGCACGGCGTGCTTGTTGTCGAATTGATCGATCTGTCTTCCGTCCGGCCTGGCGAGCTCGGTCCAGCCCATTTCCTCGACAATTACCTGATGCCGCAAGCGATAGGCTTGCTCCATCTCGTCACGATAATGATATTCATTTTCGGGGGTCACAACGTGAATCATAGCCATTCTCCAAGCCACCATTCGGAAGATCCCTGGGATTCCTGGCCCAGACAGTCTCGAATTCAGTGACCGGAGAATGCCGGATGCATGGGGGTGCAGGTAGTACGGGTTCGCGTAGTTTTAGGCGATCAAGCGGCCACGCCGCTCGCTCATAGTTCTCCGACGGTAAACCAGCTCTCGCCCACGGCCTCAGCTGGCTGCGCGGCAAAATTCTTCAGACGTTCGTAAAGCGCATGCTCGCGCGCGGAAAACTCAGCCGGTGGACGTTTACTAGTGAAGTCCGTCAGATCCAAAAAAAAGCCGCGATAATCCGTTACATTTGGCCGTTTGAGGATAATTGAGATTGCTTGTTCAGACATCAAAGCAGCGGCGGCGGAGATTAGGGGAGCCCAAGCCGGCACGAGCTCCAGATTCAAGAATTTGTGCAGTGCAATCCGTTCAAACTTCATTTTTGGAAGAACGCCTAGGACGTAGGCACTGAGCCGCAAAAGGCAGTCTTGCGCGATTTCCGGTTTGTCAATCTGTTCCCAGCCCAATCCGAGCGAGGGATAACTTAGTCGCTCCTCGGGGGTTGGGTCGCCTGGCCGCGTGACGAAAACATTGGGAGACGGCGCAAAATAAAAATCGACGATGGGCACCTTGGCTTCCCGGGCGGCGCGGTACAACAGCATCCCGGGACCTAGCGCGTCGATTCCCGGAAGCGCAACGTCGCACTGCTTGAGGATCTTCTTCAGGGTAGCGGCTTCGCTCCATTCCATTTCGTACGTTTGCACTTGGGCAGAGCCGTTCACGGCTAAGATGAAGTCGCGAGCGACGCTTACCTTGCTGAGACCCAGAGAAGCCGTGGTACAGAGAACTTGAGACGCGAGGTTTTCTGGAGAAAAGGTATCAAAGTCGGCAATGATAAACCGGCCGAGGCCGCACCTTACAAGATTCTGAAGAAGCGACTGGCCGATGGCCCCGACGCCTGGGATAAAGACACAGCTTTCGGCGAGCCGATGAAATTCGCCGGCATCCACAAAGCCCCTGCTGCGAGAGAAGATCATTCGCTCTCGTATTCCCATACAGGAAGATTCGCCGCTCGGCTTACTCTGTCAAGCGATTAGGAATTTTTCCCTGCGGCTACGTAAACCGGCGGCGAATCGCGGGGTCACCGCCGGGGGAGGCTAACTAAAAAGGAAGCGCCGCCTTCTTACGCAGCATGCAGCAAGGCGGGTGTTTCGGGCGATACGTTGCGGACGGTTTTCCGGGTGGCGCGCGTTTCGCGCATTTCGCGCAGGCGCGAAAGTGTTCGCAAGTCAAACAAGGCTAAAATCGCGATGACTTCCTGTCCGTCGATCGTGCGGCACAAGCCCAATGGCATCGGAGAAAAATGAAGCTGAATCATTCGTAGCACCCACATCGGGTTGGTCTCGATGATTAGCTTCGAGATCCCGCACTCCAAACCCCATTCCACCGCAGCGCTCAGCAGCTGATTGGTGATAGGACAAATGGCGCGGCCGTGTTCGCGGCGGCTTCGCTCGACGCAGAAACGCGTCCACTCCCAGATGTGGGCGCCAACAGGCCGTTCGACCTCGCAAAGCTCCGGCATGACTTCCGACAGGAAATGCGGACGCGTGGACGGAAGCATGCGCTGATAGCCGAGCACCTTTCCTTCCTCGATATAGAGCATATGCACGGCATGCTCGTTGTCGAATTGATCGATCTCGCGCCCGTCGGGCTTGGCGAGATCGTGCCAGCCCATTTCCTTGACAAACACTTGATGACGCAAGCGATAAGCTTGATCCATCTCGTCGCGATAAAGATAGTCATTGTCGGGGGTTACAATGTGAATCACTGACATTCTCCAGGCTATATTCTGGAAGATGCCCTGTGTCACTTGCGCCAGGCATCCTCCCGCGCAGTCACCTGAGAATGCCGCAATTAGGGGGGGTGGGTAGTACGCGCTCGCGTAGTTTTACGCTATCAAGCCCCGGCGGATCGCTTCGGCGACCGCTTGTGTGCGGTTGATCACTCCGAGCTTCGCGCGGACCGACCGCATGTGCTTATCGGCGCCATGCTCGGAAATATTCATAACCTCGCCGATTTCCCAATCGCCTTTCCCCTCGGCCGCCCACTGCAAAGCCTCGCGCTCGCGCGCTGTGAGGATTATCGGCCCGTCCGGGACCTTTTCCTGCTTTAAGGCGATCGCGCGTCCTACGGCGTAGCTCGCGATAAGTGTCAGTACACCGCGCCTGTCAGGATCGGTCCCGAAATGCCGGCCGCCGATCTGAAACCCCACCGTTTGTCCATCGAGCGTGGGTATTGCGGCCGTGAACCCGCGTTCGAGATTGAACTCACGAGCCTCGTCCATTACGAGGCGCGCCACTGGATCGGCGTCTATAATAGGAGCTAGCTCGTTCCAAAAGAATGGGGCAGCGTTCGATTTTGCGCGGAGTACGATTGCATCTTTATGCACATAACCCCGTGACGCATACCGGTTCAGCCACTCCGTCGGCCAGTCAGCGAACAAAACGTGGCTAAGCTGTTGGCGCGGGGTCCCCGCTGTTGGGATTGTCCCCGCTATGACGTGTTCGGCCCCGAATGGCGCGACATGACGCAACACCTGGGCCGAAACATCCGCGACGTTGCGCGCGCGATCGAGGTCGTGAACAAATTTAACCGTATGGTCCAGCGAATTTCTAAAAGCGCACGGCTGCACGATTCCCTCGCTTAATTACGGCCCAGCGCGGGCGCAATCCATAAACAATCGCTTGTCCCAAATAGCACCGGCTGGCGCCTTGGGAAAGAGGAGTAACGTTTAATCGCTAACATAAACCTAAACAATATGCAAGCGTGGAACCGGCTGGGTCAGGGCACATTCCTACCAAATCGCTAACGGTTTGCTAATGGGGCCGTTCGCATGGGTTTGGACAAGGAGAAACCCATGGGACCAGTTTCCGGGAGCCTGTCAAGAAGCAACGAGCTAAACCTTGGGAAATCGGCGCGGTGCGATTATTTTTAACGTTCCGGCACTGGCGCTCGCCGCCCATTTTGATTAGTCTCCCCGCATGAAACATGTGTCGAAGAAAGCTCCCCCGAAGCAGGCTTCCCGCCAGCTTCTTTATATTGTTCTTGGCTTCGCGGTTGGCCTCGCCGGCCTCACCGGCCTGGTTTATGCCGTCTTCCCAGGCCGCGCGGATCTCGGTTCGCCCGCGATCGGCGGTTCTTTCACCTTGATCTCGCAGGATGGCCGCGTGGTGACGAATGCCGCTCTTGCCGGACGCCCCTATCTGGTGTTTTTCGGCTATACGCATTGTCCGGACGTTTGTCCGACGGAGCTGTTCGATATTTCGGCGGTATTCAAGGAACTGGGGCCGGACAAAAAGGTCGCCGCGCTGTTCGTCACCGTCGATCCCGAGCGCGACACGCCGGATGTCTTGAAGGCCTATCTTGAAA
>JBOHJT010000051.1:0-15239 GCA_050728715.1 Methylocella sp.
CAGGGTCGAATTTTTGTCGCGGCTCGGCGGCCTCCTTGCCGGACCTGGGCTTGGCGGCCGGCTTTTGTTTTTCCTTTTGCTTTTCCTGATCGAGCAGCTTCGCCAATTGATCCGGCTTGAATTTTGCTGCGGGCTTTTTTGGCGGCGCGACCGGCTTCGGTTGGGCCGGTTCCGGCGCGGCTGTTTCCTCCGCTTCGTCGACCGGCGGTTTCGGCGGCGGTGCAACGGATTGCTTGACCTGCTCGGATTTCGGCGCTGGCTTCGCGGTTTCCCGCGCTTGGCGCGGCAGCGGCGGCGAGGCCATGCCATGTTCAGGCGGCTTAGCCGGCTCTTGCGGCTCGGCTTGGCCTGGATCGGCCTGACGTTTCACCGGCGGGGGTGGCGCGGAGACATCCTTTGGCGCGTCGCTTGGCGCAGGTTGCGGGTTTAGCGCGGCGAGTTCGGCAATTTTTTTGGCCCGTTGGCGCGGCTTCACCTCTGCCGCCGTCTTTTCGCCCTTCATGATCTGATTGAATTGTTGGGCACTGAGAATTTCGACCGGAACGCTCTCCTGCGAATCGGCGAATTGAGGTGACCGTGACAACGAAAACAGCGCCAAAGCGAGCAATCCGATATGCACGCCGCCCGAGACCGCGAAGCCAGGATTTTCGGGCAAAGGCATGGCGGTTTAATTCTTGTTGGGATTGGTGACCAGAGCGACCTTTTTATATCCGGCCCCGGTGATGATCGACATGACCTCGGCGATCCGCCCGTAATTCACCTGATTTGCTCCGCGCACATAGATCCGCTCGTCGACACCCGTGGTTGCCGCCTCCTTCAACTTGTGCGCGAGCTCGGTGATTTGCACCGGCTGGTCCATGACATAGACCAAACCTTTGTCATCGACGGCGACCGAAAGCGGTTTTTGCTCGATGTTCAACGCCGCCGCCTTCGTCCGCGGCAGGTCGATCGCAACGCCGGTCGCGAGCAGTGGCGCGGCCACCATGAAAATGATCAAAAGCACCAAGATGATGTCGATGAAAGGCGTCATATTGATCTCAGCCATGGCGCGATAGCGCGGTACGCCACGCCGCCCGCGCCCGCTCTTGCGCACCGCAATGCCCGACATGCCCATGTTCAAAATCTCCAGTGCATGGTTTCAAAATTCCCGGCGCAAGAAAACGCCGGTTTCCTTGGTTGGCAATGATCAGGCCGCCCGGTCATGAACGGTGTGCTGATCGATCTGACGCGACAGAATTGCGGAAAACTCGTCCGCGAAACCCTCAAGCCGCGCCTGTTTCTTGGCGACATCGCCTTGGAATTTATTGTAGGCGATCAGCGCAGGGATCGCCGCGAATAGCCCGATCCCGGTCGCGAAAAGCGCCTCCGCTATGCCAGGCGCGACGACCGCGAGCGAAGTATTGCGCGACGCCGCGATGGAGCGAAACGCGGTCATGATGCCCCAGACGGTGCCGAACAGGCCGATGAAGGGACCGGCCGAGGCGACCGTCGCCAGCACCAGAAGGCTGGATTCGAGCTTTTCAACTTCGCGGGCTATCGTGACGTCGAGGACTTTCTCGATGCGCGCCTGCAGGCCCATGAAGGACGAGGCGGCGCCTTGCACCGAACGCCGCCATTCCCGCATCGCCGCGACGAACAATGCGGCCATGCCCGACGCCGGGCGCGACGACAAGGTCGCATAAAGTTCGTCGAGCGATGCGCCCGACCAGAAAACCTCCTCGAACTTCATCATGGCGCGCTGGGTTTTGGTAAATAGCAACATTTTGTCGATGATGATCGCCCAGCACCAAACCGAGGCGGCGAGCAACCCCAGCATGACGAGCTTGACCACGAAATGGGCCGACCAGAACATGCCGAGAAGAGAGACCTCCATGGCGGATGACGCCAATCCGGAAGCGGCAATATCGGCAGGATTCATTACGTCATTCCTTCTAAAATCTAGGCGCGGCTCGCGCCGCGAGTCAAAACCCATTTCAGTTATCTTTTGCCTGGGAAATCGGTCATTTCTGGGGCTTCACGCGCGCGAACCTGTCCCGCGTCTTGCTCCGGACGCAAACGCGAATGGGTTGGGCACGGAAAGTTAGCCTCGATCAAGGTTAAAACATCATTACCATTATGTTTTAAGGCTACTTTAAAACTTGCGGCCCGGCAGCCGTCTACGCCTTAAGCTTCGCCAAAATTCGGGCGGGAATACGCCTCGCCTTGCCGCCCGCGGTCATGGCTATCCTAACCTTTGCGGTCACAAGAACGTCACCGCCGCGCCGGATTTTCTGAATCATATCAATCGAGGCGCCCCCAGTGGCGGAAGGGTGCGTCTCGACGCAAAGCTCGTCGTCCATCAGTGCGGGTTTGAGAAACTCCATGGTCATGGCGCGCACCACGAAATGAAAGGCGTCCGCCCCGCCGTTTCCAAAAATCCCCCGGTGCTCTATACCGAGCGTGCGCAGAAACTCGGTGCGGCCGCGTTCAAGGAAACGCAAATAGGAGGCGTGATAGACGACGCCGGAAAAATCCGTGTCCTCGTAATAGACCCGCACGGCGAAGTGGTGCGGCGAGGCCGGGGAAACCGGTTCTCCGCGGGGCCGGTCACGCGGATGGGGCGCCATCCTAGGCATGATGATTTAGACCCGCAGGCTCCACATAACCGCCAAAGACGCCGCCACCCAGTCATGGAAGGCGCAAAATGGAGGATACCATAAGGGTATGGCGACGAGCTTTAAGGTCATGGATGCGAGCCTTGAACCCTGGTGGTGCGCATAATCCCAAATTCCATGCGCGGCATAGACAACCGGAACAATCCACGCAGTGACCCAAAGGGTCGCCAATACGGCGGCAAAAAGTATCCCGTGGCGACGGTCAACGCGGCCGCAATCTGGGCGCGGTTGCCTTTTTGGAAGCCAAATCCGATGTATTTCGCGGCCATCACGGCGAGGATCGCTGCCGCGAATTGTTCCGGCTGCATCTTCGACAAAAGCAAATGAAGCGGAATCGTGGCTACGGCAAGCACCGCGCCGAGGGCCGCGGGAGACTGCGCAAAAATTGTCATGGGAGGAAAAATAACCTGATTTGTTCCGCACCGCCGCCGCGGCGCGCCGCAAGGCAAGACCGGGATACGAGATTTCCTTGCGACCATAGCAAAGACACTCTCCTATTGTGACCTATTGTGAAGGCCGGACTTGCCGCCAAGCGGCAGTTCGCGTCAAGATCATCACGCGGCCAAACGGCAATAGCCCGGGGAGCGAGGAAGCATTGGATGGCACCAAACCGTAAACGCCAGATCGCCGTTCTCGGCGCCGGCGCCTGGGGCACGGCTCTCGCCAATCTCGCCGCCCGCCCAACCGGCGAGGAGGAGACCGAGGTCACGCTCTGGGCGCGCGATCCCGCGCATATCGCCGAGATGCAGGCAACCGGAATCAATGCGCGGCATCTTCCGGGCGTGCCGCTCCTCTCGAATGTTCACCCCACCACGGACCCGGCCGAAGCCCAAGGCGCGGAGCTCGTTCTCGCCGTGGTTCCCGCGCAGGCGCTGCGGCCGGTTCTGGAAATATTCGCGCCCCATGTAACGGCGGGCGGCGTGCCGGTCGTCGTTTGCGCCAAGGGCATCGAGCACGCGACCGGATTGTTCCTGACCGAAGTCGCGGCCGGGGTATTGCCGGGTAATCCGCCAGCCATTCTTTCCGGCCCGAGCTTTGCGGCGGACGTGGCGCGAGGCCTTCCAACCGCCGTTACCATGGCCGCGCGTGACGGTGATCTCGCGGCCACGCTCGCGGGTATGCTGGCGGCGCCCTCGTTCCGGCTCTATTCGTCGTCCGATGTTAGAGGGGTCGAAATCGGCGGCGCCGCGAAAAACGTTCTCGCCATCGCGAGCGGGATCGTCGCCGGCCGCGGACTCGGGCCGAGCGCAGGGGCGGCCCTCATCGCGCGGGGCTTCGCCGAGCTTAGCCGTTTCGGCCATGCCCATGGCGCCGGGGCGGCTACCTTGATGGGCCTTTCGGGGCTCGGCGATCTGGTCCTCACCTGCACATCGGCAATGTCACGGAATTATGCCCTCGGGGTCGCGATGGGGCGAGGATTGACGCCCGCCGAAGCGATTGCGCGAAGCGGCCTGTGCGAAGGCGTGCATACGTGCGGCGTCCTTGTCGATCTCGCCCATGCCAAGGACATCGACATGCCGATCGCAGCGTCCGTCGATGCGGTGCTCGCCGAACGGATTGGCGTCGAAGAAGCCATCGCGGGGCTGCTGGCACGGCCCTCGAAAGCCGAATTCGCTTGACGCGATTAAGCCCCCCGCGCGGATCTCGATGCCTTTTCGACTCGCGGCATGGATACCGACTTTCCACCCGTTTAGCTCTACACCAGGAATTTATTTTGGCTGCGGACCTCCCGGGCCCGGTGTTCCAGTTTTCATCGCGCATCTCCAGCCCGGATGATCGGAGCACTCAGACTAGCTCCATTTGGCCTTTTGGCGAGGCTGAGCGCCCACCGCCCAAGAGTCATCGCCCCCCAAAATAAAAACCGCCTTGCCATTATTTACCGCCGCGAATTTTGCGTTCGGGGCCGCCCGGTATAAGACCGGGATGCGTCACGGATGCCGGATCGCTTGCCGGAAAACTATCGGCAAGTTCGCGATCGAGCCGCTTTTCCCGGTCCTTGCCCGGGCTTTCTCGCTTTGGGCTTTCGTGAGTCCCTGGCTTCTTGTGAGTTTTGGTCTTTGCTTTTGCGGTCATCGTTTCGTTCCTTCGAGACGGCAGGCCCCAATGGAACGAGCGTAAAAGTCAATTGTTCCCTCGCGCGCCCGTTGTAATCCGCGAATAATTTCCCTTGCGAATGGGAGGGCACCAATGGCGCAGTGGCTGATCAAAAGCGAGCCCGGCAAATGGTCCTGGCACGATCAGATGAAAGCCGGCAGAAAGGGAACCTGTTGGAACGGCATCCGCAATCACAGCGCTAAGCAAAATTTGACGGCGATGCGGGTTGGCGAGCAAGCCTTCTTTTATCATTCCAGCGAAGGCAAGGAGATCGTTGGCATCGTCGAAATCATCAAACCCTATTACCCCGATCCGTCCGATTTAACCGGCAAGTTCGGAATGGTCGACGTTCGCGCGGTCGAGACATTGGAAAAGCCGGTTAGTCTCGATGCCATCAAGGCCGATCCGCGCTTGGCGAAAATGGCGCTCGTCACGAACCCGCGGCTTTCGGTGCAGCCGGTGAGCGATCGTGAATGGGACATCATCCGCGCCCGCGCCGAGGGCGGTTTATGATGCCGCGTGAAGGCGGGTCGCGCGAGGGACGCCGTGCTCGCGGGGTCCCTCGCGCGTGAAAATCGAAGGTCTTTTGGCCTCACCCTAAATTCTTCCTAAAAGGGCAAGAATCAAAACGACCACAATGACGGTGCCAAGCAAACCGCCTGGCGCGTAGCCCCAACTCGCGCTGTAGGGCCACGTCGGCAACGCGCCAATGAGCAGCAGAATAAGGAGGACGATCACGATAGTTGAAAGCATTTCATTATCTCCTTTGTTGTGTCTCCTGTGTTGTTCCCGGCTCGTTAATCGCGGTGCAAGAGCAAAGTTCCATGCGCGCGGAACGATTAGGCGAATGGACGCGATCATGGAGTCCGGTGTTCACGGCGAAGCACGGCGCTTGCGCGTCGCCGCGGCCTTTTTGGCCGAAGCTGAACGCGCCGCCGCTGGCCGTCTGGCCGATGCTTGGCCGCCAAGCCGGCCGCCCTTTTGCGATGAGGCGTGGGATTCCGGTTGGCCGCGGCCGGAACCGCTTTTCTTTCCGCCGCCGCTTTCCTTGTTCACCGTTGCCCAGGCTCTGCGCTCGGCTTCCTTCTCCGGCACGCCACGCGATTCATAGCTTTCGGCGATGTGGTCTGCTTTGCGTTCCTGTTTTCCGGTGTATTTCGATTTGTCGCCGCGAGGCATCGCCACTCTCCCGTGCCACTCTCCCGCTCACCCGATTGCATGTCAAATCCGGGCCGCCCGTCGAAGGCCGCATCGGGGAGAGGTAAGCGATGCGGCCTTCGACGTCGTGCACTCGAAGCATACATTCGCTCGGGTGCGTCAAGACTCAATTACTGCTGTTTCTTCAGCCAGTCGTCGACAGCCTTGCGCGCCGCGTCATTGGTGATGCCGGCGCGCTCCTGAATCTTGCCTTCAAGCTGTTCGCGCTTGCCAGCAATCTTGTCGAGATCGTCATCCGTAAGATGACCCCATTGCTCCTTGATCTTGCCTTTGAACTGCTTCCAGTTTCCTTCGATGCGATTCCAATCCATGGTAGACTCCCTTAGTTTCAAAGGCGCGGCAACATTAGGCCGCCGCACCTCGCGTCCCTAACTGTCATTGAGCGGGGGTGGTTCCAAGGTCCTTGCTGTTCTTATGAAAGGCCGGGGCCATCTTGAGGTCCGATTGGCTTTGATCAAGAACCAGCCAATCCTTGCCGTCGCGCGATGCAACCTTTAGGTCTTTGAAAGGAACTGCCACGTCCTTCTTGCCAACGCCAAGAAAGCCGCCGACGCTAACGACCGCCTTCGTGACGTTCCCGTTTTTATCCATGATGAGATCGCTGACCGTGCCAATCTTATCCTGGGCATTGTCATAGACGTCCGCCTTATAGATATCGGAGGCTAGCCAATGCGTCGTCGAAAGCGACGACGATGGCGCGGCCACCGAGCGGCCACTCGATGATGGCGCGGCCCTCGAGCTGCCGCTCGATGGATTCCTGATCGTTTCCACTTGAGCGACTGCAAGGCTGCCGGCGAGAGCAAGCACCGAGGCGGACATAGCGAGCGTACGTAACATGGGCTTCTCCTTCTGTTTGAGCGCGATGATTTGCGCGGCTCTCAAACGCCCGCGGTGAATCTTGGTTCCTCGCGCCACGCGGCGTTGAACGCGGCAATCGCGGTCAAGAATTCGTGATGCTCTCCGTGCTCCCCCCCGCAAACATGGGCGGAACCGGAACGGACAGTTGCGCGTTCGAGAAAAATGGCCGCAATGTGGCGAAAAGGGCCGACGACGACCGCCATGTTGGCGCAGAACGGCAATCCAGCTTGGCTCGCGCCTCGGTGGGATTCCGCGAAGTTTGATGCCGCGAACAAGTACGGCGAATTATCGGGAGATACGGGAGATACGGGAGGTTTTCATGAGTCTTTCCACCGAGGGGCCAGGCTCAGTCCGTCCGGCAGGGGTTTTGTGTCAATTGCCCGCCGACGACACGGCATGGCGCGACAGCGAGCCGCTATTCGGCGAGTTGCTCAAAGCACTTCCCGCGGCTGTTTATACGACCGATGCGGCAGGCCGGATCACATTCTTCAACGAGGCGGCGGCTGACCTCTGGGGTTGTCGCCCGGCGCGCGGCAAGGACGAGTGGTGTGGCTCCCGGCGGCTGTACTGGCCCGACGGCACACCTATGCGGCAGGATGATTGCCCCATGGCCGTGGCGCTGAAGGAAGGGCGCCCTATCCACGGCGTGGAGGCGGCTGCCGAGCGGCCAGACGGCACACGCGTCCCGTTCCTTGCGTATGCGACGCCGCTGCGGGACCGCTCAGGCGCCCTGACCGGGGCAATGAACATGTTGGTTGACATCACCGAGCGCAAGCGCGCCGGGCCTGCGACGCGGCGGCTCGCCGCAATTGTCGAGTCCTCGGAGGACGCCATCGTGAGCGCGGACCTCGATGGTATCATTAAAACGTGGAACCTTGGAGCAGAACGGCTCTTCGGGTATATGGCGGAAGAAGTTACCGGCAAGCCTCTCACGTTCAATGTTCCCGCGGATCGCCACGACGAGGAGTCCGATATTCTTTCGCGCATCCGGCGCGGTGAATGCATCGATCCCTATGAAACCGTTCGCCAGCGCAAGGATGGAAGTTTGGTCGAGGTTTCGCTGACCGCGTCGCCCCTCAAGGATGCCGAAGGCAGGATCATCGGCGTATCAAAAATCGCACGGGACATCACCGAGCGGCGGCGAGCCGAGGAACAACAGAATCTTCTTCTCAGGGAGATGAGCCATCGCGTCAAGAACCTTTTCGCCGTTGCGAGTGGCCTGGTGACCATGAGTGCGCGTTCCGCCCGCACGCCGGCGGACATGGCCGAGGCGGTCCGAGAAAGGCTTGGCGCGCGCGCGCGCGCCCACGGGCTCACCCGGCCCGGCCTGATCAACGGGGACAGAAAACCGTGCCAGGACACGACCTTGCACGCTCTCGTCCAATCGATCTTCGCTCCCTACGTCGATCCGGAGCGCATCAAAGGCCACGGGTTCTACATCATCACCGGGCCTTGTTTGCCGATCGGCGGGAACGCCGTCACGAGCATTGCTCTTGTTATGCACGAGCTCGCGACGAACGCGGTCAAGTATGGGGCTCTATCGTCTCCTGGGGGCTACATCCACATCGACTGGTCCGTGAAGGAGGACGAACTTCTGCTGACCTGGAAAGAGCATGGCGGCCCATCCCTCGACGGGCCGTCGGAACGCGAAGGGTTCGGAAATTCGCTCGTGCGGCGGATCGTGACAAGTCAGTTCGGAGGTCAGCTTTCCTACGACTGGAAACCCGAGGGCTTGGTTATCCGCCTCTCGGTGCCCGTGGAACGTCTTGCGATGTGAGAAATTGGGAGCGGGGGACGCGACGGCGCAAGAGCGCCGCGCAGTTCTATTTCATGCTGGCGGCTGGGACGAAGCACCAAACCACCAGTTCCGGAAGGGCTTGGCGTCTAGCTGGGCGTATTTTTAGAAGGGAGCATGCACATGCATAACGTCAACGCTGAAATGAAAAGCTGCATCGAGGAGTGTCTGCGCTGCCATCAGACGTGCCTGTCGACGGCGATGGGACATTGTTTGGAGGCCGGCGGTGAGCATACCAAACCCAAGCACTTCAGCTTGATCATGACTTGCGCCGAGATCTGTCGAACATCCGCGTACGTCATGCTAACCGGCTCGGAACTTCACAAGCGCACCTGCCGCTTATGCGCCGAGATCTGCGCACAATGCGCCGCGGATTGTGAGCGGATTGGTGAGATGAAAGAATGCGTGGATGCTTGCCGTCGCTGCGCCGAAAGTTGCCAGAAGATGGCGGCCTGAGTTCGCGTCCACAAACTTGCCAAGAGCAACGACCCGAAGCAGCCAAGCCTCAAAACACCGCAAGATACTTTAGCAGCGAGATGATGCCGATAATGATCACAATCACGCGCACGATCTGCTTTGCGCGGCCGTCGATCGGCAGCATTTCCACAAGGTACAGCACCAGAATGACGACCACGAAGGTGATGAGCGCGCCAATAAGAAGATTCAACATTTTCGTTCTCCATCGACAGGGCTGGCGGGAAGCGAAGGGCTCGCTTCCGCCAGCGGGCTTGGTTTAGCCGCGCGGCGTTTTCGTCTGTACAGGCACGGCTTTGGAGCCGGACTAGCGCCAAAACAACACTAGCGGAATAATGATAGGAAGCGGAATTCCAATCAGCCAAGGCAGCGAGCCTTTCCCTAAGCTCATATTTGATCTCCAACGTTTGAGGAAGATGGAATGTTGGCAACGCGATGGTAAACTGTTGGTTCCCTGCCACCCACCGATGAGAGCTGGCCCCGCCCACCTGCAGGGCGAGGTTCACGTTGCGTTGAGCGTTCCAATCGATCGGATCGTTGGTGTCCGCTATGCGAATCTCTTCAACTATAGGCCATCCGCAGATTAGGCGTGCTTTCCCTTCCGATCGAGTCATACGTCTCGTCGAGCCGTTGCTTGGCTGCCTCCCGCCCGAATCCGTGCAATTTGCTGATAAACGACCAGGAGGCATCGAGTTTCGAAGAGGCCGGGAATGGCGCGAGGAGGTTGCCGCCGCCAATCCGATGCACGAAAGGGCGCATGTACTCGTCGCGCGATAGTTTATCTGAATCGATCAGCCGATTGACGAAATCGATCGCCCGCGGCTCGCTCAATAGCGCGCCGTTGAAGGTGATCTCATTCAGGCGATCTTGAATTTCGTGCGCGGAACGCGGCACCTGGTCCCGCTCGATCGGGTTGATTTGGACGATGACAATGTCGGGATACGCGGTCTTGTAGAACAACGGGAACAGCGCGGGATTGCCCATGTAGCCGCCGTCCCAATAAGGCACGCCGTCGATTGCCACGGCCTGAAACAAATAGGGCAGGCACGCCGAGGCCATGACATGATCGGCGGTAAGGCCGGGGCCTTCAAAAACCTTGCTCCTGCCGGTTTGGACGTTGGTCGCCACGATAAATAATTTGAGCTCGGTCAGGGCCCGCACCTTTGCGAAGTCGACCGCCTTTTCGAGATGATCGCGCAGCGGATTGAGGTTTAGCGGATTGAACTCATAAGGGCTCGCATAATGGGTGAGAAAATCGGTCCACCATTGCGTCGCCATCGATTGCAACGGCGAGCTGAAAAAAATGTCGAGGAACTTTCGATCGATGGGGGAAAACGCACCAGCGTCGCTGATCGACTGCCAGAATTTGGCGAGACACTTACGCGCGCCCTCGCGGCCGCCTTCGAGATAGCCCTCGGCCAGCACCACGGCATTCATCGCGCCGGCGCTCGTCCCGGTGATCGCGTCGATTTCGAGCCTTCCGTCCTCGAGCAAATAATCGAGCACGCCCCAGGTAAAGGCGCCATGCGAGCCGCCGCCCCGCAGGGCGAGACTGACCCTCTTCTGGCCTGTCCAATCAATCGGATCGTTCGCGTCCGTCATCCCAAACCCTTTGCGGAGTTCATTCGGCGGTCCAGCCGCCATCAATCGAATAATTGGCTCCGGTGATCTGCGCCGCCGCATCGGAACAGAGAAAGACGAAGAGCGCGGCAACCTCATCGACAGTCACGAATTGCTTAGTCGGCTGCGCCAGCAAAATCACGTCGTGGATGACCTGTTCGCGGGTCATGCTGCGCGCCGCCATCGTGTCGGGGATCTGCTTCTCGACGAGCGGCGTCCAGACGTAGCCTGGCGAGACGCAGTTGACCGTGACGCCGAAGGTCGCGAGTTCAAGCGCCGCCGTTTTGGTCAGCCCGGCAAGCCCATGTTTGGCCGTCACATAGGCGGATTTAAATGGCGAAGCGACGAGCGAATGGGCCGAGGCGGTGCTGAGAATACGGCCCCATTTGCGCGCCTTCATGCCGGGGATCGCGGCGGCCATCGCATGGAACGCGGCGGAGAGATTGATGGCAATGATCATGTCCCAGGTTTCGCGCGGAAATTCCTCGATCGGCGCGACATGCTGAATCCCGGCGTTGTTGACGAGAATATCGACCGGGCCGAGCTTTGTCTCCGCCTCCTTCACCATGGCGCGAATCTCAACGGGCTTGGTCATGTCGGCGCCGGAGTAGAACGCCCTGACGCCAAACTCTTTCTCGATATCGGCCCGCTCGGCTTCGATCGCGGCAACATCGCCCATGCCGTTGATCATGACATTGGCGCCTTCCTTGGCGAGCGCGCGGGCGATGGCAAGACCAATGCCGCTGGTCGAGCCGGTCACGATGGCATTGCGCGTTTTAAGGGTCATGTGTCCTCCAGATGGCCCGTGAGAGAGTGGGCCGAGCGAATGGCCGCATCGCCATGCTACAACGGCGCGGCGGAAAGATGAAACCAATCCGGAATTTGGTGCTTAAAGATCGCTTCAATCGCCTAATTGGGATATGATAGTGATATGAAAGTTTCACGTGAAACACGCCGGCAAAAGCTTCCCGAGGGGGGTGAGCTGAAGGGTCCAGGCGCCAAGGGCGCGCTCGCCACCGCGCTTGCGCTCTGCCGCCGGAACGAAATAAGCCTGACCCCCGGGCGGCGGCGTATTCTCGAAATTCTAGCCCGCGAAGGCCGCCCGCTCGGCGCCTATGAGATGATCGACAGGGTCGCACTAGCGACCGGCAAGCGTCCGGCGCCCATTTCGATCTACCGGGCGCTCGATTTTCTGCTCGAAAACAGCCTCATCCACAGGCTTGCGTCGCGCAATGCTTATCTCGCGTGCGGCCACGGTCACGCCGCCCAGGAGCCGATCGTGTTTTTGATTTGCGAGGTTTGCGGCGAGGTCGTCGAGGCGACGTCCGCAGCGATGCGTGGCAGTCTGGCCGAGCTTGCCCGCCAAGCCAAATTCTCGCCCCGCGCGCAGGTCATGGAAGTGGCTGGCCGCTGCCGGACCTGCGCCGCGGCGTAAAGGCGGCGGTGCACGGCCAGCTTGAATGTTATTTGCTCAGATAGAATTTTGTCCACGTTGTGCCAGGCCGGCCGCATGGCTGTCGTCAGAGCGGTCGAACCCGGACACGCATCGGAATCCAATTCAGCTCGAACCGGCAACAAGCCAGACGCCGGCCGCGGCAAAGCCTATTCCCGCGATGCGGGAGATCAGGCGACCGGCCGGCACAATCTTTTCAATGAGCACGAAGGCGGAGATCGTGGCGATCCACAGCACATTCATCACGCCGCCGACGAACAACAGGGCCATCAACGCCCAACAGCAGCCGACGCAATGAGCGCCATGGTGCAAGCCGAGTAGCAATGACCCCAACGGATCGCTATGGAACCCGCCGTGCCGATGAATGAACAGGAGCGGCGACTGGCATTGCGCGAGACATGTATCCTTGAGCGGCGTCCACTGGTAGACACCGGCCGCGATCAGAACGATTCCGCCGAACACTCGGCTAGTGCCCGCCATCATGGGGTCGAGCAAGGCCATGCGCTCAAGCGCCCACTGCGCCACGGTGGCGACGAGCGCGAAACCGGCCCATGTCAGAAGATACCCGGTTGCGAACCAGCCGGCCGGCGCAAACGGCTTATTTTGCGCCGATGCTTGCCGGCCGACGCGCGCGTAGATCAGAATCATCGGCGCGGCGGAGGGGATCATCATGCCTACCATCATCACCGCCCACATGGCGAACGCGTATGCGAACTCGATGGTTTTCCACGGCATGGACGCGGGCGCCATGAGTCCGATACCGGCGGGAATCATCCGGAGCCCGGTCATATCCATCCCGCCCATGTCCATGTCCGCGGCAAGCCACAGCACATAAGTCCAGGCGAGCGCGGTCAGCGCGGCGAGCGCAACCGCGACAATGATGCGGTCGCGCCGGAGTAAAACCTCGAGAAGCGCCTCGGTCATGGGTTGTTAGCGGATGACGCCCGTTCCGGTGATATTCAGCTCGGCGAAATGCGCGTGCGAGTCCGCAAGATTGAGCTTGATGGCACCCATCGTCTTCGCCCAGCCGCGCCCCACCTCGGCCAAGGTAAACTCGAATCCATCCGGCATGTTGAAGCGCGCGCGGTGCTGCTGCTTTGTCACCGGATTTACGATCGGCTCTCCGCGCGCTTCCACGACACCCGGAACGATAAAACGCGCCGTCCGCGCGCTTACATCGATGTCGAGGTCGATCTTGGTGATGACCGGGTCGTGAAGCTTTTCAAGCATCGATCCGTAGACCTGAAAGAATGTCGCGCCAGGTTCGGTGTCCTGGCCGCTCATGATGCGCAAAATGGCCTCGCGCTGCGCGGGGCTCGCGCGCTCATCGACGATGGGGACTGCTTCGCCGCGGCCCTCATGGATCGGGCCAGGCCAGGCAAACACGCCGGCGAAATTCAGCCCGTCGAGCTTGGTATCGCCGTGGCGGCCCTCATCGACCATAATCCCGACAATTGCCGTACAGTTGCCGTGGGTCGGTCGGGCGTTGAACTGGCAAGGGCAACCGTACGCGCAGTTGCAGTGGGAAAAATTCCGGCCTTTAAGATGCCATTTGACGTCCGCCATTGTCGCCTCCAAACTCTTGTTGCCGGACCGCCGAGACCAAGCCGACATACCCAGATGAACCAGGGCTGGCCGCTGCCGGGCCCGCGCCGCGGCGTAGGCGCGCGGAAGGAAATAGCCGGCCTTGGATGCGTAGCCACCGGTCAGGGTTATCGAACTCGGCGAGCCATCAGTTCGCTATGAATCCGTTCCGGAACTTCATATATTTTAGCCTTCGACCGATCAGGCGAAGGCTTTAGCCGCATGCCTCGTGTTGTTCTGATCCACTCCGGCTTTCGCTTCGTTGATCGCCTCGCGGAGACAGAAAGCGACCGCATCCTTGAAGCTTGTCGCACAGAAATCCGCTTTCGTCACGGCGCAAAGCTCGCTCGCTTGTCCCGGACCGCTCCGCCAGAAACCGGCGAGAATCTTGACCTCGCCTAGACGCCGGCGCAGACGCCGAACCGCGAAGCGGGCTCCCGCCGTGCTCAGATCGGCATCGAGATAGGAGAGGCACACCAGCCGCGCGCCATCGGTCGAGAGGCGCCGAATCTGGCCGTCGCCTGGCGCGCTAGCGGGTTCAACCTTGGCTTCGATGCCGTGTCTTCCGAGAATCTGCGCAAGCAGAGCCGCGGCCGCTTCATCGAGTAAACTGCGGCCAGCGATGCAGAGAACCGGCTTTTGGCTTTCCAGCCCCGGCGCGAGCTCGGTTTGTCCCCTCTCGGGCGGCGCGGTTTCGATGCTTGCCGTTTCGCTCGGCGGAGGCGAGCCGGTTGATTTGAGCACGGCATTGGTGTGCCCCGCCTCGGGCGCCGGGGTTGATGCGAGGGGCGCATCCACATGATCGGAGAGGTCCTCGATGACCTCCTCGATCGTTTCCTTGATCCGCCTTTGCCGGAACTCGTCCAACACGCCGCGGCCGAGATCCACCTGCGCCATCAGCAAAGCCTGAAGCGCCACCTCGTCGTAATAGTCGATGAGCGAATTGGTTTTCAAGAATCGTTCGGCCTGGTCGACGACTTCCGAGGCGTCCCCGGCCAGCATGCGCTGATAGAAGTTTTCGACCTGGGTAAGAGGCGGCGCATCGCCGAACATGACATCGAGAAAAGCCAGCCGCTCCACGTGCCGCCCAAGCACGACAAGACAGACGGTGAGCGGGGTCGACAATATAAGACTGGCAGTGCCCCACATCCACCACCAGAATGTCGCCGAGACCACGACGGCGACCGGCGAAATCCCCGTACTTTGGCCATAGAGCCAAGGCTCGACCGCCTGCCCGATGATGGTTTCGGCAACAACAAACAAGGCCAAGGTTGCGAGCGCCATGCCCCAGCCCGGATCGACCGCCACCGCCAGGGCCATGGGAAACCCAGCGGCGATGAACGGGCCGAAGTAGGGGACGAATCGCAGCAAGAATGCGGCGACGCCCCAAAGGAGCGGGCTCGGAATGCCGATGAAATCGAGGCCAACTGAGACGATGACGCCGAAGGCAGCGTTCACAAGCGTTTTAATCAAAAAAAATCGGCTGAGC
>JBOHJT010000052.1:0-14849 GCA_050728715.1 Methylocella sp.
CGCCGCGAAGTCACGCTCCCTTGCGCGCTGTTGCGCCCAGCGCCGGAAGCGCGTGTGGACGGTGAACCATTCGCCGAACTCGGCGAGTAGATCGCGCCAGGCAAAGCCCGTGCTGGCAATCCACAAAACTGCTTCCTCGTGCTGCGCCCTGGATCGCCAGGCTTTCCAGGAAATTCCGGTTCAATCCGAGCCCGCCGCTCGTCAGTCAGACATTTCCGCATCAAGGCTGGCCTCCTGCTTTTTCAGCGTTGAATCAAGTTCCTCCTCGATCGGGAACCCCTGATTGTAAACAGGCTCTGGCTAAGGACCCCGAAAATCTCGGCCCAACCCTCGCCACCTTCCGCGCCAGCGAATAAACCAAAAAAGAGGCCGCCTGTGTTGCCACAAGCGGCCCCAAGTCTAGGGAGGAAACACCCAAAGAGGGCATCTGCAACAACAAACTTGCCGCATCGCAACAATATGCACGTGCAGCGCACAAAAGCAAGAGGCTTGCCCGTTTTTTTTTGCAACTTGTCTAAGAATGCAGTTCGTTGTTTTTATGTGATTTTTAAGAACAACGAGGACCCCCGGGGAAAAATATTGTTACGGGTCCAGTGAGTGCGCGTTGCTTGCGCATGGGTGACCTACGCGAAAATAGGCGAATTGCGGAATTTCAACCGGGGGGTCATCCCGAACCCGGCAAAGCGGGCGATGGACCGGGGCGGGGTAAGGGCGGCTTGAACTTTGCGCCTGGGAGCTACTCTTCCCGTCAAGGTGGCAGGATCGACCGGCGGCCTGGGCCATGCCGGTTGACGGGATATGAGATTACAAGCGTCGAAGATAGCAAGCGTCGTTTGATCTGGCATGGAATTGTCTTGTTCTTACTGGGCCTGCTCACGGGGTTTGCTGAGCAGCAATTCTATAATCCGCGGATGAGACTCGCCGCACATTTGGATGGAGCGATGAACGGGACCTTTCTCATCGCGTGGGGTGCCGTCTGGACGGAGGCGAGACGTTCTCCACGCCTGAGGGCCGGAGCGTACCGCAAAACGCGCTGTATGGCACGTACGGGAATTGGACGGAGACCACGCGGGCGGCGATTTTTGACGCGGCGAGCCTTTCGCCGGTTTTTGGGGCCGGCCACAGCGCTCTGCCGTGGTAGGAGCTGGTTGTGACGATCGGCTTCAATACGGCCGGGATAGCAATAGTTGTCTCTTCCCTCCTCGTACTCTGGGGTTTGCGGCGCGCCGCGGTGTCATGATCGTTGACATGTTCTCAGAGCAGCTTTGGACTCGCGGCCCTTGGCACGGGTGGCGGAGCGAACCGCATTGAATTTCATGGAAACGAACCCGACTTCGGGCGATAGTTTGACCTCTGGCGCCGGCGGTATTATCTCGTGGCCATGACTTTACGGACGATACTCCGCCTTCCCGATCCGCGTTTGCGTCTCGCCGGCGCGCCAGTGGCAGTGGTCGACGATAACATCCGCGCGCTCATGGATGATATGCTCGAAACCATGTATGCGGCGCCCGGCGTTGGGCTTGCCGCGATCCAGATCGCCGTGCAACAGCGGGTGATCGTTCTCGACGTGGCCAAACGCGCCGATGAAGCCGCCGCGCCAGAGCCTCTTTGCCTCGCTAATCCAGAAATTCTTTGGGCTTCGGCGGAGCTTTCGACCTGCCAGGAGGGCTGTCTGTCGATCCCGGAGGTTTTCGAGGACGTCGAGCGGCCCTCGCGCGTGCGCGCCCGTTACCTCGATCGCGACGGCCGCGCGCAAGAGATCGAGGCGGACGGCATTTTGGCGACTTGCTTGCAGCATGAGGTCGACCATTTGAATGGCGTCTTGTTCATCGATCATATTTCCCGGCTGAAGCGCGACCTCCTCATGCGGAAATTCAGAAAAAACGCCAAGCACGGGGCCCCTGCCCGCAAGGATGGCGCGGGCAAGGAACGCGCGCCCGCCAGCACCGGGGCCTAACTGCACTGTTGCATTGGCGAAAAATCGACCAAATCGCGGAGAAAAATCTCAATGAAATCAAGATATTTGAAACAAGCAAAAATAGCATTCGTATCAATTAGTTGTAGTGGATTCTTCCCCGTTTTGAGATCGCCGCCGCGCGGCTGAACTATTTGCAAAAACGCACTTCTCGGCGTCCGCCCCCCTATCAACCTTAGCGACAAGGAGAACGGCGGCCGATCACACTCGATTAAGCGACGATGCGCGAAAGATTGCTCAACGCGCTCGTCAGCAGCCTTTCGCGATGCCTATGCTGCGCCACGCCTGCCGGCAAAGGCTCGCGCCCTAAGAAGTTATGACACGGCAAGACACCGCGCGTGCCTCGCATCCGGGTCGCCCGCCTTGCTGACGCGGTCTGAATCTCGATTGATGAACCCGCGACTGCCCGCGGCGCGACGTCAGGCCAAAATACGCAGCCCCATTGCTTCAAGAGCAAGACGCCACCGAACGAGGCCCGCTGCACGTCGAGCCGGTAAAACCCGTGCATGCCGCGCGAAGGATCGACTCGGCGAGAGCTATAATCCGGATCGCGTCGAGTGTAGCCGACGCGACGATCGTCTCAGAAAAGACTTCCATCATTAGTCGAATTGTTGCGCTCGACCGCCGACGGCAGCAGCAGCAGCAGCAGCGGGTTCGATGGCTACGCCGGCCCAAAACAGCCTCGGCCGCCCAAGCGATACGAAAACAAATGCAGGCCCCCGCGTGGGAGCCTGCATAAGCTCAAGGAGTCCCGAAATACTTGCTGCATTTCGGGTAGGTGTAGGCACCGACCGCTGAAGAGACGCCGCTCGAGTCAACAATCGCTGCGATTTGGGCGGACAACCGGGCAATGTCTTCCGCGGTAACCGCGTTTGTCGCCGTGCTGAATGCCGTGGCTCCCTTCTTGGCCGTGGCGAGTGCATTCAATCCATTTTCCGCCGTCTGCAGTGCCGGAGTTGCCTTCTTAGCGGCTTCGTAAGCGGTTTTCAGCTTATCGTACATTCCTCTAAGCTGGGCGAGCTTGCCGGCCTGTGCCGGCGCGTTCACCGCCGTTGTCGCGGCCATGGATGTTCCCAGCGTCGCGGCGGTCATCGCAAGCTGGCCTACCGCAGCCACCTGGCCGAACACGACGGATGCGCACGTCGTGGAATTCTTTGAGGCGCCCATGCCGCATTCGACCCAGCCCTTAGGAGCCTGGCCCCAGCACACCGGCCCCACGCCGGCGAACCCGGGCTTGCAGGCCCGATAGCATAGGCCTACGTCTCGATCCTCGCCACTCCCGCAAACGCCCAGAACGGGATCGCCGATCTTTACCTTTTTCGCGCACGAGAGGTCGATGCCTGGGTTCAAGCCCAGCTTCCCGCAGTCGGGCACGCTCGGGCGGCATATACAGCAGCCGAAGTTGGAATAGCCGGGCTTACACTTCGGATAGACGATCAAACCATTCTTTTCGCAATTGCCTTTGCCTTGATCCGTTTCGCAGCGCCGGAACATGCCGTTGTCGTTGAGGGAGTCGCCGAATTTCCAGGGATAGCCGGCGCCGCGGCCGTACTCAGCGGCGCGACAGAACAGGCCGTCGTCGCGCAGGCCTGAGGGGCAGACCGAATGACAGTCGAAACCGAAGCGCTGCATATTCGGCCCGCACTGCGAATAGCATAGCAGACCGATCCGGTCGCGGCCCGCCTCGCAGGCCTGCGGCACCGTGCCTACGCCGCGAGGGTCACTGTCCCTCCAGCAGAATTCGGCTGCGGCGAAACCCGGCGACGAGGTTAGCACCGTCAGCACCATAACCGCTAGAACCACCAGACTGTTAATCAAGACCCCTGGCTTTTTCATGTTTCCCTCCCTTTGATTTTATGAGGCAACGATTTTTCGCGGCCCCGTTTGCACTACTTCTCCTGTGCCTCGGCAGCGGCCTGACTCTCACTGGCCTTGGCCTGGCTCTCAAGGGCCTTTAGTTGCGCATCGGTGACGCCCTGGATGGCGGCCTGCACTTCGGCGTATGCCCCTTCCATCAGTTCCTCGTCCTGCTGGCTCTTGGGATTGAGTTTTTGCATGGCGGCTTCCATGGCCATTTGTGCGGCTTGTTGTCGTTTGGTCGCCGCATCTATCTGCGCCGCGACGGCTTCGGCTGCCGCCTTGTCCTTGGCGCTCGCGTAGAGCTCCTTCAATTCCCGCGAGGCCGACTCGAAGTCGGCCAGTTTTTCCGTGACCGTGGCGGGTTGCGCGAAGGCAGGGGAGGCCATCCCAAAAAGGCATGCGCCTGCCAACAACCCTATCATCCTAGCTTTAAGCATGATTACCTCCCAAGTTCTTGTTAGTATTTATTCCAGCGAATAGGGTCGCGATATTCACGGGTCGCTTACCCGCTTGCCTCGATCATCGATCGCTTGGTCCGAGTTGCTGTCGTTAATATTGGGCATGTCTGTTCCCCAGCCCATCGCGCATTGAACGTAACAAACATTCCCCAGTTGTCAAATGGGATTTGGTTTAATGCCGCACGACTTTTCCTTCTTTTGCAGTAGCGTCTCCATTTTGGGGCGCAGACCCAGCGGCGTGATGACGCCGAATTCGGCCAGATGGGCGCGCAGCGCATTGACCAGCATGGTGCGCTGACGAACCAGCAGATTGCGCGCCCGATGCATCATGAGCACCGATTGCTGATCGATGTCCTTGACTGGCACGAACCGCATGGAGGGGCGCGTCACCGCTTCGCAGATCGCCTCGGCGGCGGCCGCGTCGTTCTTGTTGCGCTTGACGTAAGCCTTCACATAGGCCGGAGGCATGAGCTTCACCTCATGCCCCAGCGCGATCAGCTCGCGCGCCCAATGGTGCGCGGTCGCGCAGGCTTCCATGCCCACCAGGCAGGGTTCCAGGGTTTGGAAAAACCCAATGACCTCCGAGCGGCGCAGCCGTCGTTTGACGACCACCTCTCCAGCGGCGTCGACGCCGTGAATCTGAAACCAGTGCTTGGCAAGATCGAGACCGATCGTGGCAATATGCATGGTGCACGGCTCCTCTCGTTGTGGCGTTCACCGACGACCACCTTATGGCACATCGATACCGGGGAGCGGTGGCCGTCCACCCCATCAAGAATTATGCAAGAAAATTAGGCCGCTGATATCAAAAGCATATTTTGTTGCATAAGTTTGATGCGAAATTGGAACCGGTGGCGGGGCAGAGTATCATTCATTTTAGCTTAAGCTTGATTTTCCAGCGGTGCCTAGTTTCATCCCTCGCGGTCCAGAGAATCCAACCATCAGGCCGGGACAGTTGCGAATCGTCATTATGGGGACCCCGGAATTCGCGGTGCCCGTGCTCGCCGGAATCATCGGCCAAGGCCACCTTGTGACGGCGGTCTATACCCGCGCGCCACTACCCGGCGGGCGGCGCGGCCTCGAACTTACGCCTTCCCCGGTTCATGCGGCGGCGCTGCGCTTTGGCATCGAGGTTCTCACGCCGCATACCCTCCGATCCGGGGAGGCTGCGGCAACCCTGCGCGGTTTCAAACCCGATGTGGTGGTTGTCGCCGCCTACGGCTTGATCCTGCCGAAAGCCATTCTCGATGTCCCGGCGCAAGGCTGCCTCAACCTGCACGCTTCGCTGCTGCCGCGATGGCGCGGCGCGGCGCCGATTGAGCGGGCCATCATGGCGGGCGACGTTGAGACCGGCGTCGTCGTGATGCGCATGGAGGAAGGTCTCGATACCGGCCCGGTCGCGCTCGCCGAGCGCATCGCGATTGGCCCCGATGCGAATGCCGGTAAAATCCATGACAGGCTGGCTCATATCGGCGCCGGTCTGATGACCCGCGCCTTGGCGATGCTGGAGCACGGCGGGCTTGCCTTTATCCCGCAGGCGGAGGCGGGTGTCACCTACGCGCATAAAATCGACAAGGCGGAAGCGCGGATCGATTGGAGAAAACCGGCATCGGACGTACACAATCTGATTCGCGGTCTGGCGCCGCTTCCCGGCGCTTTTTTCGAGGCTGGCCTTGGCAAGCGATTGGAGCGTGTGAAAGTTTTTCGCGCGCGGATCGCGGAAGGAGCCGGGACGCCCGGCCACGTTCTCGACGATCGCTTGACGATCGCCTGCGGCGAGGGGGCGTTGCGCGTTCTTGAGGTGCAACGTTCGGGCAAGGCGCCGATGCCGGTGGGGGATTTTTTGCGCGGCGCGCGAATAAGCAGGGGTATGTTGCTCGCCTAGATGACCGATGCCGCGCTTTAAACTTACCCTCGAATATGACGGCGCGCCCTTCGTCGGCTGGCAGCGGCAGAGCAATGGGCTTTCCGTGCAAGAAGTGATCGAGACCGCGCTTGACGCTTTTTGCGGCGAAAGAGTCGCAATACGCGGCGCCGGACGCACGGATACCGGCGTCCATGCGATGGGCCAGGTCGCGCATGCCGATCTCGGCAAGGATTGGCGGAGCGATGTTTTGCGGGATGGCCTGAACGCGCACATGCGGCCGCACCCGGTCGCCGTTTTGGCCGCCGAACGTGTGCCTGAAACCTTTGACGCACGATTCTCAGCCATCCGCCGCCATTACCTCTACAGGATCGTCAATCGCCGCGCGCCCTTGACGGTCGGGCGAGGCCATGCCTGGCTCGTCAAGCGAAAGCTCGATGCCAGCGCCATGCAAGCTGCGGCACGGCATCTCGTTGGGCGCCATGACTTCTCGACTTTTCGCGCTTCCCAATGCCAGGCGGACAGCCCGGTGCGCACGCTGGAACGGCTCGATGTCATGCGGGCCGGCGAGGAAATTCAGATTAGCGTAAGCGCGCGCTCGTTTCTGCACACCCAGGTGCGCGCGATCGCCGGCACGCTCGAACATGTCGGCTCCGGCAAATGGAACGCCGCCGATCTGCGGGCCGCGCTCGACGCACGCGACCGCCGCCGCTGCGGCATGGTCGCCCCACCCGAGGGGCTTTATCTCATGGGGGTGGACTACGATCCCTTGCTGGGCGAAAGCCTATTCCCCCCGGCTCCTCGATAACCCCGCCTGCTAGCGGCTTATCGACCCCCGTGGTCAGCGGAAACGTAATCGGCAGATTCTTCTCCCGGCGCGCCGCGAGATAGGCGAAGGCCTGGGCTTCCATGGCGTCGCTCGACCAGCCGAAGGATTTTGCCGAAACGACTGGGCAAGGCAGCCGGTCCGCTAATTCGCGCATCAAGGTTTTGTTGCGCGCGCCGCCGCCGCAAACAATTGCCAACGAGGGGCGCGACGGCAAGAGACGCAGCACGCCCGCGATGCTGGCCGCGGTGAAGGCGGTGAGCGTCGCCGCCGCGTCTTCGGTCGCGAGACTCTCGACGGCACCGCCCAAAAAATCGTTCCGGTCGAGCGATTTCGGCGGCGGCACAGTGAAAAAAGGATGCGCGAGAAGTTCGCGCAAAACCACCGCATCGGCCTTGCCTCTGGAAGCGGTCGCGCCGTCCCGGTCGAAGGCGGCGCCAAGGCGTTTCAACATCAAATCGTCGAGCAACGCATTGCCAGGACCTGTGTCGCAGGCAATTGGCTCCTCGCCCGGCACGATAAAACTCAAATTGGCGACGCCGCCGATATTTATGATCGCGACCGGGTCCAAAAAGCCCGCGGCGGCGGCAAGCGCGCGATGAAACACGGGCGCGAGCGGCGCCCCCTGCCCGCCTTGCGCGACATCGGCGGCGCGAAAATCATGAACGACCCTCATCCCTAATCTTTGGGCAAGGGCCTTGCCGTCGCCGATCTGCACGGTCAGGCGGCGCCCGGGCCGGTGCAAAACGGTCTGGCCGTGAAAGCCGATGAGATCGACAGTGGCGCGGCCGATGGAGCCCGTCACGAGAAAGGCTTCGACCGCTTCCACATGGCGCTCCGTGATCATGGCGTCGGCCAGCGCCAAGCAGCCCGGCCGCGCGCGGCGGTCCTCAAGCGAGGCGGCGTCCCCGGCCGCGCAGCGCAGCAGCGCCCGGTCCGCCTCGGCGTAGGGAAAAAATCCGGTGCGGCCAAGCGTGACAAAATCTTGCCCGTCGGTCTCGACCAAGGCGACGTCGACGCCGTCCATCGAAGTGCCGCTCATCAGCCCCATCGCGCGGACCGTTTGAATTGTTTCTCTCCCTCATGGCCATCGGGAACGATTCTTTCTGACCTATTTGCAAATCGCTTTCAACGCCCGCCATTCGCCAAACGAGAGCAGGGGCTCGCCAGTTGGCGCACTGCCGGCCGCCTCCAGCGTCGCCAGCCTCCGCGCCGGTGTTGCAATCCCCTGCCCCTCCCCCTAAATCTCACGGCTTCATAACTCCGGGGGATCGCGCACCCTTGTTGCAGCGGCACGACCCTTATGCCGAAGGTTTTCTGTGACCAGTGATTTTCGTCCCCAATCCGGCTTTCTCACCGTGCTTGCCGAGCGCGGCTTTTTGCATCAATGCTCCGATCTCGCGGGGCTCGATCAAATAGCAAAATCGGGCGATCTCGTTGCCTATACCGGTTTCGACTGCACGGCGCCTTCGCTCCACGCCGGCTCTCTCGTTCAAATCATGCTGTTGCGCTGGCTGCAAAAGACCGGCGGCAAGCCGATCGCGCTGATGGGCGGTGGCACGACACAGGTCGGCGATCCGTCCGGCAAGGACGCAAGCCGCCAATTGCTCCCGCTTGAAACGATCGCCGCCAATAAAGAGGGAATCAAACGCGTCTTCGCCAAGTTCCTGAGCTTTGGCGAAGGGAAACGGGATGCAATCATGCCGGACAACGCGGATTGGCTCGCCACGCTAAATTACATTGATTTTCTGCGCGACGTGGGGCGTCATTTCTCGGTCAACCGGATGTTGTCGCTGGATTCGGTGAAACTGCGGCTCGAACGCGATCAGGAACTGTCCTTCCTCGAATTCAATTACATGTGCCTTCAGGCCTATGATTTTGTCGAGCTGTTCAAGCGCCATGGCTGCGTTTTGCAAATGGGCGGCTCGGACCAATGGGGCAACATCGTCACCGGGATCGATCTCGGCCGCCGGATGGGCACGCGCCAGCTTTACGGCTTGACCTCGCCGCTCTTGACGTCCGCGTCGGGCGCAAAGATGGGCAAGACCGCGCAGGGGGCGGTCTGGCTCGACGAAAGCATGTTGCCCGTCTTCGAGTATTGGCAATATTGGCGCAATTGCGAGGACCGGGACACCGGGCGGTTTCTCAAACTCTTCACAGAATTGCCTCTAAGCGAAATCGCCCGGCTCGAAGCGCTGGGCGGTGCCGAAATCAACGAAGCCAAGAAAGTGCTGGCTACGGAGGCGACCGCCATGGTTCACGGTCGCGAGGCGGCACAACAAGCGGCGGAGACGGCGCTAAAAACCTTCGAGAAAGGCGATTTGGCTTCGAATCTTCCAACAATACCCATTGATGCAAATGAGTTAGCAACGACGGGAATTGGCATCTTGTCCGCAACCGTCAAAGCCGGCTTAGCGAACTCGAATACCGAGGTGCGGAATTTGATCGCTCAAGGAGGGATAAGTGCCAACGGCGTTCCCATCACCGATGTAACTCACAGGCTGACTTCCTTGGATGTCAAGGATGGGGTCATCAGAATTTCCCGAGGACCAAAGCGACATGTAAATTTGAAGCCCTAATTGGCCCCCACGCGCCAAGCGCCATTTTTGTTGAAAGACACGCAACCAAGTCTCCGGCAGCCCACTATTGCAGAGTTTTCCGTCCAGCGTTGCCATGATGCTTGGGTAAACCCTTGCCGGACGATCCTAATCTCGGCTACGATGTTCTGTTCTTTATCATTAAGGCTCAGAACGGGCAGGGTGGTTCAAATGCTTCCCATTGACGCCAACATTATGCGCGCGATTGCCCCTCGGGTAAGGGGTCGCCGGGCTCAGCAGCAGGCTATCATAATCGAAAATGCAGGAAAGAACCTCGCTAATGCCCTGCAAGTCTATGAAATCAATACGCCACTTCGCGCGGCGCATTTTCTCGCGCAGACCTGCCACGAGTCGGACGGGTTCTGCACGACAGTGGAATATGCAAGCGGCGCCGCCTACGAGAGACGCCGCGACCTCGGTAACACTCAGCCGGGTGACGGACGAAAGTTCAAAGGACGTGGGCTAATTCAGCTGACAGGACGGGCAAATTACGCTGCGGCCGGAGGGCGCCTCAAACTTGATCTGGTCGATAATCCGGATCTGGCTGCGGAGCCAGCGACGTCAGTGCTCACCGCATGCGACTTCTGGAAAGCGCACAAAATCAATCAGGACTGTGACCAGGACAACTTAATTGCGGTCACGCGGAAAGTGAACGGTGGGCTGAACGGGCTCGAAAGCCGGCGCGTTTATTTGGCGAAAGCGAAAACCGCACTTGCCAAGCTACAGGCCAGACAGCTGCCGGCAAGCGCGAGTGCACCTCCTACGCTGTACCGTGGAATGGAAGGTGACGACGTGACGCGTCTACAAGAAGCCCTGAGCCAAAAAGGCGTTTCGGTTGCCATCGATGCTCTGTTCGGGCCGGGAACCGAGACGGCGGTGCGGCGGTTTCAGCTGAGCAATAGACTGACAGCGGACGGGATAGTGGGGCCAGCCACGTGGAAAGCGCTCCTTTAAGAGCTCAATTAAGAGTTCAATTCAAAGTGCGTGATGTGATGCAGCAGCGACCCAGATTCCCCCAGCGGAAATCGATCCTGAGAGTTTCGCCGCGATGGGCCAGCGTACTGGCGCCGGCGGCGCTCATGTTGCTGTGGGTGACTGTTGATTCGAGCGCCGCGACATGCGACGCACCGGCGCCGATCACTTTCCGACGCGGAGCATTCGCCGCCGAAGTGACTGGCGGCGTCCCGCGTGGGCTTCCTGATTGCTGGACTGTTCAAGTTCGCGCCGACCAGCGTGTTTCCGCGCGAGTTGTAAGTCCTGAACACAACGTGGTCTTTCAGATATATCGGCCTGGCTGGACCACTGCAGAAGGCGCGCCTGTAGGACGGACGTTGGCTGGCGCAAGCGAAGGTCAAGATGCATTTGCCTTTTCAGGAATTCTGCCGGAGACTGGCACCTATCTCTTTGTGCTTGGCACGACCCGTGGGGGTGGCGAATACAGACTTCGCGTGGAGATACGTTAGGTGGCTTTGGCACGCTCGATTTGAGGACGGCGTCGCCGCATTTGTTCAGTGCGATCACGCCGCGCGACGAAGGCGTTGTCGAATCGGCCAAAAATTACTGTCAGTCGTGCCGAACACCGAGAAAGATCTGATCAGTACGTCCGCGCCTGATCACGGCTCGGACGTGGTGATCGTGATCCATGCCATTTGAGTTCTCTAACACGCCGGCAACAACCGGCTCTCTAAACCGCATTCAACTTTGCATCGTACCCTAACAGCTGGTTCCGTATGGCGTATTCCACGCGCTTTTGATGCACCCATGCTAAACAGCCTGGATCAAGAAACGTCTCGACCGGAACAGCCCAGTTTGACAAATCCTCTCATTGAGGACGCATGGGATCGAAATCGGAGACGCCAAAAATCTGGCGGAAGATTCCTGGCGTGATCGCCGATAGAGGATTGATGTTCAGGGCCGGCGCGCTGGCCAAGCCGCTAATCCGGTAGTTGACCCCGATCAATCCTTCGTCCGAGCCGCCCCCGAGGATCAGGCCGACAACGGGTAACTTCGCGAACAAATTGTTGAAGGCATAAACGGGAACGAAAGTACCCTTAATGTCGACCCGGTCATGCACGAAATCCAGGGCGCCTTCGACGGTTAGTCCGATGGCCTCGCCATGCATTGTCCCTTCGCTGAGATCGAGACGGCTGCCCTCGCGTTGGAAACGCACCTGCAATTTGTTGAAAGCGATCGCGTTGGCGTCGATTCTTTGCACGTGGCCGGGGGTATCCAGCGGCGGGGCCCCTTCTACCACCAGCCGGCGCAACGCCGGTTCGCCGCGCAAAACGAAATCGTCGATGAGAAGGACGCCGGAAAGGGAGTCCGATCCAAGACGCATCCCGACCGAGAGCCGTCCGCGCTCCATGTGCTTGTAGAGGTCGAGAAACAACAAAAGCGATCCAGCATCCTCGGCTACGAGATTAAGCTGGGGAGAAGCGGCGCCTCCGGTCAGATTGCACGAAATCGGCTGGCCGCCGAAGGTTCCGGCAAAAGTGAACTGGCTAATCTGGTCGCCGCGTTTCGCAAATCTCAATTCGGCCCCGGCAATGATCTGTTTGTTATATCCGCTCAAAATGCCAGCTTTGACATCGAATTCGATCTCCTTGATTGGACCTGCGTCATTGCGCTCCTCGCCGGTGCTTGGCCCGGCACCATTGCTTGCGGGAGGGTTGAAAATCAGCGATTTTAGGAACGGCCTTGCGTCAATCGCGGTTCCCCGCACGATCACTTTCATTGTCTCGCCGGTTTTTATCGCGTCGATCTTCATATCGTCGCCCGCCGACAGCTTCACCTGCGGAAATTTCGCCGCGATAAGAGAGAGGCCCGCGCCAAGCTGCGCATTGCCCCGCGCCTGAATGGTCCCGGCGTCGATAACGATCTGATCGAGCAATGTCCCAGCATCGTTGACGGCAAGCGCGAAGGCGACCTTTCCCGGCCGTCCCGCCGGCTTCGAAACTCCTGGAATCTCGATGGCGGCACGGCTCAAATCGAGCTCAATTCGCGCCTTGGGTTTTTCCCCGCTGCCGATGGGCGCGATAATTGTAGCGCTAATCGGTCCGCTCAGCCCTGAGGCTGCGCCAAAACCGTGCCTAGCGCGGAAGGCATCGTCCAGGATCAAGACAATCGAAGCTTCGGCGGGCTTGCCTGCTAATTTCTCGATGCCGATCGCGGCCGGAGCGCCGAACATGGTCCCCTGCCCGCTCGCTCTTAGGCCCGACGGATCGACATTGACGATCAGAGTCGCGCCGTCAAGCTTCTCGTTGCCGAGCAGCCTTTCGGCGGTGAAATTGGTGACTGTCGTATTGATCTTGAGAGTTGTATCCGCCGGGCCGGTGCTGGGCCCGAGCTTCGTATCGATTTCGAGACTGCCTCCGGCCTGTCCACTCACGGCGGACGAATCGAGCAACAGACTGGCATAGGGTTTTAACGCCTCATACGATAAAAGCTCCCCGATCGCCTCGACACTGCCCGTGACCTTGGCCTCCACCACCGCCGGCGCGGGTTTCAACTCCATGTCGGCGACATGGAAGCTGCCGTCCGACACGGTCAGCACGCGGCCATTGCCGGCATCGAGGGCGGCATTCGCGACCGCGAAAGTCGCGGTCCGGCCGGTGACATGACCGACACCATCGATGCCGCGCAAAGGCGGCACGCCTGGCAGAAACGCGAGGCTCGCATTGGCAATCGTGAAATCGAGCAAGACCTTTGTGTCGGGCGGCGCGTGTCCGGCTCGCATCGCCCGCAAATCGGCGCCATCGAAATCGATCCGCATGGTGCCCTTCTCCACCGTTCCTTCGCTGGCGCGGGAAAGCAGATAGGAGCGGACCGGCGCCGCGACGAACGAGGGCCACAGCCGTAGGACGGTACTGACAGGCGCCGGAGAAATCGACGCACCGAGCCTTATATGAGGTCCATTGCTCCAATCGATCCCGCCGGCCATCGCGATGCCGCCTTGCGGACCGCCGAACGAAAACCGGTCGATGACAAGCTTTTTTTCAGCCAAATAAAGCCGCGCCGCCAAGTCGCTGTGATCAATTGAAATCGGCTTTTCACCGGGCCGCTCGGGACCCGCCACGCTGGGCTCCGCATTGATCAACTCAACCGACCACGGATCGCCCTCTCGATACGGTGGTGTCACGAAGCCCGAAATCGCGAGATGAGTCGCGGCCGCCGCGAGCCGCCAACGATCGACCGCAATGCGCCGCGCCGCCGGATTCCAATGAAACCCGCCGGTGACCTTGTCGATCATCAGGGGTTCATCGTCGGGGTCGTCGAAACGCAGGTAGCCTGCGCCGAATTCGAACTGGCCGGCCGCCTCCGAAAGCATCCCATCGGCTTGTAACCGGACGCCGAGCTTGCCTGACAGCGGCATATCGAAATCGGCGCCGATCGTGCGCGTGCCGGTCGCCAGCAAGATCTCATCGAGGGATAAATTTGAAAACGAAAGCATGAGGCCGCGTTCCGAGCCTGGCGTGCCGTCGGCAGCGCCCGAGGCCAACCAGCGGCCGTTCGGTCCCTCGACGGAAAGATCGAAACTCGTGGCGCCGGAGGATCTATCGAAACCGAGATTGACGCCGTTAAAGACCATGGTTTGTTTGGCGGTCTCGTCGTCGATAACAATCTTGCCGCGCGTGATGCCGATGCGATCGATGGCCGCGGCCGGACTTGCCGGATTGGTCAGCGTGTCGATAACGCGCCGGATCGATGCCGCTATCTGCTTGACGACGAGGGCGCGTGGCGGCTTTGCCGTGAGCGCCTGCGCGGCCGGATCTTTCGTCCCCGCCTCCGGCGGCGGCAAAGGGCTGCCCCGCGCAAGCGGCGAGGCAAGCGGCGGCGTAAGAGCCACTGCTTCCCCGGAATTGGACGCAACCGGAAAGGCGAGCGAACCGTCGGGCCGCAATGTCAGGTGCACCTCGACGTCGAAAATTTCGAGCCGCCTTGGCGTTACCCGTCCAACACTGAGCGCAAGAAGATCGACCGACACTTCGGCGCGCGGCGCGGTCAAAATCGTGCGCCCGGAGCGTTCCTTAACCGACAATTTGTCAATGCTCAGCGCCGGGGCATAGCCATTCTTCACGATCGCGGTTCCACCGAAACCGAATTCGTAGCCATGGCCGAAACGATCGTCGAGCGCCTTGGCGATTTGCGGCGCCAAACCGTCGATCGCGAGCGGCCCGAGCGCGAGGCGGGCAACGAAGAAACCGCCGCCGGCGAGCGCCAAAAGAGCCAATCCGAGCACTAGCTTGCACGCGGACCACGCATGCCACGC
>JBOHJT010000053.1:0-14579 GCA_050728715.1 Methylocella sp.
TTGTCGCCTGGTTGCCGAAAACCCGCGCGCAGACCATGGTCAGCGCCTCGGCCTGGGTCGGATTGACCTTGCCCGGCATGATTGACGAACCAGGTTCGTTTTCGGGCAGGACCAGTTCGCCGATGCCGCAGCGGGGGCCGCTCGCGGCGAGCCTTATGTCGTTGGCGATCTTGAAGAGGCTTGCCGCGATGGTATCAAGCGCGCCATGCGCGAAGAGCAAGGCGTCATGCGAGGCGAGCGCCTCGAATTTGTTCGGCGCCGAGCGGAACGGAAGCGCGGTAATCGCCGCGATCTTGGCCGCGAAGGCTTCGGCGAAACCCCGTTTGGCGTTGAGCCCGGTGCCAACCGCCGTGCCACCCTGGGCAAGCCGGTAGAGCCCCGGAAGTGTCGCTTCGAGCCGTTCGAGCCCGAATTCGAGCTGCGCCGCATAGCCAGAAAATTCCTGACCGAGCGTCACCGGCGTCGCGTCTTGAAGATGCGTGCGGCCTAGCTTGACGATCGCGGCAAATGCCTCCGATTTGGCGATGAGGGCCTGATGGAGCGCGCGCAAAGCCGGCTCGAGCCCCTGCTTGATTTGGCCGACCGCGGCGATGTGCATCGCGGTGGGAAAACAATCGTTCGAGGATTGCCCGAGATTGACGTGATCGTTTGGATGCACCGGATGCTTTGCGCCCCGCGCGGCGCCGAGCATTTCATTGGCGCGATTGGCTATGACCTCATTGACATTCATGTTGGTTTGCGTTCCGGACCCTGTCTGCCAGACCGTCAAGGGAAACTCGGCATCGAGACGCCCGGTTTCGATCTCGCGCGCGGCGGCGGCGATCGCGGAACATAAACCGGGGGCCAATAGCCCGAGATCGCGATTGACCTCCGCGGCGGCGCGCTTGACCATCGCCAAGGCGTGAATGATCGCCAACGGCATGGTTGGCGAGCCGATCGCGAAATGGACGAGGGAGCGTTGCGTCTGCGCGCCCCAATAATGCGCGGCGGGCACCTCGAGCGGCCCGAAACTGTCGGTCTCGATCCGTGTCCTGTTACCGTTCATCCATGCGGTTCTCCGCCGTCGCTCGCAAAGGCATTTTAAGCGCGGGGCGGTGCGAGGACAAAAACAGGCGCTACCCGGGTCACTCGCCGTCCCCGCGCACAAAGCGCTGACCGGCGACCGTGGAATTGATCGCCTGCCATGCGTCATCATGTCCGAATTCCATGCTGGAAGTGATCGATAACATCTCGGCGAGACGGCTTCTGGCGCGATTGACTCGGCTTTTCATGGTCCCGACCGCGCAGCCGCAAATCCCCGCAGCTTCTTCGTAGGACAGGCCCGAGGCGCCGATTAGAACCAACGCCTCGCGCTGATCGCCGGGCAGTTGCTGGAGCGCGGCGTGAAAGTCGAGCAGGTCCATATGGCCGCTTTGCGCGGGGGCCGCCCTGAGCTTGGCGGCAAAGGTGCCGTCAGGATCGGCGACCTCGCGCCGCCGCTTGCGATATTCCGAATAATAAATATTGCGCAAAATTGTAAAGAGCCAGGCGCGAAGATTTGTTCCTTCGACGAAAGAGTCAATCTTGCACCAGGCCTTCACCAAGGTTTCCTGGACGAGATCGTCGGCGCGATCGAGATTGCCGCATAAGGACACCGCGAAAGCGCGTAGATTGGGGATGACCGCAAGGAGGTCGGCGGTGATTTGCGAGCTTGCCGCGCGTTCGCGCAAAGGCTCGTTCGCCGCCGGGATTTCCGCCTTTTCCTTATGCGCGGCTGTCACATGCCGTCCTTGCTGAACCGGCTTGAGGCGGATTCGAGCTGCCGCAAAAGTTCAAGAAAACGCCCTGGCACAGGTTGCGCCAAGACGTCGTCGTAGACGCTGCGTAAATGCACACCGATTTGATCGGCGATCTCGGACTTCGATGCTGGTTTCTTGGCGCAGGGCCCGACGATAATCTCTTTTGCGGGCTCGGAACGCCCCGGTTCGCGCCGGATGCCGGGGGTCTCTAAGATTTTTACGCCTCCCATCTTGACCGATGGGTTTCTCGTTCGTGTCGGTTTTGTCACTGAAGCACACTCGCGACGGTACTTTTCATTCGTTTGTCCCCATTTAACGTTCACCTCCCGAAGCCGGGGAGTGTTTTTGTTGACCAGGCGGCGCATCTGGGCCGCATGTCCCGCGGTTTGCCGGCAAATCGGAATTTGACCGATCCCTGTCGCGAAGCTTGGCTCGCGCGGGAAAACGGCTATAACTGGCGCTGGTGAACGTTTGATGAGCGAGATGGTTCCGCATCCGGGAGCTTTTCCCTGAAATTTGGAATTTATCCGCCTGGCAGGATAGATCGCGAAATATAACGCGCAATATAACAATATAAAAGGTGCTTACCATGCCAATATCCCAGGCGATCTCCTCGCATATTCCCTATCTGCGCCGGTTTTCACGGGCTCTGACGGGGACGCAGGCCGGGGGAGATGCCTATGTGCTCGCCACGCTGGAGGCCATCGTCGCCGACCCGGCCGAGTTTTCGAAATGCGCCGATCCGAGGACGGCGCTTTACCGGCTGTTCCTCAAGGTCTGGGGGACGGTGCCGGTCAACGATCATGTCGATCAGGCGTCGTTCACTGGTGACGAAGCGGGAGCGCATCGCAATCTCGAAGCGATTACATTGCGTCCGCGTATCGCGTTCCTTCTCAGTTCGCTGGAAGGCTTCGATACAGCCGGAGTCGCGGGCGCGCTCGATTGCACGGTCGAGGAAGCCGCTTCTCTCATCGACGCCGCGGGCAAGGAGATCGCAGACCAAATTCGCACCGATGTATTGATCGTCGAGGACGAGCCGTTCATTGCGCTCGACCTTCAGTCCCTAGTCGAGGAGCAAGGGCACCGCGTCGTCAATGTCGCGCGCACCCATCGCGAGGCGCTCGAGGCCGTTAAGCGCGAACGGCCAGGCCTTATCCTCGCGGACATTCAGCTCGCCGACGGAAGCTCGGGTCTCGAAGCGGTCAATCAGATCCTCGAATCCGTTTCCGTGCCGGTGATTTTCATTACCGCCTATCCAGAGCGTTTTTTGACGGGGACGCCTCCCGAGCCCGCCTTTCTCATTACCAAGCCCTTCGGTATCGACAGCCTGAAGGCAGTCATCAGTCAGGCGCTTTTCTTCGATCGCAAAGCGCGTCGCCATGACGAACCGTAAAAAAATGGCGGCCTAGTTTGATAGGGCGCCTGGCCCAACTTATCGGGGCGGGATGTCGCGAAGCGTCAAGATCCGGCCAAGGGTAAAGCCCGCGACAACCGCCAAGGCCGCCAGCGAAAACGGATGCAATTGTTTCGCGATTTCCGCGCCGGCCTCGAGCGCGCGACGTTCACGATCGAGGCCGGAACCGCGCAAAACGTCGAGGATGGGCGCAACGGCCTCGTCAATATTGCTCGCAAACGCACGCTTTTGGGATGTAGGGTTTCCCTGAGCTTCCGGTATTGGGCCGGACGCGAACGCGGCTGGGGCAACGTTGCGGGAGCTTTCGCGCGACGCAACGGCGATGCAAATTATTGCGACGCCAAGATAAAGTCCGCCAGCGCCGAGGGCCGCGATCGCGGTTCCAGCCAATGGTTGGACGAAAACAAAAAGGGCGATGGCAAGAAAAATTGCGCCGACAAACAGGCAGCTCATGGCCAAGAAAATGAGCACGGCCTTATTGAAAAGGCGCGTGCTCATTTCACCGATCGGGGCGGTCGCGTCGCTTACCAGCCGATTGATCAGGCGGTTCATTTGCCCGTGCGGCTTAGCATTCCCACGAAAATGCCCGCCATCAGTGCGACGAGCACCGCCATCAGCGGATTCTGCTCGATCGTCTTCCCAAGGTCCGCGCTCGTCCCCGCCACGCGATCTTGCGCCTTGCCTGCCGTATCGGAAATCTTTTGCCGGGCATTACCGACCGCGTCGGCGACAGTGTTTGTTGTTGCGGCGGTCTGGGAACGAATTAATTCGGACACCGTTGAAGCCAATTTCGCGATATCGTCACGCAAGGCCGCGAGATCGACCGCGAATTCTTCGGGTTTGACGCTCGTCATGTATGTACTCCTGTTACGAGATGATTGGATCGACGAATCTGGCATGGGGAAGTACGCCGCGGCGCCATTGGCCGAGGCCTGGATTCAACTCCGATGCGGCATCTGTAACGCCCCACTTGACGATAAGTTGCTCCGGCGGCCGCTTCGCTTCGAATCGGCTTCAACCCGCGTCCCCCAGCCGAACCATAAATCGGGCCGGACGGGACACTCGGATTGAGCCGCATTGAGCGTGGCGAGCAGAGAGTGCGGCTTCCACGGCACAAACCCGGCTGGAGCGAGCAAGCCGGTTCCTCGCGGTCTTCGCGTTTGCTAAAAATTTAAGAGTTAATGGAACTGCGGAGGCATGCGCCAAGTTGCGCGGGCGCCGCGCCTTTTCATCTGGCGAGGCTGGTCAGGAGCTTCCAGCCAAGCTTCGTTTCGGAGAGAGAATCATGGACAAGGACCGAGTCGCCGGATCGGCGAAGGCAATCAAAGTCGCCGTCAAGCAAGCGGCAGGCAAGGCGGTGGGCGATGCCAAGCTCGAAGCCGAAGGCAAGACCGACAAGGATGCAGGCAAGGTTCAAAACGCCGCCGGCGGCCTCAAAGACACAGCCAGGCGAAAATAGGCACTACGGCCGCCTGCTGCTTCCCTTGCGATCGAGGAAAGAGTTGGATATCAAGGATCCCACGAGGCTCACCATCATTATTTCTTCTTCTCCTGCTTGGCGAAGGCGGCGGGCAGGGCCGGGGACGTTGGTTTTAGGCGGCAAGCAGGGTGTACGTCGCGGATCGTGTTGGAATTTAACGACGCGGGTCGGCATAATGCTATCTGATCAAGGGGCGAGTCTTGCCATGGCGTCGAGGGCGCGACCCCCCACCGGGTCGCGCCCCTCGGCGTCGCGCATCTCAGGGATCCAGGTGAAGCGGTTCGAAAAACTCGAATTGGGAAAATTCTGATGAAACCACTCACATTAGCAATTATCGGGGCGCTTGTCGTTGCTGTGGCGGTGTTGGGATACCTTTATTATCAAAGGACGAGTAACGACATCACTATCCAGATGCCCAAAGTCGAGCTGAAGCACTAGCGGATTGACACTCGTTCGGGAGTGGAAGGTACGCAGGCATCGCGATCGAGTGGTACGCGGGCGATCGAACTTGGAAACGCCCAGGGCTCTTTGTTGAAGCTCGGATTTTATAGGGATTCAAGCGGGTGGGATCCGTCGTGGTCCATCAAACTCCGCTTTGCGCCGCGAGCGCGCATCGGCGGATGCGCCGGATTGGGTTTATCGGGTTCGATCACGTCAGGGTCGGTGATTGGCGGCGGTGGCACGTCGCCGGGATTTTCGAGCGGCGGCGGCGCGGGATCGGGAACCGGAATATCGGGAGCCGGAACGGGCGGAATATTGCCTGGCGGAACCCCAGGCGCGGGGGAGGGAGGCTTGGGAACCTGCTGCGTACGATGGGCGTCAAGCTTTTCCAAGACGAGAGTCCTTTCCTTATGCACCGCTCGCGGTGGCCCTCGCGTTCGCGGGTGATGAGCCCAATCGCGTTCTCGCCCAGCTGACGCGCCAGTCACGACGAAGTGGTCGCGCCCGCCAGTGCGTCGGCCGTGGCCGGGGGCGAGCGCAAATCAGCAAGCGGCGCGGCCAGGGCCGGCGATGGGCGTCAGCGCCCGTTTTGAAGCGGCACCGCCATTCGCAAGCGGAATCCCCCCGGCGCGAAATCGACCGTCACTTCCGCCGCGATCTGTTGCGGCAGCACCCGCTCGAGGAGCATCGAGCCAAACCCATCGCGGCAACGCGGCGCGACCGGTGGTTCCGCGAATTCGTTCCATTCGCATAACAGCGCTGGTTCGCCATCCTTCTCTGTCAAGCTCCAGCCGACCTCGACCCGGCCTTCCGCCTTGGCTAAGGCGCCATGCCGGACGGCATTGGTCGTAAGTTCGTGGACCGCCATGCCGAGCGGCACCGCGATCTGCGAGGGCAAGTCGACGGCAGGCCCGGAGAGGCGAATCCGAAGGCCATGATCGTCGGAATAAGGGCCAAGCTCCTGGGTCAGCAATTGTTGAAAGGAAACCGATTGCTGGAGTTGCTCGGTGATGACGGCATGCGTCCTGGCGAGCGAAGCGACCCGCCCGGAGAAAGCTTCCCGAAACTCCTCGATGTTCGCGGAGGTGTTCGCGGTCGTGGTCATAACGCCTTGCACCATTGCCAGCGTGTTGCGGACCCGGTGATGCAACTCGCGGATAAGGAGCGCTTGCCTTTGCTCCGTGCGCACATGATCCGTCACGTCGTTGCCTTCGACGAAGATCCCCGTTACCTCGCCGTTCGCGCCCATGATCGGCTGGGCCACGAAATCGATGTAATGTTCCTCTATCTCGCAATCCGGCGCGTCTTGCAGAAGAATACGCGTCTTGCGGCCGACGTGAACTTCGCCGGTTTTAAAAGTGTTCTCCAAAATGCGCGGATAATCCTGACCGTCGGATTCGGGCAATCCTGCCCGTAAAGTTTTCCCGATGAGATCGCGGCCTCCGGCGAGCATCGAAAAGGCGATATTGACCAATTCGAAAACAAGGTTAGGCCCGCGCAAGACGCACATGAAACTCGGGGCCTGCACGACCAGACACCGCAATTGCTGGACCGTCGCCAAAAGCGTCTGGTTGAGAACCTGGATGTTTACAGCCTGTGGATCGGCCTCGCCCGCGCGCGCCGCCGCCGAAGGCAGACCCCCCAAGCCTTTCGATGCCTGAAGCTCCGAGATATCCTGAGCGTTCTTGAGCAGGAATGCGACTTGCCCGTCCTTGCCGAGGATTGGGACATGGGTGCAGCTCCAAAGGCGCTCCTCGGTCCGGCCATCGACGGCAACTGCGTAGGAAACCGATGGCAGCACATCGACAACCCCTTTGTCGCGGACACGTTCGAGGGAGTCTTGCACGATACGGCGGGTTTCTCCCGCCGAGGGAAATGCCGTGAAGAATTTGTTCCCGATGAGTTCGTCACGCGACCGCGCGGTCGCGTCGAGAAAGGCTTGGTTCAAGGCAACGATAGTGAAATCCCGGTCCATCACCAGCCAAGGCGTGGGCAGGCTATTGAAAACGGCCTCGAAATCCAATCGTAAGTCCTGCTTCACGATACAGCTCCGGCGAATGTTCTAGCGATCCTGCCTTGGCCCGCGGGCCGACCGCGACGGCATGGCCAGCCCGGCGTTGCCCGAGAAGGAGGAGGGATGTAGTACGGCGAGGGCTGACGGCAAGTGACGGCGCATGCGAGGCTTGGCTCCTTTTCACGTGTTGGAATGGAGACTGACAAATTGGCCGGATTTGCATGCGACGCACAAACATGCGGCATAAAACCGCACCCGTTCCTTAGGTATCGAGTTGCTGGATCATCTAACGATCAAGGGCTACAATTAGTTGCATTGAAATGCGGCTTCAGGGCGCTTTTTGACGTTGCCTCGCCCGCGGTGACGTCGGGACTGCTCCATTCGTTGATCGCAGAAAAGGCGCCGCGCCGATGTCTTCCATTGAACACTTCCATTGAACTTATGTCCGCGATTGAACGCCCTGTCCAAGCCGGCGACCATGTTTTCTTGGTTGACGGATCTTCTTTCGTCTTTCGCGCGTATTTCCAGTCGATCCGGCAGGACGCGAAATATAACTACCGTTCCGACCGTCTGCCGACCGGAGCGGTAAGGCTTTTTTGCACCAAGCTTTTTCAGTTCCTACGCGATGGCGCGGCGGGGATCAAGCCGACCCATCTCGCGATTATTTTCGACAAATCCGAAAATTCCTTCCGCAAGGAACTCTACCCGCCCTACAAGGCCAATCGTTCGGAACCGCCGGAGGATCTCGTCCCGCAATTCCCGCTGATGCGGGCCGCCGTGCGGGCGTTCGGACTGACCCCTGTCGAGCAGGACCGCTACGAGGCCGACGATTTGATCGCGACCTATGCCTGCGCGGCGCTCCGGCGCGGCGCCGGCGTTTTGATCATTTCAGCCGACAAGGATTTGATGCAGCTCGTTGGCCAGGGTGTCGCCATGTATGATCCGGCCTCGGGGGAAGCCGGCGCCAAGGGCGCGCGCGAGGAGCGCAAGATCGGGATTGAAGAAGTTCGCGCCTATTTCGGCGTCGCCCCCGAAAAGGTCGTCGACGTTCAGGCGCTGGCCGGCGATTCCACCGACAATGTGCCAGGCGCGCGCGGCATCGGTTTGAAGACGGCGGCGGAACTCATCAAGGAATTTGGCGACCTTGAAACCCTGCTTGCCCGCGCCAGCGAAATCAAGCAACCGAAACGCCGCGAGACCTTGACCGATCCCGAAAGCGTGGCGCTGATCCGCGTCTCGAAGCAGCTCGTCTCGCTGGTGCGCGACGTGCCGCTCGAGGTGCCGCTCGACGACCTTCGCCTCGAAGCGCCGGATGGAAAGACGCTCATTGCTTTTTTCAAGGCGATGGAATTTTCGACCATCACCAAGCGCGCCGCCGACGCTTATGCGATGGACGCCGGCTTGGTCGAACCCGATCCGGCCTTTGCGGGACCTGCCGGCTGGCGCGGCCGCGATGGCGCGGCGCTGAGCGAGGGCGTGGGAGGCGCGCGGAATGCACAGGCGACGGCGGCAAGCGCGCAGCCGGAAGTACCCAAAAGAAACGCCCGCTATGGCGGGCAACCGCAAAAAGCCGTCATCGCCACTGGGCCCGGCCATCTCGCCGCCGCCCGCGCCGCCGAGGCGCGTGCGCAAAAATTCGACACCAAAAGGTATGCGGCGGTTTCGAGCTTCGAACAGCTCGACGAATACATCGCCGCCGCGTTCGAGGCGGGCGCGATCGCGGTCGACACCGAAACCTCGTCCTTGCAAACCATGCGGGCCGAGCTCGTCGGCATCTCCTTGTGCGTCACGCCGGGGCGCGCCTGCTACATCCCGCTGCGGCACAGGGACGGAGCCAGTGGCGATCTTTTTGGCGATACCGATCTTCTACCCGGCCAATTGCCGGAAGCAGAAGTGCTCGCGCGGCTAAAACCCCTCCTCGAGGACCAAAGCGTTCTCAAAATCGGGCAAAACATGAAATTCGACTGGCTTATTTTCAATCAGCGAGGCATCGCGGTAGCGCCGGTCGAGGACACCATGCTTTTGTCTTATGTGCTCGACGCGGGCCGCACCGGTCACGGAATGGACGTGCTCAGCGAACTGCATCTTGGCCACAAGCCGATCCAATTCGGCGAGGTAGCTGGCTCGGGCCGCACATTCATCGGATTTGCCCGCGTCACCATCGACAAGGCGGCCGAATATTCGGCCGAGGACGCCGACGTTACCTTGCGTCTGTGGCGCGTGTTGAAGCCTCGCCTTCCCGCCGAGCACATGACCAATGTCTATGAGACGCTGGAGCGTCCGATGATCGAGGTCCTCGCGAAGATGGAACAGCGCGGGATCACGATCGACCGCGCCATCCTCGCAAAGCTATCTCGCGAATTCGCGCAGGACATGGCGCGGCTCGAAACGGCAATCCACGAACTCGCCGGCGAGACCTTCAATCTCGGCTCGCCAAAGCAGCTCGGCGATATTCTCTATGGCAAGATGGGGCTCCCCGGCGCCAAAAAAACCGCGACCGGCGCGTGGTCCACGGCGGCGGGCGTGCTCGACGATCTCGCCGAGCAAGGCAACGAGCTCGCGGCAAGGATTCTCGATTGGCGGCAGCTTGCAAAACTGAAATCGACCTATACCGACGCCCTGCCCTCTTTCGTCGATCCCTCCACCGGGCGCGTGCACACCTCCTATGCGCTCGCCGCGACGACAACAGGCAGGCTTTCCTCGTCCGACCCGAACCTGCAAAATATCCCCGTGCGCAACGAGGCGGGGCGGAAAATCCGCCGGGCTTTTATCGCGCGCTCGGGCCATAAGCTTGTCTCGGCGGATTATTCGCAGATCGAATTGCGGCTTCTTGCCCATATCGCCAATATTCCGCAATTGAAGGCGGCCTTTGCCGACGGCCAGGATATTCACGCGATGACCGCTGCCGAAATGTTCGGCGTGCCGGTCGAAGGCATGCCGCCAGAAGTGCGCCGCCGCGCGAAGGCGATCAATTTCGGGATCATTTACGGCATTTCCGCCTTCGGCCTCGCCAATCAACTGGGCATCCCGCGCGACGACGCGGCCACCTACATCAAAAAATATTTCGAGCGGTTTCCGGGCATTCGCGCCTATATGGATCAAACCAAAATTTTCGTGCGCGACAAAGGTTTTGTGACGACGATTTTTGGGCGCAAATGCCATTATCCGCGCGTGACCGCGTCAAACCCCTCGGAGCGGGCATTCAACGAACGCGCCGCGATCAACGCCCCGATCCAGGGTTCCGCCGCCGACATCATCCGCCGCGCGATGGTGCGGATGGACGTCGCGCTGGAAAAAGCAAAACTTTCGGCGAAAATGCTTTTGCAGGTCCATGACGAGCTCGTTTTCGAGGTGCCGGACTCGGAAGTCGCGGCGACGATCGAAGTGGTGCGCAAGGTGATGGCCGATGCGCCGCATCCCTTTATCCAGCTCGCGGTGCCCTTGCAGGTCGATGCCAAGGCCGCGCAAAACTGGGACGAGGCGCATTGAGGGAAGTGGGCAGCAGGAGCAGGGTCCGACCGCTTTTGAGCCCAAGTGGTCGTTGCACAAATCAACGCCCAATGCGGCAGGGAAGCTGCGTCGCAAAGTGCAGCGCGGCGCCGGCGCGGGTATTTGTCAGCGGAATCCAATGATGTTTTTCCGCTAGAAGTAGCTTATCTTCGGCGGCACCGGTCACGAGAAATTAGCTTGTACCGTCGCGCGCGGAATGAGCGTGACTTGCGTGAGCGCCGCCTCGAAATTGTTCTGGACTCAAGAAGTCTCGAAGCATCAATTCCATCAAACGAGGGCGTTGCTTCCTCCAAGCCTCTTTCGAATTTTTAGGGTCGTATGGATGGGGTGAGGTGGCAAACACGTCTGCGTGGTGAGGCAGATCTTCCATATCGGTGTCGAGCACGCAATACAGGCGATCGCCCTTGGATCGTTGGTTGGCGTCTGCTTCCGCAATTAATGACCGGACGTCGGAGCATGCCAGTGGAACGACTCCGTTAAACCGTCTCTCTTGTGAATTCTTGATGCGCGCGGCAATCGTCTTCTCGAATTCTTCTTTCGAGGCAGCGTCGCGCAGTACACTCATGCCTTTCTTCTCTGCATGTGTGATCACCGTCAGCGCGATTTGATCATTTTTAAGATCAACTGGGGCGATCAGCACGCTGTAAAGCGTTTCCACGTGTCGGACCACACCTGGCGACCCGTGACGACCGACGGAAACCTTTTCGCAGACGCAGTTGGGGCATTTCGTGTCTATGCGAACAGCCCGATCCACAGTTTCTGGAGAAGCGTAGGTGACGCGGCGGCACTCTTTAGTAGTGACTAGAGCGCGAAGCCAATCCGCGACAATCCTTCCGGCAACGTACGCCCATCGAATTCGATCTCGTCGGTCCATTCCTGCCCGCCCTGTCGTGCGTAGAAGCCTATTCGCTGATTCCCTAGAAACTCCAACTCGGCGTATGCGTCCGGACCACGCACGAAAAGAATTGCGTGGCCATCGGCGTGAAGTGCCGGTCGCGGCATAACGCTTTCCGGCGCGAGGGCTCGGATAAATGTCCGTGCATCCTTGAGGGAGAACAGCAGCGGCTTCGCAGCTTCACTACCATCCCAATCAAAATCCCATTGCTCCATCCGAAGCAACTGGGCGGCAGTCAGGTCAGCTTGCGTGAGGCGACTTTCGACCGGCGCGACGTTCTCCTGGACGGTGGAGACACCCTCCGCAATCGCCACGGGCCTAAACGTTCCATTCACATTGCAGAATTCGGATGGGAGCCACAGCACTCGCTGTCGAGCCGGCCGCTGCGCTAACGCTGTAATGTTAGGCTCTTCGGCATAGAGGTGAATTGCGGCAGCGGTTGCGACGGCGGCGGACATTCGCTATTCAATCGTTAAGAGCTACGCGGCTGGCAGCCTCAGGAGTAATAATGTTTCTGAACGTATCCTTCAAGTAGTCATGTAGCGTATCTAGCCGCTCGGGCGGCCTATCAAGAGACCCGGCGAGAGCTTCAAATTGCCCCATCGAAAGTATCGAGATTTTGCGCCGCTGTTCGGAAGGGGGCGGTAGTGGTATAGAAATGTCGTTCACGTCAACATTCACGTTTGTCAATTTGCGAATATTCGGAGTCTCAAAGTCAAACCAGCCAGAATGGACATGCAACGCCGCAGTTTTATCCCTTACGATTGGGGCCAAAAACACGGAATCCTTCGATATAACCTCGAAATGATCTGCCCCTTCGGGCGCCGACTGAAAACGATCGACATACTCAAGACGAACGAGCCTGGCTCTCTGGGTTATAGGGTAATCCTGATCAAGTGCAGCAACTGTCGAGGTGATAAAGTGAAAGAAGTTTGGCCAACGTCGGTAGCGCAAAGTAGAAAAAGAGAGCTGCTGCATACTGATCGACAGTTCATCAACTGCCGCGCCGTTGGCGTCCGTTCTTTTGAAAACTACGCGCCGAGAAGGCTTGAAATTGTCTAAGCCAATAAATACTCCGTCGCTGCCAGGAGGCGGCGCAATCATATCTGGGAGATCGACCCGGTCGACGAGTTGATGGTCGCGTGCAGCTTTGCGGCCCCTCAAGACTAATTGATCGAAGTCGTCGGCACCGATCGGTTCCAGCAAACTGATAGAGGCAACAACGCGATCAATTGAGTGATCTGCGCGCGCCGGTTCCCAGTTCATATGAGCCTCGAATGCGTGGTGTGCGAAAGAGGAGAACCATCTCAGCGTGGGCGACATAATTATCGCGAACTTAAACCGGCGTCACTCCCAATGTGGAATTTTGGTAAAATCGCGACCTGGGCTGGCGCGGCGCGAAGGGCGCTATGAGAGGTCGTGGCTACAAGACCCTCGCGTGATGCCGACCTTGCGCCAAATCCCGGCTTCGTATCGCGCCGCACCCTCCAAAAGTACGTTTGCGCAGACTGTCAATCGTACCAAAATGTTTCACGTGAAACATTTTGGTACGATTGGCCAAGAAAACCGGTCAAAAGCAGGCCGTCGCCGCGCGCCAAAGGGCGTGCATTTTCCGGAGTAGATCGGGTGACAATGTGCCGGGCAACAGAGTCTCCGAGGTCGCTTGCCGTTCAGGGCACGAGAACGGCGGCGCCTTCAAACCGGCCGGCGCGGAGATCGGCGAGGGCCTGGTTGGCCTCTCTCAGCGGGTAGCGCGTGGTCTTGGTGACGATGCCGGTCTCCGGGACGAGACGCAGGAAATCCAGTCCATCCTGCCGCGTGAGATTGGCGACCGACACGAGCTGCCGCTCTTCCCAGAGCAGAGAATAGGGAAAGCGCGGGATGTCGCTCATATGGATGCCCGCGCAAACCACGCGGCCGCCCTTGCGCACCGCTTTCAGCGCCAGCGGCACGAGATCGCCCAGGGGCGCATAGATGATCGCCGCGTCGAGCGGCTCCGGCGGCGTTTCGTCGGATCCGCCCGCCCATGCCGCGCCGAGTCTCCGCGCGAAGCTTTGGGCGGCCACATCGCCCGGCCGGGTGAAGGCAAATACCGTTCGTCCCAGCCATTTCGCGACCTGCGCCACGATGTGAGCCGCGGCGCCAAAGCCGTAGAGTCCGAGCCTCTTGCCGTCGCCGGCGATCACCAGCGAACGCCAGCCAATCAGCCCGGCGCAGAGCAGAGGAGCGAGCGCCACATCGCTGCCGGTCTCGCCGAGCGGGAATGCATAGCGCGCGTCGGCTATCGCCGCCGTCGCGAAGCCGCCGTCGCGCGTGTAGCCGGTGAAGAGCGGATGATCGCACAGATTTTCCTGGCCGCCCATGCAATAAGGGCAGACGCGGCAGGTGTGGCCGAGCCAAGGGATGCCCACACGCTGCCCCAGGCCGAGCCCTTCGACACCGGCCCCAATCGCATCGATCCGGCCGACGATCTCATGGCCAGGGATGATCGGCACCTTTGGGCCGGGCAGCTCGCCATCGACGACATGCAGATCCGTGCGGCAGACGCCGCAGGCGGCCACCTTCACTCGAATCTCGCCCGATCCGGGTTGCCGGTCGGCGAGATCTGTCCATTCAAGAGCGGTTCCAAGCTTTTTTAGCACCATCGCTTGCATGGTGTTCTCCGGTTCCGCGAGAAGCCCACGGCCAATTTGGCACGAGCGATCACTGCTGCGCAACGCGATGGGATCACAGCGACCGGGCGATCACCCGGACTCTTCAACGGCGTAGAGCGGAACATTAGGGAAATCCGAAGCTCGATCCGGCAAGCTTCGAGTTTAGCAGCTCACGGGCGAACGGGTAAACTTCATAGATCAGAACGGCGACGCCGAGGAAACGGCGCCAAGGGTTGACGCCGCGCACCACCTCGTCGAGGGCCCAGACGATCAGACTGCCGGTGGCGGCGACCTTGGCCCCTGTCGATATGGCACCGTCCGGATGCCCGAGCCAGAGGATCGCCGTCGAGACGAGAAAGACGCTGAGCGCGAGGTTTGGTGTCTGAGCAACGG
>JBOHJT010000054.1:0-14476 GCA_050728715.1 Methylocella sp.
GAAACACTCACCTTAAGAACCGCGGCCACCGAACGCGCGCTCTCACCGGCCGCAACGCGCCTCATCGCGCGCTCGCGCAAATCCATCGAATAGGGCTTCGCCATCGCTGTCGACCTCCACTTGGACGACACCTTGAATCTGATTTGCAGCCTCTTGGGAATCCCCTCCCGATTCAATCACGATGCGACATGCTCTAGGGAATCCCCTGATTCTGGCTATTCGGGATCCGTTGCTACCACCCACTCCTCGAACTCCCGGATTACCGCGTCCCGTGACTAAAAGCGCCGCGTTCCGCCAACAGTCTCGCGATCGCGGCGCGCAGCTCGGCGACGCCTTCGCCACTGCGCGACGAGGTGATGATCGCCTCCGGAAACGAGGCGGGACGTTTGTTCACGAGGGCAAGCGTGGCGGCGAAGCGTCCCTCCCGCTCGGCGGCTTTCACTGCGTCCTGCTTCGTCAAGACGATCTGATAGGACATCCCGGATCGATCGAGAAAATCCAGCATCTCAATGTCGATCGGTTTTGCGCCATGACGGCCATCGATGAGAAGAAACACGCGCAGCAAAGGCACCCGGCCGCGCACGAAATCTCCTATCAGCCGGGTCCAGGACGTGGTCTTTTCCTTCGATGCCGCCGCATGGCCGTAGCCGGGCATATCGATCAGGCGCAATTTCGCGGTTTCTCCGTCGCCGCCAAGCACGAAAAAATTAAGTTGGCGCGTGCATCCCGGCGTATGCGAGGTCCGCGCCAGCGTTTTGCGATTGATCAACGCATTGAGGAGCGAGGATTTTCCCACGTTGGACCGGCCTGCGAAGGCGATCTCCGGCGGGCCCGGCGGCGGCAATTGGGCGGCGTTCGCCGCCGCCCATAGAAACGCGCATTCCCCCCCGAAAAGCTTGCGCCCCAATTCGGCAAAGTCAGGCGAGACAGGCGCCAACTCCTTCACCGTCTGCGAGCCCGCCAACTCAGGTTGTCGCTTTCTTGCGGAATATGCCGGTCAAATTGTCCCAGAGTTCGATCTTGACGCCGGCCCGCTTCATGATCGCCGTCTGCTGAATGACCGACAAAATATTGGTCCAGCTCCAATAAATGACCAGGCCGGAGGCGAAGCTGCCGAGCGTGAACGTGAAGATGACCGGCATCCAGGTGAACACCTGCTTTTGCACCGGATCGGTTGGTTCCGGATTGACCTTCATTTGAATGAACATGGTAATGCCCATGATGAGGGGCCAAGCGCCAATCGCGAGGTAGGGGCCGAACACCGCTATCTGAGTCGGATCGAAGGGGATGAGACCGAACAGATTGAAAACATTCGTCGGGTCGCGCTGGGAAAGATCCTTGATCCAGCCGAAAAACGGTGCCTGCCGCATCTCGATCGTGATGACGAGCACCTTATAGAGCGCGAAGAAGACCGGAAGCTGAAGTAGCACCGGCAGGCAGCCCGATAAGGGATTGATCTTTTCGCGCTTGTAAAGCGCCATGATTTCCGCCTGCTGCTTGGACTTGTCGTCGGGAAAGCGGTCTTTGATCGCGGTGATCTGCGGCTGTACCGACTTCATCTTGGCCATCGCGCGATAGCTGCGGTTGGCCAACGGGAACACGGCTGCCCTGACCAGAACCGTGATGCACAGGATCGTGACGCCGAAATTGCCGACAAACCTGTAAATGACGTCGAGCAAGCGGAACATCGGCCTGGTGATAAAATAAAACCAGCCCCAGTCGATCAGTAGATCGAACTTCTCGATCCCCAAATTGGCCTGATATTTGTCGAGCGTGGCGGTCTCCTTGGCGCCCGCGAAGAGTCTGCTCGTGAATTCGCTCGAAGCGCCCGGCGCAAGCGTCCTTCCTTCCGTTCCGGCAAAACCAGCCTGATAAATCACGGGAGCGCCGCCGGATCCGGAATAGCTTGCTTCGACAGCTGTGCCCTGATCCGGAATGACCGCCGCGGCCCAATATTTGTCGGTGAGGCCTAGCCAGCCGCCGGTACCCGCGAAGCTCTTCGTTGCATGCTCTTCCTTTTCGATCTTGTTATACCTGATCTCCTGCACGCCGGACTGGCCAATGACCCCGACAAACCCTTCGTGCACCCTGTAATAGCCAGAAGCCACGGGCTTGCCATGCCGTTTGACGAATGCATAGGGGTGCAGGGTAACCGCCTGGTTAGACTTGTTGTCGACGCTGTCGGTCAGCGTAAACATGTAACGGTCATCCACCGCGATTTTGCGATGAAACACGAGGCCCTGGCCATTGTCGTAGGTAAGCGTCACGGGCGAAGTTTCAGTCAGCGTATCGCGATCGGCTTGCCACATGGTATCGGGCCCGGGCAGGACAAGATTCGCGCCGGGATCGGTGATGAAGCCCGCCTCGGCGTAATATGGCGCCGGCGAACCCGCGGGCGAGAGCAAAACGATGTTCGGACTTTTGGGATCGACCGTCTCACGATAGGCCTTAAGCGACACATCGTCGATGCGCCCGCCCTTGAGCGCGATCGATCCATAGATAGCGGGCGCGTCGAGTTTGACCCTGGGACTTTCGGCCAAGGCATCGGCACGGCTCTTTTGCGGCGCCGGTGCCTCGCCCTGCGCCGGCGCGCTCAAACGGGAGGCTTGCGAACGCGTGGCTTGGGAATTGCCTGCCTGCGCCCCCGGCTTCGCGCCAGGGCCTCCGCGCGCGTGCATTTCAGCTTGGGTCTGCCGCTCCTTGTCGAGATGCGGCCGGGCATAAAACGCGTCCCACACAAGAACGACGAGCAACGACAGGCAGGTCGCTAGCATGATGTTTCTGGTTTCCTGGGTCATCATCCCTTGGGTTTCCTGCCTCTTGAATTCTATCGCCGCGCCTCGTCCGCGTTGCCGGCGGCGCGGCCCTCGCGGTCATTATCCCGGCCGATGGGCGGCTGGTTTTTCCGGGCATCGATCTCGCCGAGCGCCCGGATGAGTTCCCCTTGCAAGGCCAGGAACGGCATGCCGAGGGCCTCTGGCCGTGCGAGGATTACATAATCATGGCCTGGCCGCGCCGGAAGAGGGTTGAGCAGCCGCAGCGCCTCCTTGAGACGGCGGCGGATCCGGTTGCGCTGGACTGCGCCGCCGGATTGCTTGGTTACGGTGAAACCAAACCGCGGCGCTGCCCCCCGGCAAGCGAGACCATCCAGCGGGTTGCCGGGTTGATCCGTCCGGGCCCCGGCGCCAAAAGTGGTTGGATCGCCCGGTGCGCGCCAGTCCATCCTCTCGGACGGGATCGGACGCGGCACCGCGTGCAATGTCAGCCCACGCGCGTAAAAGCGCATTCCCTTCGCCGCGCGCAGGAAGTCAGCCCTTCGTCGCAGCCGTTCCGGCGCCGCCACGGCGTTTCCACGCGGCTGGTCCAAGGGCTTCGCCGGGAACCGGGATGAAAATGCGGTCGAGGCTTTGGCGCCGCGCCCGGTGCGAGGCTTTCGCATGGAGTTAAATCCCACCGGAGTGAATGACCGCCAATTTCTCACGCCAAGTCTTTTTTTCACGCCACTTTTGCGGCGAACGCTGGCCGGACGGCCGATTTGCGTGTCCGCCCGTCCCGCCGGCACGCCGCGATGCCGCGCTAGAGCATGTCCCGAAAAAATTGCTCGACTTTTTCGGGACATGCTCCAACTCTTTGATTCTGAGCGGTTCCTAGGTAATCACGTGATTCCACGTGATCGGGAAACGCGCTAGTAGAGTATTGCGAAGCGAAGCGGATACCGCCGGGAAACCGCTAGATCGAGACTCTGGAGCTTTCCGGTGTTTCATGGAAACATCGAAAGGTACTAAAACCTATCGTCGAAGGATTTCACGCCGAAAGCCGTTTGCGGCCGCGCGCGCGCCGCGCCGCGATAACCTTGCGGCCACCCACGGTCGCCATCCGGGCACGAAACCCGTGCCGGCGCTTGCGCACAAGCTTGCTTGGTTGATAGGTCCGCTTCACCGCGACGCACCCACCTGGTTCAAATAATGCAATAAAAGGCGCGCCGGCAAGACCCAAACCTTTGAGGCCAAGCCGGCACGACGATCCCTTCCGCCAAACGAAGGCGGCGCAGCCGAGCCCCCCTCGCCCCCTTTCAATGAGGAGTAAGAAAGGGCACCATCAAGCCGACGATTTCGCCTCTTATAAAGGCAACCTGCAAACCAAGTCAATTCGGCTAGACAAGACTAAGCGAGATGGCACTCGCGACCCAACGTAATCTTGCCGAGGTCCTTCAATTCCGCATCATTTTCTCTTTCTCTGCAAACCGGGGGCCACTTTCCGGCAAAGATGCGGAGCGGACACCAGCCTCCACACGGGCACAGGGCGAACCATCGGCGAAAATCATGCCCTGGCCTGCCACTTGCTAGAAAGGAATCATCGACTCGGGGAGCTTTGTTGATCCGGGATCTGCGCATTGCCGTTATCGACAAGAATCCGTTGCGCGCGGCCGTTCTCGAGGAAGGCTTGCGCGCGGCCGGGCACACGAGCGTCGTGCGCATCGATGACACGGCGGAACTGCTCGACCGCATCCACGCAATTGATCCCGACGTCATCCTCATCGATCTCGAAAGCCCGAGCCGCGACGTTCTCGAACAAATGTTCAAGGTGAGCCGTTCGGTCGCGCGGCCCGTCGCCATGTTCGTCGACAGGTCCGACGCCGCGATGATCGACGCCGCGATCGATGCCGGAGTCTCGGCCTATATCGTCGACGGCCTGCGCAAGGACCGCGTGAAGCCGATTCTCGACATGACGATCAGCCGTTTCAATGCCTTCGCCAAGCTCAAGAAAGAGCTTGAAACGGCGAAGTCGCAGCTCGACGACCGCCGGGCGATCGACCGCGCCAAGGCGCTGGTCATGCGCGCCAAGGCCATTCCGGAGGAACAGGCCTACGCCCTCATGCGCCATGTCGCGATGAACGAAAACAAGAAAATCGCCGAGGTTGCCCGCTCCATCATCACCGCCGCGGAGCTGCTGCGATGACAAAAAGGCTGCGCATCGGATATGTGCCGCTGACCGACGCGGCGCTGCTCCACGTGGCGAAAGCCCAGAACTTCGCCACCGCGCGGGGCGTCGAGTTTGAACTCGTGGCTGACACCTCCTGGGCCAATATTCGCGACAAGCTCGTAGCCGGCCATTTCGATGCGGCACATATGCTGGCGCCGGCCGCCATCGCCGTCTCGCTCGGCATCGGACAAATCGAGGCGCCTCTGGTAGCGCCGGTGGCCCTCGGGCTCAACGGCAACGCCATCACGGTCTCGAAAGTCCTGTTCGAAGCCTTGCTGCAAGAGGCGCGAGGCGACATTGCCGACCCGCGCGTCACCGCCAAGGCGCTCGCCAGGATCGTGGCGAGACGCCGCGAAAGGGATGAAGCCCCGGTGACACTTGGCCATGTGTTCCCTTTTTCCAGTCATCATTACCAATTACGCCTGTGGCTGCGGGCTGGCCGCCTTAACCCCGACGAGGATGTCAGGCTCGTTGTCGTGCCGCCCCCGTTCATGGTCTGGACCCTGCGTAAGGGCCAACTGGACGCGTTTTGCGTGGGCGCGCCATGGAACGCGGTCACGGTCGCGGCCGGCGCCGGGATCATCCTCCATCAAGGCACGGACATCGTCAGCGACTGCCCCGAGAAGGTCCTGGCCTTCCGGGCCGAATGGGCGCGGTCGCATGGGGACGACGTCCACGCTCTCGCGGGAGCCGTCGGCGAGGCGTCGCGCTGGGCGGCGGCACCTAGCAACCGGAGCTCCCTGGTGACGCTGCTCACAAGCACGGCTTGGCAAGACGTGAGCGCAGGGACAATCGAAAGGGTCCTCGAAAATCAGGCCTCCCCCTCCGGCCCCGCCTTGACGGACGCTGGCCTGCGGCTCGACGAGGACGCGATCAAGGCCGATCCCGCCCAGGCGCTTTGGCTCTACGCCCAGATGGCGGCGGCCGGCCAGACCGTCTATTCGCGGTTCCAGGCCGAAGCCGCCGCTGCCGTCTACGCTCCGGCTCTCGGGCCGGCGATTTTGCGCCCGGCCGCCACTCCCGTTGCATTCGACGGTCCCGCGTTTTCGCCAAACGATATTCCTTCCTATCTTGCGGCGCTAGAAGCCGGGCGTCCACGCTCGTAGATGCATGCACTGCACAATAAGTGGGCGGGACGTGCAGAGTTTTGGCAGACTGCCGCGTGAATATTCCCTAGCCGGCAGGACTGCCAGGGCGCGGCAGGCAAGGCGCGTCTCGGAATCGCCTTTCGGGGGAATTGGCACGCAGCTTGCCTCCAAGTGTCTAGGATCGGCTCCCTACGGTCCATTCCGGGTCCAACGAAGGGCCCGGGAATCCAGCAACGCCGCTGACTGACCGTCACACACGTGGGGGTCCGCCAGCGGCTTTTTTTTGCGGTGGAGCTTGCGCATGAATGCCAAAACCTCGACCGGCGCGCCCGGCCCGGCACACTGGCCGCTGCCTGTTCCGGCCGCGAGCCCCGTCGGCGTTGCCGCGCGGATGGACGCCACGGAGAGTGCCTCCTCGAATAGCCGCGCCGACGCTCTCATTGCTCTTTGGGAGGGCCTTGATGAGTTGCCGCGGAAGGCACGCGAAGGCTCCAGTCGGATTCTGTGCATGAGCACCTTGGCCTTCGCCGCGTGCTTTGCTGTGTGGACAATCTTCTCGATCATCGGCATAGGCATTAAGGGCGAGCTCGGCCTCAACGAAACAGAATTTGGCCTGCTGATCGCAACCCCGATCTTGACCGGATCGCTCACCCGCATGCCTTTGGGCATTTGGTCCGACCGCTATGGCGGACGCCTGGTCTTCGTGACGGTAATGCTCGCCTCGGCGATCGCCGCCTTCCTGCTCCCTCTTGCCCACGCCTACAAGATGCTGCTGCTGGCCGGGCTCGGCCTAGGCGTAGCCGGCGGCAGTTTTGCCGTCGGGGTGTCTTATGTCTCGCGGTGGTATTCAAAAGAGAAGCAAGGCACCGCGCTTGGCATCTTCGGCGTGGGTAATGTGGGCGCCGCGGCGACCACATTTTTTGCGCCTTTCGTGATGGTTGCTTACGGCTGGCCCATGGTCGCCCGATTCTGGGCGGCGGGCCTCGCGGTGATGGCCCTTATTTTCTGGTTCGCGACGGCCGACGATCCGGTGCAGCGCGCACGCGCCGCCAAAGGCCTTCCGGCGGTGACGCTCCGCCGCCAGCTTGCGCCGCTTGCCAATCTCCGGGTCTGGCGTTTTTCCCTCTACTATCTCTTCACGTTCGGCGGTTTTGTTGCGCTGGCTCTGTGGCTGCCGCGCTTTTACGTCGGCACCTACCATTTGGACGTCAAGACAGCGGGCATATTGGGCGCCGTCTTCTCGATTCCCGCGAGCCTGTTTCGCGCCTATGGCGGCGTGCTGTCCGACCGGATCGGCGCAAGACGGGTCATGTATTGGTGCTTTGGTGCGTGCATGCTCGTCACCTTCATTCTTTCTTATCCGGCGACCGATTTCGTCATCCATGGCATCCGCGGCGATATGCGGTTCAGCTTTGGTCTTGGCATCGTGCCCTTCGCGGCGCTGACCTTTGTCCTCGGCCTTTTCATGTCGTTTGGTAGCGCGGCGGTCTACCGCCATATCCCGGTTTATTACCCGGACCATGTTGGGCCTGTGGGCGGCGTCGTCGGCATGATCGGCGGATTGGGCGGCTTTGTGATGCCCATCGCCTTCGGCGCTTTGAACGATTTAACCGGGCTTTGGACAAGCTGCTTCATGCTGGTTCTCCTCGTCGCCGCCGCGAGCCTCATCTGGATGCATACGGCCATTCTTCGCATGGAGCGCGCCGCCACCGTCGCGACGGATCGCCGCCCCGAACAAGCCCTTGGGTTGAGAGTGACCACATGAGCGAACCTCTCGTTGTCGTCGGAAACGGCATGGCCGCCGGCTCAACCATGATCAGCGTCGTGCCCATCTAATTCTCCAGCGGCTAGGAAACGGTCAGAATGAATTTTCACAACCCTCCCAAAGAACGGCTCGTAGTAATCGGCAATGGGATGGCTGGCATGCGGGTGGTTGAAGAATTGCTGAAACGCGCACCAGACCGCTACCAGATCACCGTTTTCGGAGCCGAACCGCACGTCAATTATGACCGAATTCTCTTGTCCGCGGTCTTGGCGGGCGAAAAGGAAATTGACCAGATCGTCATTAATTCACGCAGTTGGTATGAGGAAAACGATATCCAGCTTTTCACAGGAGATCCGATAATTTCAATTAGCGGAGCGGCGCGTACGGTCACATCAAAAAACGGGCGCGTGGAACCCTATGACCGCCTGCTCTTGGCGACGGGTTCACGCCCGATCGTCCTGCCCATTCCGGGTTTGAACCTGCCTGGTGTGTGTGTGTTTCGCGATATTGCCGATGTCGAGCAAATGATCACTGCATCGACACAATACGCGAAGGCGATCGTCATCGGCGGCGGCCTGCTTGGCCTGGAGGCCGCAAACGGGCTGCTTCGCCGTGGCATGAATGTCGCGGTCGTGCACCTTATGGACACGCTCATGGAACGCCAGCTCGATTTCCAGGCTGGCAAGTTGCTGCAAAGGGAGCTCGACGAGCGGGGCATCAATTTCTTCATGAATGGCCAGACCGAGGAAATCTTTGGTGCCGCTCAAGTCGAAGGCGTTCGACTCGCCGATGGCCGTGAGGTTCCCGGCAATCTCGTCGTCATGGCAATCGGCATTCGCCCCAACATCGACCTCGCGCGGGCCGCCGACATCGAGGTCAACCGAGGGATGGTGGTCCACGACGACATGCGAACCTCGGATCCCAACATTTTTGCCGTCGGCGAATGCGCCGAGCATCGAGGCAATACCTACGGTCTTGTCGCGCCTCTGTGGGACATGGCGAAGGTGTGTGCCGATCATCTCGCGGGAGACGAGCATACATCCAACTTTACCGGATCGGTGGTAGCCACCAAATTGAAGGTAACCGGCATCGACCTCTTCTCCGCGGGCAACTTCTGCGGTGGCGAGGATTGTGGCGAGTTGACCTACCACGACACGACTCGTCAGGTTTACAAGAAGCTCGTTATGCGCGAGGGACGGGTCGAAGGCGTGGTGCTCTATGGCGATGTGAGCGATAGCGGCTGGTATCTCGAACTCTTACGAAAAAAGGAAGACGTCACTCCATTCAAGGATGCCATCCTCTTTGGCCAGGCAATCGTCGCCGGAATGGGAAAAATCAAGCCGCCGAGCGTCAAAGACCTACCTGATAATTATCAAATCTGCGGCTGCAATGGCGTCAGCAAAGGCACGATCGTTCAGACAATCTTGAATAAAGGTCTGAGCACGCTCGCCGAGGTGCGTGCCCACAGCAAGGCATCGGCTTCATGCGGATCCTGCACTGGGCTGGTTGAAGGCCTGTTGGCGGCGGCACTAGGCGACGCTTTCCTTAAGCCCAAAGAGTCGGGGATGTGCCGCTGCACCGAGCATACTCATGATGAAGTTCGGCGCCAGATCATTGAACAACAGCTGAAAACAATTCCTCGCGTCATGTCGGCGCTTGGTTGGTCTTCTCCCGATGGATGCCATTCCTGCCGGCCAGCTCTCAACTTTTACCTGCTCTGCGCTTGGCCTGGCGAATATGAGGACGATGCGCAGTCGCGCTTTATCAATGAGCGGGCACACGCCAACATCCAAAAAGACGGGACGTTCTCGGTCATTCCACGCATGTGGGGAGGCACTACCAGCGCCAAGGAACTTCGCGCAATTGCCGATGTGGTCGATAAGCACACCATTCCGACGGTCAAAATCACCGGAGGACAACGGATCGACATGCTGGGCGTCCGGAAAGAGCAATTGCCCACTGTCTGGCGCGATCTCAATGAGGCGGGCCTCGTTTCGGGCCATGCCTACGGCAAGGCGCTGCGCACCGTGAAAACCTGCGTCGGCTCGGAATGGTGCCGGTTCGGAGTGCAGGACTCAACGGCGATGGGGATCGCGCTTGAGAAGATGGCATGGGGATCATGGCATCCGCACAAGGTCAAACTGGCGGTGTCGGGCTGCCCGCGTAATTGCGCCGAAGCCACCATCAAGGATTTTGGCGTCGTCGCCGTGGAGAGCGGTTGGGAGCTGCATGTCGGGGGCAATGGCGGCATCAAGGTTCGCGCCACCGACTTCTTGTGCAAGGTCGCAACCGAGGCCGAGGTGCTCGAATATTGCGCGGCCTTCCTGCAGCTCTACCGCGAGGAAGCCCGCTATCTCGATCGCACCGCGCCCTGGATCGAACGTGTCGGCCTCGACTACGTCAAAGGCCGCATCGTGCAAGACGCCGCCGGGAGGAAATCGCTCCAGGATCGATTCCTCTATTCGCAACAATTTTTCCAGCGGGATCCGTGGGCCGAACGGGCGAGCGGCAAGACGCAGCCCGCGGAATTCCGCGCGCTTGCGAAAGTCGATTCGTAATCGGCATTGTCCAGCGGGCGACGCGCCGATGTCACCGGCTTTGGTGTGCTGGAGCATCACCGCAGCGTGGCAAACTCATCCTTTATAAGCGGGTGATCCCGGAGGAGTCGGCATAGTACGAATGTCTGATGTCACGGCAGGAGATTAACGATACACGTTTGGTACATTCCCGACTATCTAGGGAATGTCAGGTTCGACTCGTAATTTGCGTTTCGCGCTTTAACAACTACGCAAATTCGCCGGGGGGCATTGATGGATGGCTTTGACTGTCTGGGAGGCTGGCTGGAAGTCGGCAACATCGACGACATCCCCAGGTTAGGGTCGCGCGTTGTCGCGACCGGGCGGGGCAACGTCGCGGTATTCCGGACGGCGGCTGACGAAATCTTTGCGCTAGATGACCGCTGCCCGCATAAGGGCGGGCCCTTATCGCAAGGCATCGTCCATGGCAGACATGTGACCTGCCCGCTACATAACTGGGTCATCGACCTCGCCACCGGGGAAGCCGTGGCTCCGGACCGCGGCTGCACGCGGAAGGTGCCGGTTCAAATCAGGGACCGGCGCGTTCGCCTCTATCCGGGACCCATGAAGGATGTCCAAACGACCTGTCCTTACTGCGGGGTCGGCTGCGGCGTCGTGGCGACGCCCGATGGCGCCGGCGGGGCAGCCATCGCCGGCGACAAAAGCCACCCAGCGAATTTTGGCCGCCTCTGCTCCAAGGGTTCCGCGCTTGGCGAGACCTTGGGACTCGAAACGCGGCTCCTGCATCCGATGGTGGACGGCGCGCGCGCGACATGGGACGAAGCGCTCGATCGCATTGCCGGAGGAATGCGGCGGACCATCGAGAGGCATGGACCCGACGCCGTCGCGTTCTATCTTTCGGGCCAGTTGCTCACCGAGGATTATTACGTCGCCAACAAGCTGATGAAAGGGTTTATCGGCTCCGCCAATGTCGACACAAATTCGCGCCTCTGCATGGCCTCCTCGGTCGCCGGGCACAAGCGGGCCTTTGGGTCGGATACGGTGCCAGGCTGCTACGAAGACCTCGACGAGGCGGACTTCCTGGTGCTCGTTGGATCGAATGCGGCCTGGTGCCATCCGGTGCTCTATCAACGGATGGTGCAAGCGCGCGAGAAGCGCGGCGCGCGCATCGCCACCATCGAAGTCCGCGGCACGGCGACGACAGAGAGTGCCGATCTCGCGCTAACAATTGCGCCCGGCATGGATGCTGTTTTGTTCTGCGGCCTTCTAATTCACTTGGCCGACGGCGGGTTTATCGACCAGGGCTTTGCACGAGCGCACACCGAGGGCTTCGAAGCGGCGCTTGCCGCGGCCCGCCTTATCGCGCCAGACCTTGCCACCATCGCCAAAAAATGCGGCGCCGCGAGCGCGGACATCGCGGCCTTCTTCGATCTCTGGGCGGCAACAAACCGCGTCGTCACTCTCTATAGCCAGGGGGTGAACCAATCCTGGCAAGGCACCGACAAGGTCAACGCCATCATCAATTGCCATCTTGCAACGGGCCGCATCGGCATTCCGGGCGCTGGGCCGTTTTCCTTGACCGGGCAGCCGAATGCGATGGGCGGACGCGAAGTCGGCGGCCTCGCCAATCTGCTCGCCGCGCATATGGGGTTTTCGGCCGAGGAGATCGACCGCGTGGGCCGTTTCTGGGGCGCGCCGTGCATGGCTCAGCATGAGGGCCTCAAGGCCGTCGCGATGTTCGAGGCCATCGCGCGGCGCGGCATCAAGGCGTTGTGGATCATAAGCACCAATCCGGCCGTGAGTCTGCCGCGCGCCGACCATGCGCGCGCGGCGCTAAGCAATCTCGATCTCTTCGTCATTTCGGATAATGTGCGCTCGACCGATACGATCGGCGCTGGCCCGCACGTGCTTTTGCCCGCCGCTGCCTGGAGCGAAAAAGACGGGACGGTGACCAATTCCGAGCGGCGAATCTCGCGCCAGCGTGCCTTCGCGCTGCCCGCAGGCGAGGCAAAGCCCGATTGGTGGGCCGTGTCGGAAGTCGCCAAGCGGATGGGCTTTGGCGCCGCGTTCGATTATGCGGGTCCAGCCGCGATCTTCCGAGAGCATGCCGCGCTCTCCGCGTTCGAGAACAATGGAACGCGCGACTTCGATCTCGGTGGCCTCGCGGGACTAAGCGACGCCGATTACGATGCGCTCGCGCCGCTGCAATGGCCGGCCCCCGCCACCGATGCGGGCGGGAAAAAGCGAATGTTCGCGGACGGGCGCTTCTTTTCGCCTTCGCGCAGGGCCCGCTTCATCGCCATCGAGGAGCCTGGCCTGGCGGAAGCGCCGGATCCAGAATTTCCTTTCCTTTTGAACACCGGCCGGGTGCGCGACCAGTGGCACTCGATGACCCGTACCGGCCTCTCGCCGAAACTCGCTAGTCACACGCCAGATCCCTTCGTCGAGGTGAACCCGGACGATGCGTCGAAGCTCGGCCTCACAGGAGACGGGTTCGCCTGGGTTTGCACGGCTAATGGGAGCGCCGTGCTGCGGGTCAACATTACCGCCGCGCAAGTCCCGGGCCGCATTTTCGTCCCGATCCACTGGAACGACGAGACCGCTCGGCGCGCGCGCGTTGGCGCGCTTGTCCACCTCTTCACCGATCCCCACTCGGGGCAGCCGGACTCGAAGGCCATTCCGGCGGACCTGGCTCCGGTTAGTTTCGCCGCGCACGGCTTCGTCCGCGCGCGCCGGCGCGTGCCACTGCCGGGCGCCACCGCCTATGCGTGGAACGCCATCGAGGGCGGCTATGCGGCACGATTTACGACCAACGAGCCTTTCGCGGCCTTGTTCGAGGCGCTTGCCAGCGGATCGCGCTCCGCCGAACTGGTGAGCTACGACGATCCCGCGAAGGGCATTTTCCGCGCCGCACTGATGCTGCGCGGAAAGCTCGATGCGGTACTCTTTTTTGGGCGGGAGGGAGAAGTGCCGCCGTGGAGCTGTTTTGACGAGGCATGGCGGCTGGAACGGCTCGACGGCGCCGCGTGCCGCTCTCTCCTAGCGTGCAGAACCGCGTCTGCCGGCTTTGACGCAAGCCCCACAATCTGCGCGTGCTTTGGCGTGAAATCGCGGGCCATCTTGGCGGCGATCGCCGATGGCGCATGTTCGACGGCGGCGGTCGGCGAGCGCCTCAAAGCCGGCACAAATTGCGGCTCGTGCCTGCCCGAGCTGAGGCGAATGATCGCGGCCGCACAGGCGCGAGACAAGGCTCATGCGGATCTGCCACCTTAGCGAGCGGTCCGTTTCATTTGGAAGCCCGCCTGTCGCGGATTTTCGAGCGCCCGGCGGACGGCCGCGCCGGGCCAGCGTCCGGGTTTTGGCTTGCGGCCGGCGCGCCGGCGTGGCATCGAGCGGCTAGCGGACGCAGCGACCGGAACCGGCAGCCAATGACAACCGTGGATTTCGCCGCTTTCGTCGAGAAGCTTGCCGATGTCGCGGCCGATACGATTCTGCCGTTCTTTCGTACCGCGCTCCACGCCGAGGACAAAAACGCCGGAGGCATGTTCGATCCGGTGACCGAAGCCGACCGTGCCGCGGAAGCGGCGATGCGGCGTCTCATCCAGGCGACGTTCCCGCAACACGGCATCATCGGCGAGGAATTCGGTCCGGTTCAAAGCGAAGCGGAATATGTTTGGGTGCTTGATCCGATCGACGGCACCAAGAGCTTTGTCGCCGGCATGCCGGTGTGGGGGAGTCTCATCGGGCTTCTGCACAACGGGCGCCCAGCCTATGGCATGATGGTTCAACCCTTCACGCTGGAGCGCTTTACCGGCGATGGGAGGGGCGCGGTTTGGCGCGGTCCTGGTTGCGATCATCAGATGACGGAACGCAAGCTCGCGACCAGGCGCTGCGGGAAGCTCGCGCAGGCCACGCTGATGACGACATCGCCGTTATTGTATTCAGCTGCAAAGCTCAAGGTATTCCGCCGGATCGAGGCCAGGGCGCGCCTGTCGCGCTATGGCGGCGATTGCTATGCTTTTGCGATGCTTGCGGCAGGCCATGTGGATTGCGTGATCGAACCGGAACTCAAGGCGCACGATATTGTTGCCCTGGTGCCCATC
>JBOHJT010000055.1:0-14375 GCA_050728715.1 Methylocella sp.
CGCCGGCCGCTTCGCGATCCCGGCGAGCATTCCTGGCGTCTCGAAAATCACCGCCTTCGCTTTGCTGATTGACCTGCCCGGGCTTGGAACCCTCGAAGCCCGCCAGGCCGCAAGCCTTGCCGGACTTGCTCCTGTCGTGCGCCATCCGGACGCCGGACCGGCCGCGCCTTCCGCCTTCATCCGCGGCGGACGGGCCAGCGTCCGCCGGGCCCTCTCCACGCCGGCCCTCGCCGCCGCGCGCTTCAATCCCGGCTTGAAGGCCAAATACATGTGACTCGTCAAAGCCGGTAAGCCCGCAACGCCCGCTCCCCGCACTCGCCAACGCCCTCCTTTAGAGCATGAGAGCACGCCGCAGGGCACACCGCAGCGCACGCCGCACCTGGACACACCAAAACTCGCTCGATTAAATCCGGTACACTCGCGTCTTGCCGCGCCCAAGGGACTCCGCCGCGAAGTATTCGGGCCGCACCTGGCGCGGGGGGTAGCGGCGGCCAGAGGCTACGCAACGCTTGCGTCTCTCGTGGTCAAGAAGCCAGTGCCTGTCCGGCATCTGTTTCAAGCGGACACACACAGGCCGGCCGAGCGCTCCCGCGCGATGCGCTGGCCAGCCCCCCAAGGACACATAAAAAAAGGGGCGCCCGGCCGAAGACCAGGCGCCCCTAGGAGCGAGACATTTACCGGGAGGGGTCCGGCTAGTCCGACCCAAGCGGAACGGGGGGGTACGCCTGGTCGGTTGCGTCGCTCACATGCCCATAAGATAACCCGGCAGCGCATTCTTTCAAGCGGCCTGCCAGCTCCAGCTGACTTTATCCGGCGGCCAATTGGGCCTTCCATGCATATTGGAACCTTTTGTTATCCCGTTGAAACAACACTGATTCGCGGAAACAGAGCGCGGCAGGTAGCCACCGCGCGGTGACGTCGTCAATTATTTGTGTTCAATAATTTTTCCTGCGTGATCTGGAATAGATTTGGGTCGGGCTTCTTCGACAAATCAATATTGAAAAGCGAAACAAGCGTCTGATAGCCTTGCGGGTCGGTAACCTGCCACTGTTTGAGCGTGAACTTCGCCGGGTCGAAAACCAGCTTGATTTGCGAGGTTCCGCCGAACGTCGCCTTGTCTTCGACGAGAATCGTGACCGCGCCGGGCTCGCTCTTCACGTCGATGATCTTGACGTCGCGGCTGAGATCGACCTGATCCTTGAGCAGAAATTTCAGCGGCGTTTGGCTGATGAAATAAATATCCTTGGTGGCCGTCTTGCGGTCATGCACGGCCACCGAGAGACCGTCGGCGACGATCTCGAGCGTCGCGGGCGGGGCATATTCAAACCGCAATTTCCCGGGCCGCTGGACGAAGATCTTGCCTTCGGAGCGCTTGCCGTCGGGACCGATCTGGACGAAATCGCCGGTCATGTTGGTGGCAGCGTTAAAATAAGCGTTGGCCTTTTGGATGGCGACCAGGGGATCCATTGGAACGAAAGGTTTGGCCGGTACAGGCTTTGCTGGCGTTCCCGCTGATTTGGCCGGTTTGGGATTGGCGAGAGAGGGTTCCGCCTGAAGCGGCGCCGCTCCCGCGAGAGCCAGAGACAATGCGATGGTGAGTGCTGTCAGCTTCATAAATCCCGCCTTGATCCGTTGAGAAACGTCGCGATTGAAACACCGTTGCGGCTCCCAACGAGCCGCCGGGTTGTCCTAAACCTCTGCGAATGCGGTTTTAGGGTGGCAAGAGACCTATTATTCCATTCTTGCTCGCCGGCTCAAGGCCACCGAGAAAGCATGTTCAAGCGAAGCGGCCGCCGCTTGGCGGAAAAAATGCGTTAAATCACCGCTGTCTTCGGTCCGGCCTCATTCGTTTCAGACGGCGTAACAGAGCGCATCCGTGAGTCTATGCAAAAAAAGCCATTGGGGAAATTTTTTTGATAATGAAGATGATCGCCTGGTCGCCCAGGGCGATTTGCGGAATGGATCGAGCTGGTTGAACTGACTAGAATATTCCGATTCGATTGAGGCTTTCTGATTGGGGGAGGCCTTCGCGATGCAATTGGAGACGGCGGCTCTTTCCGGACCCGCGCGGCAAGCAAGGGCGAGATTATATGCCGGGGCCGGTCCCCGGCCTGATGGTTGGATCACTGTCTCGCGCGGACGACGACGGCGGCGTTTCTTCGCGGGCGCGGTCCGGCCCGGCGCCGGAAGGCGCGCCGTCCGTAAAGAATTCGGACGGGAGCAGGCCTTCCGCGAGCGTCACGAAGTTTAGGAAATCCACATCGCCGAGACCATCGAGGTCGGGGCCGCAAGGATCATTTTCAGATACGGGATTGGCGAGCGCCGCGACATCGATCCGTGGCATGGCTAGCCATCAATCTTGGACACGCGACACAACACGATGATCGGCCGCATCGAAAGGGACTTTCATTTTAGGACGGCTCTTCTCGGAGCCATACACTTCCGAACGAGCCGAGTCAAAGCTACGTGCGCAACTAAACCGCCGCTCACGCGCTTCGGTGATGCGGTCGGAACCGGCGACCTTGGCTGAGACCTCGGTGAAAAGCCGCTAGTTTCACCGCCAGACGCAAACGAATGCAACAGAGCCTTCACCATAATCTAATTAATGGGCCACCAGTGCTCGATGAGCCTATATTGAATTGCGCACCGGCGCCGCTTACATCGAGGCCAGTGAAAAAATCCCTGTTAGCAAACATGCATTTGCCGCTGGATTCGCGGAACCAAACCTGTCCGTAAAGCGAGACAACGGTCTTCTGTAGGGCGGGCCCCACCCCGCCGCTGATCTGAGTGATGTTGCACGTGGCACCATCAAGATCACCGAAATTGAATGGGGTTTCAGCACTGGAGGAAGTCCAAGAGGGCTCGCTCAGAGACAAATTTTCTAATATTTTTTTGAGCCATTCCTTTACTTTGAGGGGCAGAGTGCCGACGGAATTACCAAATCCGGCACCTGGCAACGCAAAAGCATGGACGATCGGAGGTTTCGCGTCGTCCAAACGGAACTTTACGAAATTTCCGCTTACAGCTGCGGGTAAAATAGCGCCAAAAGGATTTACGCTAAATCCCCCTGGGATCATGATAGACCAATTTCGAAAGCGCCGCCCACCTGGACATGGCTGTGGCGGGACCGGCCCAGGTGGAGGAGCGGGCAGCTTATCCAGAAAGACGTGAAGTTCGACCGCCCGCCAAAGGGCGTCGTCGTCGGTGTCTTTCGCGGAATAAGCGTGGCTGCCTTCTGCACTGAACGTGTCGATACGCGTCGTGACTCGCGGGTTCGCACGTTCCATGATTCTTGCTACTGCGTTTGCTCTATTAAATGATAGCGTTACGTTCGATACGTCGGATTGGGTCTGGGTCTGGCCCTGAAAGCCGAGCTTAGAAGCATAGCCGAAGATAAAAACACCGAATTGCCGAACGAACGGGATACTGTTCGCGGTCTGGATCAGCCAAGGTTTTTGGTGCTCTTCCTCAACGTAAGCTTTACCAGTCCGAAAATGATTAGTCGCTTTGTTGCGAAGGGAGTCTTCCCCGAGAATTTCAAGAACGGAGGAGCGAGAAACAGCGAAGTGTCGTTGTCAGCCATGGTACCCTCGTCAGCCGCAAGAAGTCGGGCCAGGTAAAGTGGCACTGTTGCATTGGCGAATTGCCCGCAGTCATTATCAGGCCGAGCACGTCATCGAGTTCGCGATAGCGCAACACTCCGGCATCCGAGGTCACCACCGAGCCGCAAAACTGGAGCAAGAGGCGGCGGTCAAAAAAAGGAGCCTGAGAACTCCATCGTTAAATTTACCCGCCGGGTGCGCCATGATCGGGGCCTCAATGCGCGAATAGGGTACTTACTATAACAGCTAAATCGTAGTTCGCGCCCTACAGATTTACGCTTCATCCGGTAAATGCGGGTCGAACAATGCCTGTGGCGGCTACACTTCTCGCAGTAGCGGAAGGTCCACGTGCAAGCTCTAAAATCGCCAGAATCGCCAAAATTTGTCAAGCCTGAACAGACGCGATATATATTTTTACGTCGTATCGACGTAATTTGCTAAAGTGAACTATGGTGCACACCGTTTAGCATTCGAGGTCGAAATGGGCGAAGAACTCAAGCAGCATACTCGCATCGCGTCCCTCACGACGCCCGTTGGGAAGGACAAGCTCGTGTTGGCCGCGTTTGACGCCACGGAGGGTTTGAGCGAGCTCTTCGAATTTTGCGTTGACGCATTGAGCCAAGACGAAAACGTTGATTTTGATCAAATCCTCGGCCGATCGTGTTGTGTGACCATGAGATTGGGAGAGGGCCCGGAGCGCTATTTCGACGGCATCGCGGTCGAAGCTCAGGCGGCCGGGATGCGAGATGACCTTTATGCCTATAGATTGGTATTGCGGCCCGCCCTCTGGTTGCTGACGCGCACAAGCAACTGCCGGATTTGGCATGAGAAGACGGCACTGGACATTATCAAGGAGGTTCTGCAGCAACGGGAAATCGCTTATCGCTCGGCCACGACGGGCAGTTTCCCGAAATTGGAATATTGCGTTCAATATCGCGAAACCGATTTCGCTTTTGTTTCGCGTTTGATGGAGCAGCACGGCATCTATTACTTCTTCGAGCATTCGGCCGATCGGCACATGCTGGTGCTCGCGGACGCGCCATCTTCCCACCAACCGGTTCCCGGCCATGGCACCACGCGTTTCGCAACCAAGTCGCAGGGAAGGCTACATAGTCGTGAACAGAGGCTATTCGGCTGGTCCTCGGAACGGCGGTTCCGGACCGGCAAAGTGGAACTGATTGATTATAATTTTCGTCAGCCAAACGCCAACATGAAGGGCGACGCGAATGGCGGGGAGAAATACGCCAAGGCGCGGATGGAGCATTATGACTATCCGGGCAAATACGACGCCCAAGGCGACGGACAGAACTATGCTGAAATCAGACTTGGCGCCGAGCAGGCAGTGGACCATCGCCGTTTCGCGACAGGAGACGCGGCGAGCTTTTTCCCTGGAGGCCTCGTCACCTTGGAGGCACATCCTGTCGAGGGAGAAAACAAACCATATTTGATTGTGCGCTGCGCGCACCGTTTCTCGGCCCAGTTATACCGGTCGAGCCAAAGCGCCTCGGGGACCCCTGACAACCCATATCAAGGCAAATACGAATTATTGCCCAAGGACAGGCGGTTTCGCGCGCCGATCGTGACGCCCAAGCCGCTCGTCTATGGCCCGCAAACAGCGAAAGTCGTGGCGCGCAGCGGAAAGGACGGTGAAGAAATCGATGTCGACGACGACGGGCATGGACAGATCAAAGTCCGATTTCATTGGGATCGCGAAGATAAGCGCTCGTGCTGGATGCGTGTCGCGCAAATGTGGGCAGGCGGCAAATGGGGCGGCCATTTCATCCCCCGCATAGGCATGGAAGTCGTCGTCGAATTCTTGGAAGGAGATCCTGACAGACCGCTTGTCGTGGGGGTCGTTTACAACGGGGATAACAAGTTTCCTTACAGTTTGCCGGATAACAAGACTCGATCCGGCATCAAATCAAATTCGTCAAAGGGCGGTAACGGTTACAATGAATTCATGTTCGAAGACGCGAAGAACTCCGAGGAAATTCGGATGCACGCACAAAAGGATTTGAATGCGACGATCCTGCATGCGGAGACACGTGAGATCGGCCGGAATTTCGAGACTCCGTGCGGGTCGCCGTCGCGCAAGACGACGCTCAAAATGGGCGACGATGAGTTGCATATCACTAGCGGCAATAGGCATGCAACCATTGCTCAAGAGGACAACGTGACGGTCGGCACAAACCAAAAAGTGAACATTGGTATAGACCAATCCACAATGGTTGGCGCCAGTCAGAGTACGCAGGTCGGGGCCACGCAATCGACCGTGGCCGGCGCCTCGGTGACAATCGAGGCAGGAGCCAGCGTTACGATCATGGCGGGGGCGTCGATCACGCTGCAAGCGGGCGGTGCCACCCTCATTGTTGGTCCCGGGATTGTAACCGTACCGGGGCCGATGGTGGTGGCGGGACCACTCACCGGCACAGGCGTCCTCGTTCCTCCTGTTTAGGCTTGAGGATCGATCATGCAGCGGCTGAGATTCGCCACGGCCAAAGATCTCTTCGCCGCGTTCCCGACCGCGGCCAAAGACGTTGGCGCTCCCGCGACCAGCGAGGCGCCACTCGACTATATGAATAATTTGGCCAAGACGGGCCAGGCCATGGCTGCTCTTAGTTTCTGTGCCTATTTGCTCGATCGCCGTCAAGCAACGTGTTGGGCGTGCCGATGCGTGCGTGGCCTGCCCGGCACGCCAGCATCTGGGGAGATTCGTACGTTGGCAGCAGCAGAGGCTTGGGTGGAGCAACCAAACGAGCCGCGGCGTCTCGCTGCCCATAAGGCAGCGCTCGCGGGCGATCATACTTCGCCCGCAACTTTTGCCGCCTATGCAGCGGCTTATTCAGGGCCGAGCCTCAGGCCCGCGATCCTAGGCCCAGACGACGGGTTGGTGGTCCGAATCCCACCCTATCTCACTGCGCAGTCGACTCGCGCTGCCTTCCTGTTGGCTGGCCCGAGGCTTCCTGCTAAAAAGAAAGACGACTACCGCCGCATTTGGCTCGATGAGGGCATCCGGCTGATAAACGGAAAATAATTCGAGGATCGCATCATGCGCCTGACCTTGGCGATCGAGAACCATGCCAGTCTGCCGGACGGCGGGCCCCTGAGCGTTACGGTCACGGGCGGGCGCGGAATCGATATCGGGCGCGATGAATACCTCGACTGGACACTTCCTGATCCGAACCGCTTCATTTCAGGCAAGCACTGCGAAATACGCGCTGGGGATGGCGAATATCTTCTTTATGACGTTTCGACCAACGGCACCTTTGTCAACGACTCCGAAAACCGGGTGCAATCGCCGTACAGGTTGCATTCCGGCGACCGCCTGACCATCGGCCAATACGTTGTCGCAGTCACCGTCGATGAGGTAGTCCCGGCGCAAGCCGCGCCACGCGGCATCATGTCTCGGCCAGCCTCCTATGATGAATTGTGGAAGCCTGACGGCGAAATCGCGCCGCCAATTCCGCGAAGCGAACTGAAACCCGAACGTATCGACCTGCGAGCTCCCGACGATTGGATAGAGCGTCCGGCCGACCTTCCAGGCCCTATATTCAGGGATCCTACCCCGGCGCATAATGACTCCGATCCGCCGGTCGCGGCCCGGGCCTTCGATCCGGACACCGATTGGGCGCCAGTTGTCCCGAAGCCGGAGCCGGCTCCCGAACCATCACCCGCGCCTCCGGCCCCGCGAAGAATCCTTTCGTCCGAAGGGGGACCCTGGTCCGCTGATGCCGCACCATCTCAATTTGTGCCCAAACCGAAATCGCGCGAGGCTAGAGCTGAGCAGCTGCCGCCGGCGGCCGCGCCTCGTTGCCCTGAAGGGGGGTCGGGTCAGGCGCGCAACGACTCCGCTCCAATTGCATCGTTTAGCCAATTCCTGGCCGCTTTTGCCGCCGCGTCCAGCGTACCGCAACACACGTTCCAGCAGCAAACCGCAGGAGAATTGGGTGAGCGGCTAGGGTCACTCATCCGGCTACTCGCGTTCGAGATGAAACAATTGCTCGACGCGCGCAGTGAGACGAAGCGACTGACGCGCAGCGTGCATCAAACTATGATCCAGGCGCAAGGCAATAATCCCTTGAAATTTTCGCCGACGGCCGAGGACGCGCTGCGGATCATGCTTGGCCCGGCAACCCGTGGCTATCTCGATGCGCCCCGTGCTTTCACGCAAGGGTTTTCTGATCTGAAATATCATCAACTGCGCACCTATTCAGCCATGCAAAAGGCCATGCGTATTATTGCCGAAGATCTCGATCCGGCGGCGATCGAAAACGCGACCGCCAACGAGGGCGGTCTGGGGGCGTTGATTGGATCGCGCAAGGCGCGGCTGTGGGACTCTTATGTTTCACGCTGGAAGGCGAAAACCCAACGCCGCGACGATGGGCTGGTGGACGTATTCATGCAATATTTTGCGGAGTGTTACGATAAGGCCGATAGTAACCAATAGGCCGAGATCGGATTGACGAGCGATGTCCTGGTACAGCAAGGTTGTCTGGAGAGAGGGTCTCTTTCTTCGTCCGCACCATTTGCAACAATGCGATCGTTACTTCGAACGGCTGACAGAGAACCGCACGCGGCACATCACGCCCTATCCATGGGGTTTTTCTAATATCGAAATTGACTTCGATCTCGCCCAACAGAGCAAATTCGGGGTGCGCCGGGCAACAGGCCTGATGGCCGACGGTACACCGTTCGACGTTCCGGCCGACAGTCCGCCGCCTTTGGCTATCGAGGTGCCTGACAATGCCGGCAATCAGATTGTATGGCTGACATTACCAGTCGCTTCGCCCAACACGCGCGAAGTCGATTACCGCGCGACGGACGCCGCAAGCCGGTTCACCGAAGGAGCCGAAACATTCATGGATTCGACTGCCGATCTGCGCAGCGAGCAGGAGATCGACATCGCCTATCCGCGCCTCGCCTTCCAACTTGGGCGGACGGCGAAGCCAGGCTATCTTTGTTTGGCGATTGCGCGGATCGTTGAAATTCGAGACAAGGTCATCATTTTCGATCAGAAATTTGCTCCGCCACTGTTGGTGTGCTCCGCGCATCCGGTCGTCAATGGATGGCTTGATCGCGTCATCGGCTGGGTGGACAACAAGTTGGAGGAACTCGCGCGTTATGCCGCGGACCCTTCCGCTGGCGGTGGGTTGCAGAGCGTCGATTATTTTGTCCTGCAATTGCTCAATCGCACAATCCCTATTTTGAAGCATCTACGTGGTTCGTGTTACGTGCATCCAGAAAGGTTGTACACCGTCTTAACCTCCTTGGCGGGCGAACTCGCGACATTCGCAACACTGGAGCGCCAAGCTCGCCTTTACCCGAGCTATGATCACGATAATCTCGAAAGCGTTTTCGAGCCCGTGATGCGTGACCTGCAGGAATTCCTGAGTGCCCGCCTTGGAAGACGCGCGATCCGCCTCGAGATCATTGAAAGGGCAAGCAACGCGTTCATTTCGCCGGTCCGCGACCGTTCATTGTTCCGGACTGCAACCTTTGTCCTTGAAGTATCGGCCCGCCGGGCGCTGACTGAAATTCAGACTCAGTTCCCAAATCTATTCAAGCTTGGTCCAAATAGCCGGATGAACGAAATCGTGCTCGCGAACTTGCCAGGGGTTCCGCTCGTTCATTTGCCCGCGCCGCCCCCGCAGATTCGCGCAATAACCGATCATGTCTATTTCTATCTCGATAAAAAGTCGCCGCTGTGGCCCGAATTCAGCGCCGCTGCGTCGATTGGAATGCATTTCTCCGGCGATTGGCCTGAGCTGCAACTTGAGTTGTGGGCCGTGTTGGAAAACCGGCAATGAGCGATAAGGACAAGCCCTTCGGGCCTGAGCAAGAACGGACGATTATCACACCCAATCCAGGGATGCGGCGTCCCCCGGCTTCGCCCAAACCCGCGCGGTCGCCTCACTCAGATGAAACGCCGCCGGCCGCACCCTATACCCCGGCGACCGCGCCAGCGTATCAGCCACAGGCCCTGCCGCCGCAGCCGAAATCGACGCCTTACGGGCTGCCTGATCCCCGGTCTGGGCGCTATGGATCGCCGGAGCAAGGAGATCCGCGTCAATCCGTTGCGGACGACTGGATTGTCAGCGCGAATCAAGTTCCCGATCCTACGGCAGCCCTGCCGCGCGCCGAGGATCTGCGGTTCGACGAGCTCGCCGCGCAACATGAAAATCCGATCATGCGCGCGGCGGGCCCGTTGCTGCACCTGCTCGGACGCTTGCGCGTTGCCATGTTGCGTGCATCTTTCGCAAGTCTCATGGAACAAGTGGCGGCGGCGATCAATTTCTTTGAGTCTGAAATTCGCTTGGCGGGAGTTCCAGTCGAGCAGGCGAATGTCGCGAAATATCTAATATGCGCGACGGCCGACGATATCGTTCAAAACATTCCGACCGAGGATCGCCACGTCTGGACTCAATACAGCATGGGGTCCCGTTTCTTCGGCGAGCGTATCGCGGGTGTCCGATTCTTCGAGGAACTCGATCGTCTCAAGCGCGAACCGGCCGTGAACTACAATGTCCTGGAGCTTCAGCATGCGTGCCTTGCTCTCGGGTTCCAGGGCGTACATCGCACTTCGAGCGGGGGAGCGGCACAATTGCAGCTCATCCAACGTGATCTTTATGAGACGCTTCGCCGTGTCAGGCGGAGGATAACACTCGAATTGTCACCCCGCTGGAAAGGCCAAGAGCTGACAGTCAAGCAACCGCGCTTACGCTTTCCAGCATGGGCCCTCGCGGGAGTGCTGGCATTTGCGCTGTTGGATCTGTTCCTCGCCCTGCGTGCTTCGCTTTCGAGCCAAAGTGAAACGGTCGCGAATGAGGTCATTAATTTGCATCCGGCTGGCAAGGTTGCCCTGCAGCGCCGATTGCCCGCGCCGAGAGTCGAGCCGACGCCCGCTGTCGAAAAACAGATGAATGAGATCAAAGCGAAGCTCCCGCCGTATATTTATGTGCGATCCTATGGACCATGGATCGCGATAAGCATCGGCAGCGGAATCCTGTTCGAGTCCGGGCAAGCCAGGGTGCTGCCGCAGTTTCAGCTGATCGCCAATCAGCTTGCGCAGGTCGTCAACGGGCAGGCGGGACCAGTAAGAATCGTTGGCCACACCGATAACCAACCGCTCAGTCCGCTAAACCGTTTCAAAGACAATCAGCAGCTTTCGGTCGAACGCGCCAATGCCGTCGCGGCACTCATCCGGCCGAAGCTGAGCGACTCCACGCGCGTCGAGGTCTACGGCAAAGGGCCGGATCAACCGGTCGCCCCGAATACCACCCCTGAGGGCCGGGCCCACAACCGGCGCGTTGAGGTGCTCATCAAGAAAATAGAAGAATAGGAAGAGCGCGATGGCCAGCAAACCCGGATTGCACGGCGACATGTTACGAATTGTGCTCTACGGAGTAGGTTTGTCATCGGTCGCGGCTGTCGTGTACGTCGCCAGCCCCTATGTCGTTATCGGTGGCTGGCGGCCGTTCGATAATTACATCATACGCGAGCTCGCGGTCGTTATCTTGGTCGCCGTCGTGGCCGGATCGGCGGGATGGCATTTTTGGCGCCGCAAGAAGAAAGCGGGTGCTATCGCGGAAGGCATTGCCGGCAAAGAGGATCAGGAGGACGACACGGCGGTTTTGAGCGAGCGCATAAAGGACGCGCTCATGACCTTGAAGAAGGCCGGCGGCAAATCGACCTTCCTCTACGATCTGCCATGGTACGTCATCATTGGTCCGCCCGGATCGGGTAAGACAACGGCGCTGACAAAATCCGGCCTGAAGTTTCCTTTATCGGGAGGAGCCACCCCGGCGGCGATCGCCGGCGTCGGCGGCACGCGCTATTGCGATTGGTGGTTCACCGAGGATGCGATCCTAATTGACACCGCTGGCCGTTACACGACCCAGGATTCCGATGCGAGCTCGGACAAGCGAAGCTGGCTAAGCTTTCTCGATCTCCTCAAGAAAAATCGCCCGAAGCAGCCGATTAATGGCGTGCTTGTTGCTATTAGCCTGGAGGACGTGTTCCGGCTCGATCCAGCCGAGCTCGCCGCCCACGCGAAGGCGATAAGGATGCGTTTACTGGAACTCCACGACCGGCTGAAAGTCGACTTCCCGGTCTACGCATTGTTCACCAAGGCGGACCTCATCGCTGGATTTGCTGAATATTTCGGCAATCTCGATGGACAGGGGCGCCGGCAAGTGTGGGGCGCGACATTCCAGACCGCCGAAAAGACGCGCAACCTTGTTGCCTCGGTTCCGACTGAATTTGACGCATTGATAGAACGCCTGAATCAGGAGATGCCGGATCGGCTGCAGGAGGAGCCGGTGCCGTCGACTCGCGTCTCGCTTTTCGGGTTTCCCGCACAGATGGCCGCGTTGAAGCGGCCCTTGTATGATTTCCTCAACGCCATCTTCGAGCCGACGCGATATCACTCCAATGCCAACTTGCGCGGCTTCTATTTTACCTCAGGCACTCAGCAAGGTGCGCCAATTGATCAGTTGATCAATGCGCTTATCAAAAATTTTGGCGCGCAGGAAATCAGCGGTGCTGTCTATTCCGGGCCGGGCAAGAGCTTTTTCCTCTACAATCTTATTCAGAAGGTGATCATCGGCGAAGCGGCATGGGTCTCGACCGACATAAAGGCCGTGCGGCGGGCATTGTTGCTGAAGGCCGCGGCCATCGTTGCAATTTGTGCGGCGGCAACAACTCTTGGCGGGGCGTGGCTCACGAGCTATTCGCGCAACAGGCAGCTGGTGGCCGACGTCGACGCCGCTGCGAAGGAATATGCAGCCAGTCCTGGCTACGCGATCGTGCGCGACGAAGTGGTGTCGGATCGCGATTTCAGTAAGATTTTGCCACTCCTCGAGAAACTGCACGACGCACCAACGAGCGGCGTCAGCGGCGTGCGCACTGGGCTTGCCGAAGGCCTTGGATTGAGCCAGCGTGAACGCCTGATGTCGGCTTCTGAATCGGCATACCGGCTTGGGCTGGAACGGTTGCTGCGGCCGCGTCTCCTTTACCGGCTCGAGGAGGTTTTGGACAGCCGCCGCGACGAGCCCGGCTATATTTACGAGGCCCTCAAGGTCTACATGATGCTTGGCGGGTTGCATTCCGTCGATCGCGATCTGGTTCTGTCGTGGGAACGGCAGGATTGGGAAGACGAACTCTATCAGGGCGCCGGGCCACAGGCAGTTGGACGCAAAGCACTTGAGGAACACCTAATTGCACTATTGGACCTCGAAGGCAACGGCGAGATGCTTGTCGAACCCAGCATGACCGTGGTTGAAGAGAGTCAGAAAACCCTAGCGCGTCTTTCTGTTTCTGAACGGGCCTATCAGTTATTGAAATCGCAGGCGCGTCTACTCCACATTCCCGATTGGGTGGCGACGCGGGCCGGTGGCGCCGACCTCGATCGTGTTTTCGAAGGGGTAGGCGGCGTCGGCCTTGACTCCATTCATGTTCCTGCCTTCTTCACCTATCCTGGCTTTCAGCAAGCCTTTTTGGGAAACCTCCCGGGGATTGCCGAACGCGTCGCTAAGGAACGCTGGGTCCTCGGAAAATTCGCGGATCAGGGTGTGATCGCGGACCAATACAAGACACTGCCGCAAGACCTTCTCGACCTCTACACAAGGGATTTTGCAGGTGCATGGCGTGACGCCTTGGCCAAGCTAAAGGTTAAACGGCTCACCGCCGACAAACCTCGCTATTTGGCGCTCGCCGCCGCCGCTTCGGCGGCTTCGCCGATCAAGGCCTTATTCGAATCAATCAGCGACGAGACACTGCTGACCAAGGAGCACCGGAACTTGGGGAAGGAGGGTGCGGGCGACGGTGGACAACAGAAACGAGGCGCCAACCTTTTCCCCGATCAGGATCAGGCGCCGGGCGCGAAGATCGAGGCCCAATTCAAGCCCTATCACGAGTGGGTGGAGGGGAATTCCACGCATAGACCGATCGATGAACTCGTTGCCGAACTAAGTGAAATCAAAGACAATCTCATTACGTCGGCGACCGTTCCTTCGGACGCGCCGCAAGCCAACGCCTTGCTGGCTCCCCTGGTGCAAAAATTTAAGGCGAACGCGAGCCGATTGCCGGACCCCTTTAAAATTATGCTGCTTAGTGCCGCCACCGCCTTCGAAAAAGACGTTAACAATTCCGAGTTAGGACGGCTCTCGAAGGCTCTCGGTGATCAGGTTCTAAGCCAGTGTCAGCAGGTCGTGCCCGGCCGCTATCCATTCACACGAGGCGCCTCAAGCGAAATCGCGCTTGCCGATTTCGGCCGTCTTTTCGCCCCAGGGGGAATCATCGATGGTTTTTTCAAGGAATTCCTCGCCAAATATGCCGACACGTCGAAACGCGAATGGGCTTGGCGTCCGGAACAACCCTTATCGAAGAGCTTGTCGCGCGCAACCTTGAAGGAATTTCAGCGCGCCGCACAGATCAGGGACGCTTTTTTCCCATCTGGGGGCAACATGCCCACGGTGAATTTACAAGTTTTTCCACCTGTGTTGAGCGGCGCCGGTGTTACTGCCAAGCTCGAAGTCAATGGCGCGGTGGTTGTGACGCAAGCGGGGACCTCGGTCGTTCCGCAAGCAATTCAATGGCCGGGGGCCGCGGCTGGAGGCCGTGCAGCGGTGTCGTTGTGGAAGGATCCCCGCCCGCAGCCGGCTGGAGCGCCGTCGCTTTCCCAGTCGGCCCAGCCGGCACCCGTTGCGATAGAGCACACTGGCGCGTGGTCTCTCTTCCGGCTTTTGGACACCGCGAGCCCAACTAAAACTGGCG
>JBOHJT010000056.1:0-14361 GCA_050728715.1 Methylocella sp.
CTGCAAAACGATCCCAAAAAAATCCGCTCCTTCTATCAGAAACCCTCTCTCAAATACGCCGCCTGAGCATGAAGGGACTTATGGACTGATTAATAAAGTTACCCTGTTTGTCAAAGATCATTAACCGACTCTGAAAGCAAAAATTAACCGGTTTGGCAAGCCGCCAAACCGGTCTCGGCTCGTCTCGAACGAATGGCGAGCGGTCAGAGCACGACAACCGGCGCGCCGATCTTGACCCTCGAATAAAGATCGACGACGTCGTCGTTTAAGAGGCGGATGCAGCCGGAAGAGACCGCGCGACCAATCGTATCGGGCTCATTGGTGCCGTGAATACGAAACAGAGTGTCGCCATGTCTGTTGTAGAGATACATGGCCCTGGCGCCGAGCGGATTGGCAAGGCCGCCTTCCATGACGCGCGGCAGATCCGGGCGGCGTAACAGCATGGCGGCGGGGGGCGTCCAGCTAGGCCATTCGGCGCGGCGGCCGATATGGGCGCGCCCGGACCATGCAAAGCCCTCGCGTCCGACTCCGACAGCGTAGCGCATCGCCCGGCCGCCCCCCATCGACAGATAGAGATAGCGGTTCTTGGTGTCGATCGTAATCGTTCCGGCCCGTTCGCCGGTCGGATCGTCGACAATCGTGCGGGTCGGTTGAACCTCGCGCTGGACATCGGTTGGCAGGCTCACCGGCTGCACTTGGCGATTCATCAGCCCTGGGGGCGAGCCGCCGTCGAAGGCTTGCGCGCCAGTGGCCAGGAACGCCGCGAACCCGGCCGCCGCGAATAAACGAGTTGTTGGGAAGTTGGACATTGGTTTGGCACCCCGGTCGTCGGCCATGCTGGGATTGATCGGATGGTTAACGCGCAACCTCGGCGGTTCGTTCCATCGCGATAACGTGCGGCGTCGATTTTTTGCGGCGGGCGGCACGGAATGACGCGGATATTTTTTCGGGCGCGTTAGTTTCTCGGCCAGGAGAAATCGTCGGCGCGTCCGGGCTTCGGGGCGAGCGGCCTGCCCTGCTGCAAGGTTTGCTCGATCAAAGTCCGCGCAGTGTTATTCGCTGTCCCGGCGGGCGTCGTCCGCGTGGCGAGTTCGCCGCGTGGGGCGAGAACGGGGCCGGTCAAAGACAGGACTGGGCCGGCAACCGGTTTCGGCGCGGGCGGGGCCTTGCTCCCAGGTAAAGCCGACACGTTCGCGGGCGTTTCCGGAACATTCGCCAAATTCGGCGCTGACTCGGTGTTGGGCTGCACCTCGTCGAGATTGCGGCGGATCTCAGGTTCGACAAAATGGGCGAGCTTGCGCGCCCCCGCCTTGGTGAAATGGACCCCGTCGGCGGCGCGCAACCGCACGGTCTGACCGTTGATGTCGGGGCCATAGGCACTGTATTGACCGGCCTCGTCGGCGAAGGCCTCCCATATGTCGATGTAGGTGGCGCCGGCCTTTTCGGCGTAGGCGCGATAGAATTCGTTAAACGCCAGCGCATCGGCGGAAAGCCGCTCGCTTTTCATGATCGGCAGGCCGACCCAGATGAGGGGAATTTTCTTGTCGCGGAACATTGCCGCGATCGTTTCGATCCGTTGCGTGTAGGCCGCTTGCCATTCGGGCGAGCGTGGGTCGTAGCTGCCATTGGCGTCGCGCAAGGGTTGCCGGTCGTTGCTGCCGATCAACATGACGGCGAAATTGATTTTCTCGCCGCTCGCGAGCAGGTCTTGCGTGGCCTTGGTCCAATCGAAGAAATCGTCGCGGACAAGGCCTGAGTTTTCTTTCGCCTTGCGCAGGATGGCGACCTCCGGCCGGTTTTCGAATGCCTCGCTCAATCCCTGCGCCAGCATCTGCCCGAGGCTGTCGCCGAGGACCGCGACGAAATAGGCAGGCGCGACGGCGGGCTTGGCTGGCGCCTTTGCGATTGTTTTTTCGCCCGCTTTTCTCGCCGCCCTTTCGATCGCCTTACGGCTTGACCTCGGCCGCGCCAGATATGGTCGCGGCGCGGCCCGGTGGACGTCCGGCCTTGGTTTCACGACGCGGCCCGGCGGCGGATTTGGCCCGAACAATTGCTCGAACCAGGCAAACGGGTCGATTTGCGCAACCGCGGGCCGGCTGGCTGCCAGAGGCAGCAAAAATGCCATTGCCGCAAGCGCGGCGGCGGCCGGCTTCGGCAAAAGCCATGCCCGCCACGCGCAATTCTCAGATCCGGAATTTTTCGCCATGCGGGCCATTCTACCGCCCCGGAGCCTTGGATGCACGCGCCACGTAACGGCGGCGGTCCGGCTTTCACTCCCATGGTCATTGCTGCGCGGGGAGCAATTGAAAAAGCTCTAGGCTCGAATTGGCTGAACTGCTAATGACAGCTTCGGCTTTTGGCCGATTTTTCGCGATGGAAACGGCCTTATGGCACGGGGTCATTCGGTCCTTTTTGAGTCGAACGCGGAATTGTGCATTCTGCTCGAAGCCGTCGCCTCGGGTGATCGCAAGGCTTTCCGGACCCTTTACGACAAATCCGCGCCGGTCCTCTTCGCCATATGCGTGCGCCTGATGCGGGATCGCGACCTGGCGCAGGACGTGCTTCAAGAAGCGATGACGCGAATTTGGCGCAAGGCGCATCTTTTCGATGCTTCCAAGGGTAATGCCATGGGGTGGATGGCCGTGGTTACCCGCAATGCCGCCTTGAGCCGGATAGCCGCCGCGCCGCCGCCTACTTCCTCGCTCGACGAAGCTGGGGTGCTGGCGGCGGTCGAGGCAAGGCCATCCGGCGATCCGGTGATCGCGGCCGATATCCGGCAATGCTTGAAGGAGCTAAATGAGAAATATAGAAAGTGCGTAACTTTGATTTATCTGCACGGCCTGAGCTATGAGGAACTTGCAACGCAAATGGGTGCTCCCCTGGGGAGCGTGAAGTCATGGGTTCACCGCGCGGTGCGAGAACTCGCAGAATGCATGGGAAAATAATGTCCGAGGATCTTGACCAGATCGCTGCCGCCTATGCGCTGGGTATCTCGCGCGGGGCCGCGCGCGCCGCGATCGAGGCGAGGCTTTTGAGCGATCCGGCCTTGCAAGCGAAAGTCAAGCTTTGGCAAGAGAATTTCGTCGCGGTCGATCTCGCCGCCGGGCGGCAAGTTCCGCCACCCGGGCTTTTCGACACGATTCTCGACGCTATCGACGCCGCCGCCCCAGAACTTCCGGGCACGCAGACCCGGCGCGCCGGAACCGGCGTTTGGACCGAGATGTCGCGCGGCGTGACCTATACGGTTCTTTTCGAGGATCCCGGCGCGAAGCGGCGTTCGATGCTCGTGCGCGCCTTGCCGGGTTCAACCTATGAGTCGCATCTCCATGATCAGGGCCATGAGGAATGTCTCGTTCTCGAAGGTGATCTCATCATGGGCGATTTGAAATTGCTGGCCGGCGATTTCCATCTCGCCGCCAAGGGCAGCGCGCATCCGCCCGCGACGACGGTGTCGGGCTGCCTTTTGCATATATCGACGGCGCTTTAATGGGCACCCGCCAACCGCCGGCTCGGAGCCCGCTGAACCAATTATAGCCATAGGTCTCCCTATCCAGGGCGAAATGCCATTGCGCCGCGCCGCCAAGCCGTCCGCCGAGCGTGATCGCGCGTGACACCTTGAAAGGCAGAGTTGGATAGGCGCTGTGAATCTCCAATCCGTTCGAGATCATGACGACTCAGCGAATGTATTGAGAGGGCGCCGGGCGCCGCGGGAGCCGAGGGCAACAAAAACCCCCGCACGCGCCAGACCCCGCCATGCGCGGCATGGCCTGGCCCGTTCAGCGCGAACTTCAGCTCTTCGGCAGAAGCACGGTATCGACGACGTGAATGACGCCATTTTTCTGGATGACGTCGGCGATCGTCACGAAGGACTTGTCGCCCTTGGCGTCAATGATTTCGAGTCTTCGGCCATCTTGCCGCACGGTCAGCTCCTCGCCCTCTACCGTCTTGTATACGGCTTGGCCGCCGCCCTTCTTGACCGCCGCGACGAAATCGGCGGCGGAAATCTTGCCGGGAATGACGTGGTAGGTGAGAACCGCGGTCAAGGCGGCCTTATTTTCGGGCTTCAAAAGCGTTTCGACCGTGCCCTTTGGCAGTTTCTCAAAAGCCTTGTTCACCGGCGCGAAAACCGTAAAGGGTCCTTCGCCTTGCAAAGTCTCGACGAGTCCGGCTGCCTTGACAGCCGCGACAAACGTCGTGTGATCCTTCGAATTGACCGCGTTTTCGATGATGTTCTTCGACGGATACATCGGCGCGCCGCCGACTTCCACGGTCATTTCCGCGAAGGAAGGGGAAAGCACGGCGCCGCCCAGCGCGGCAAAGCTCATTGTGGCGGCAAACACCGCCTTGCGAAACGGGAACATGAGATTTCTCCTGCGAATTCGGTGCCGCCAAACCGCGAGAAGCTACGAGCCCTGGCGCCGGCATTTGGTCTGTTCCGGTCTCGTTACTGGCCTTTCACGGGCGCGCGCCGCAAAAAGTTGTGCACACCGTTTGGTGCCGCCAGCTGGCGGATGCGGCAACAAGCACGTTCCGGCGCGGATTCCTGATTCGAAAGCAAGAGCCGGAGTGCGGAGCCGGATGGCAAGCGTTACATAAACCTCAAAATAGGGATTGGCGAATGGCCACGAGGATGAACGTCATGTTCAACAGGTCGAATATCGCCGGTGTTCCGGCCGATCGGGACCCGAGGTGGCAGGCTATCGCCGCGCGGGACCGCAAATTCGATGGTCAATTCTACTATGGGGTGAAGACGACCGGCGTTTACTGTAGGCCGTCCTGCCCTTCACGCGCGGCGAAGCCGGGAAACGTCAGCTTCCACCTGACCTGCGCGGACGCCGAGCGGGCGGGCTTTCGTCCGTGCAAGCGGTGCAAGCCAGACAAGCCCGCGCTGATCGAGCGTCACGCGGCAAGGGTCGTGGAGATCTGCCGCGGCATCGAGTCCACCGTGGAGATCCCAAGCCTTGGTGAGCTCGCCCGCAAGGCCGGTTTAAGCGCCTATCATTTCCACCGGCTCTTCAAGGTCGTCACCGGCGTGACGCCGAGAGACTACGCGATCGCCCATCGCGCCAAGCGCATTCGGGAAGCGCTTGCAAAGCCCGGCACGACGGTGACAGCGGCGATCTACGGCGTCGGCTTCAATTCCAGCGGGAGGTTCTACGAATCCTCAAACGCGGTGCTAGGCATGACCCCGACCGATTATCGCGCCGGGGGCGCGAACACCGGGATACGCTTCGCGGTCGGCGAATGCTCGCTTGGCTCCATCCTCGTGGCGAGGAGCAAGAGGGGCGTCTGCGCCATCCTCATGGGCGACGACCCGGATGCGCTTGCCCGCGACCTCCAAGACCGCTTTCCGCGCGCTGAGCTAATTGGCGGCGACGCGGATTTCGAGGCGCTGGTCGCCAAGGTCGTCGGCTTCGTCGAAGCGCCGTCGCTCGGCCTCGACCTGCCGCTCGACGTGCGCGGCACCGCCTTCCAGCAGCGAGTCTGGCAAGCGTTACGGGAAATCCCCGCGGGTTCGACGGCGAGCTACGCGGACATCGCGAAGCGGATCGGGGCGCCGAAGGCGGTTCGCGCGGTGGCGGGGGCCTGCGCGGCGAACGCCATAGCGGTGGCAATTCCCTGCCATCGTGTCGTGCGAAACGACGGTGCGCTCGCCGGCTACCGCTGGGGCGTCGCGCGCAAGCGCGCCTTGCTCGACCGGGAGACGTCACGGTGAATATTCAAACGAAACCCGCGGCCGGGTCTCCCGCCGGCCGCGTCGTGCGGGTCGACTGGAACTTCGTCGCCGGCGAGCTCGGCGCGCGCGGTTCCGCGGTGCTGGAGAAGTTACTGCCCCGGGAAGAATGCGCGGCCATCGCTTCTCTCTACTCCGACGATAGCCGCTTTCGCGGCCGCGTCGTGATGGACCGGCACGGTTTCGGCAAGGGCGAGTACAAATATTTCGCCTATCCGCTGCCCCCGCTGATTACCGAGTTTCGCGGACTTCTCTATGAGCGGCTGGCGTCTATCGCCAACCGCTGGAACGAGGCGATGGGGATCGCAGTCCGATACCCAAACGAACACGTGGACTTCCTTGAGCGTTGCCACGCGGCGGGCCAGATAAGGCCAACCCCGCTGCTCTTAAAATATGGGCCGGGCGACTATAACTGTCTTCACCAGGACCTCTACGGCGAGCTGGCCTTTCCGCTTCAGATCACGATCCTCCTCTCGGAGCCGGGCCGTGACTTCACGGGAGGCGAATTCGTCTTGACCGAGCAGCGGCCGCGCATGCAGTCACGAGTAGAGGTCGTCCCGTTGCGGCAAGGCGATGCGGTGATCTTTGCTGTCCACCACAGGCCGGTGAACGGAACGCGCGGCATCTATCGAGTTAACCTGCGCCATGGCGTGAGCCGCCTCAGGTCCGGGCACCGCTACACGGCCGGTATCATCTTTCACGACGCGAAATAAGCGGGGTGATTCATGCGCAGTCTGGTTTCGAAGCTGGATTACCAGCGTGCTTGACCACCGACATGAGGGCTTCAAGCCGTCGCTGGGCCATCTCCTGGCGCTTCAATAGTCTCGCACTTGCCAGGTGGCGCAACGCGTGCCAAGCAGGCGCATGAATCCCAAACCAATAAGCGCTTCCTCAACTTTCCCCGCGCGTCTTGCTGCCCCCCCACGAGCGCCAAAAATTTCCTTCGTCTCGCTCGGCTGTCCCAAGGCGCTCGTCGATAGCGAGCGGATTATCGGGCGCCTCCGCGCGGAAGGCTACGACCTCGCCAAGTCGCATCAAGAGGCCGCCGCGGTCATCGTCAATACCTGCGGTTTCCTCGACAGCGCAAAGGCCGAATCGCTTGCCGCGATCGGCGCGGCGGCGGCGGAAAACGGCACGGTCATCGTCACCGGCTGCATGGGCGCGGAGCCCGCTGCGATTTTGGAAAAATTTCCGGACCTTCGTTGGATCTCCGGCCCGCAGGATTTTGGCTCCGTCATGCGTGCGGTGCATGAAGCCGCGCCGCCTCTCCACAATCCTTTTCTCGATCTTTTGCCCCCGCAAGGCATCAAGCTCACGCCGCGCCACTATGCGTACTTGAAAATTTCCGAAGGCTGCAACAACCGCTGCACCTTTTGCATTATTCCGAAATTGCGAGGGGTACTCGTGTCCCGCGAGGCGGGCGATATTTTGCGCGAGGCGGAAGTGCTTGTCGCGGCGGGTGTCAAGGAGCTTCTCATTATCTCGCAAGATACGAGTGCCTATGGATTGGACTTAAAATATGCCGAAAGCTCTTTTCGCGGACGTCCGGTCAGGGCGAAATTTTTCGACCTCGCGCGGGAACTAGGACAGTTTGGCGTGTGGGTAAGGCTCCACTATGTCTACCCCTATCCGCACGTCGACGACGCGATCGAACTCATGGCGGAGGGAAAGATCTTGCCCTATCTCGACATTCCGTTTCAGCACGCAAGCCCAAAAATTCTGCGCGCGATGAGGAGGCCAGGCCGCACCGAGAAGATGCTGGAGCGGATTTCGAAATGGCGCGCGGCCTGCCCCGGGCTTACCTTGCGCTCAACCTTCATTGTCGGTTTTCCTGGCGAGACGGAAGAGGATTTCGAGCTGCTCCTGGCCTGGCTTGACGAAGCAATAATCGACCGCGCCGGCGCCTTCAAATACGAGCCGGTCGCGGGCGCGGCCGCAAACCATCTTGGCCTTCCCTTCGTGGCGCCCGAGGTTCAAGAAATCCGTTACAAGCGCTTCATGGAGCATTGCCAGAAAATCAGCGCCCGCAGGCTCAAAGACAAGATTGGCAAGCGCCTTCCGGTCATCGTCGATCAAGGCGGGTCCCGCGCCGCCGAGGGGCGAACCAAGGGCGATGCGCCCGGAATCGACGGCAAGGTTCATCTCGTCTCGCGCCGCCCTTTGCGGCAGGGCGACATCGTCACCGTGAAAATCGAGCGGGCCGATGCCTACGATCTCCACGGCACCGCCATCTATTATAATATATGATAATGTCCTTTATCATACGTAGCCAGCCAAGTGCCTACGCGAACAACGCAATTATCCCCGCGGCCTGCTCCGGCCACGGGCAGCCAAGGCAAAATCTTGGCGGTGCCGCGGTAATTTTGGGCCGTTAGTCCAATCGAGCGCCGAACCCTTGAGCGGAGCCGGAAAACAATATCTCTACTGTGGCGTGTCAGGTAAAGCCAAGCGACCGGGAAGGCTTCCGCTGATTCCCCGGGGTCTTAATTGAGAGCCGCGTTTACCGCGCGCCGTCCCAAGGCCCCCCGCGGGGCCTTTAGTTCGCCCGAAGGAAGGCGGACGGTTCGCTATTCGCGGCCCGTGAGGTAAGATCATCGAAACGGGGACTATTGCCAACCTCCCGTCATTTGTTGCTCTGGTGACCTTGAGGAAGCCGCCGCGTGAACCACCTTCTCGCGATCGATCAGGGCACGACCTCGACGAGGAGCCTCCTCTTCGACGCATCGGGAAGGCTGGTCGCTAGCGCCCAGCGCGAATTTTTGCAAGCCTATCCGCAACCGGGCTGGGTGGAACACGATCCGCGGACAATCTGGCGCGACGTACTCTCCACCGCGCGCGAGGTCATCGCGAAGTCATTTGCGCGGGTTGCCGCGATTGGCATCGCGAACCAGCGGGAAACCACCGTGGTCTGGTCGCGCGCTACCGGCACGCCCATCTACCCCGCCATAGTCTGGCAGGACCGTCGCACCGCCGCGGAGTGCGAGCGGCTGCGGTGGGACGGCGCCGAGGCGTTGGTTCGCGCCCGCACGGGCTTGCTTCTCGATCCTTACTTCTCGGCGACCAAGCTTGCCTGGATTCTGGATCACGTGGCGGGAGCGAGGGCGTGCGCGGAACGCGGCGAGCTCGCCTTCGGCACCATCGACAGTTTCTTGCTCTGGCACTTGACCGGAGGCAGGGCGCATGCGACCGACGCGGCCAACGCCTCGCGAACCATGCTGTTCGACATCCACCGCCAATGCTGGGACGGAGATCTTTTGGGATTGTTCAATATTCCCGAAGCTCTTCTCCCAGAGGTGCACGACAACAGTTTTCTTTATGGAGTCACCGCGCCCGGTCTCTTCGATGAGGAAATTCCGGTCGCGGGCATGGCGGGCGACCAGCACGCGGCGCTGGTCGGCCAGGCCTGCCTTGATGCCGGAATGGCGAAGGCGACCTACGGGACCGGCTGTTTTTTCTTGCTCAACACCGGCCAACAGGCGTTATCCCCGGCGAAAGGGACGCTCACGACCATCGCATACCGGATGGGCGGTCGCCCCATCTACGCCGTCGAGGGATCGATTTTTTGCGCCGGAGCCGCGCTCAAATGGCTGCGCGACCGGCTCGATCTCATCGAGGACGTTTCGCGAACCGGCGCCATGGCGGCGGAGATCGGCGGGAACCATGGAGTCTATTTGGTGCCCGCCTTCACTGGCCTTGGCGCGCCGTATTGGGACCCTGACGCGCGGGGACTGATTTGCGGCCTCACATTGGACTCTGGGCCCGCGCATCTCGTCCGGGCCGCATTGGAATCGGCCGCCTACCAAACCCTCGAACTAATGGCGGCCATCACGGGCGGCGGCGGACCGCCTCGCGCGCTGCGCGTCGACGGAGGAATGGCGGCCAACGACTGGTTCTGCCAGTTTCTGGCGGACATAATCGCGGCTCCCGTCGAACGCCCGGCCATGCTCGAGGCGACCGCGCAGGGCGCAGCCTTTCTGGCCGGGCTTACAATTGGCTTGTTTCCCGATTTCGCCGCCATTTCCGCCGCATGGGCTTGCGGCGCAAGATTCGAACCGCGCATGGGTGGAGCCGAGCGGGAGCGCTTGATCGCGGGATGGCGGGATGCGGTCCAGCGCACACTTACGCGGAGGCAGGACACGCACCGTATAGGTTGAAACACCGCGAAATAAAATGATATGCCAATTGGATCGGATAAAGCCTTGGCGAGTGTCCTCCCCGCGGGTAAACGCCACCGCCATGCAAAAGGACCGATTGCATGCGTTCCAAAACATCGATGCAAGAACGCGAGACGCTCTCGCGCCGCGACTGTCTGACAAGCGCCGCCGCCACCGCGCTGGGATATACGCTTGCCGCTGGCCCGGTCCGGGCAGCGGCCATCAAAACCAGTTCGGACGGTCTTTCCGCCGGCGCGACAAAAGTGAAAGTGCCAGGGGCCGAAATGCCGGCCTATTTCGCAAAGCCTGTGGACGCGGAAGAGCCGCCGGTCATCCTCGTCGCGATGGAGGTTTTTGGCCTGCATGAGCATATCAAGGATGTCACGCGTCGCCTCGGCAAGCTCGGCGCTTTCGCAATCGCGCCCGATTACTATTTCCGCCTTGGCGACCTCACAAAAATCGCCCAACCGGCGCAACTGATTCCGTTGGTCAACAGCAAGCCCGATCATGAGCTTTTTTCCGATCTCGACGCGACGGTCGATTTGGCCAAGTCCCAGGGAGGCGATACGGACCGGCTCGGCATCATCGGTTTTTGCCGGGGCGGGCGCACGGTGTGGCTTTACGCGACGCATAATTCAAACCTCAAGGCCGGCGTTGCATTTTACGGCAGCCTGATGGATCCCCCGAGCGCGGCCATGCCGGAAAACGCCTTTGATCTCGCAAGCGAGGTCAAGGCGCCGGTGCTCGGCCTTTACGGCGCCGAGGACCCTAGCATTACGCCGGATCAAGTAGAGGCGATGAAGGAAAGGCTAAAAGCAGCGGGAAAAATCGCGGAGTTCAAGATCTATCCGGGCGCGGGCCATGGTTTCTTCGCCGATTACCGGCAAAGTTTTCGCGCGGACGCGGCGGATGACGCATGGCTGTCGATGCAGGCCTGGTTCAAGAAGTATAATGTGTTGAACTAACGGTCCCGCCCGCACCAGGCGAAACGACCAGAATCGCCGGCGCAAGGCCGCCGGCACTGGCAAGCCGCGAGCCGGCACCTATTTCTAGGAAACGGCCGCTACTGGACAAAGGCCATGGGAGTTCTTGAGCACACGGATCGCCCGCAAACGGAGCTTCCCCAAGGCGCAAACCCGGACTGGACAATTCCGCAAGGGTTTGACCGCTACAGCGAGGCCGATCATCGCATCTGGACGACGCTCTATGAGCGCCAAGCTGGGATATTGCCTGGGCGCGCCTGCGACGCATTTCTGCATGGGCTCGACGCCCTCGATCTGCACGGCGAAGGCATCCCCGATTTCCGGCAATTGAACGAAAAGCTCTTGCCGCTCACGGGGTGGCGGATCGTGGCGGTCCCTGGGCTCGTGCCCGACGCGGTGTTCTTCGACCACCTCGCCAACCGACGCTTTCCGGCCGGCAATTTCATCCGCAGTGCCGGCGAGCTCGACTATTTGGAACTGCCGGACATTTTTCATGATGTCTTCGGCCATGTGCCCATGCTGACCGATCCGGTCTTCGCAGACTACATGCAGGCCTATGGGAAGGGCGGGCTGCGCGCCCTGTCACTAGGGAGCCTCGCCAACCTCGCGAGGCTCTATTGGTATACGGTCGAGTTCGGGCTCTTGGAAACGCGTGACGGTTTGCGGATCTATGGCGCGGGCATTGTGTCGTCGAAAACGGAAACGATTTTCGCGCTCGCGTCCGCCTCGCCGAACCGGCTGGGGTTCGATCTGGAACGCGTGATGCGCACGCTTTATCGCATCGACGATTTTCAGCAGGTCTATTTCGTCATTCCCTCGCTAACCCATCTGCTCGATGTCACTACGGGGACCGATTTCGGTCCTCTTTACACGAAAATCTCAATAATGCCCGATATTCCGATCGCCGCGATCGAACCTGGCGATAAAGTTTTCACGCACGGCACTCAGGAATATGCCAGGAGCGGCGGGCGCTTGCGCCAAGGCGCGGCGTAATAAATTCCCGAAAAAACGACCGATACTCCTCGCCATGGCCGGGCTTGATCCGGGGAAGGGCATGCCGCGAGAGTCATGCACAACGGGACTTCAACCATGAGCGATTCCACTTGAAGCGATCATGTACTAACGATATTCTGGCATTGTCTTGATCGGCATTACTTAATCGCGCTTCGACTTAGGAGTGACGACAAATAGTATAGATCATGCAATTATTAAAAAGGGGTGTGTCATGCAAGGCAATAACTGTAACGGAAGCCGCGCCCTCTGGTCGCGGGGTCTTATGGCCCTCTTCGCCTTGCTGGCGACGGGGCTCGGCTTGCTGGCCTCGCCCTCCGAGGCGGCGCCCTTCGCCTATGTGGCGAATGACGGTGCTGGCACTGTTTCGGTGATCGACACGGCCACCAACGCGGTGGCGGCCACGATCCCGGTCACGTTCGGGTTGATGTCGACTGGCCCTACTGGGGTAGCCGTTACCCCGGACGGGAAACACGCCTACGTGGCGGATATGGCCTCCGGCACTGTTTCGGTGATCGACACGGCCACCAACACGGTGGCGGCCACGTTCAAGGTGGGAACTGAACCCATTGGCGTAGCCGTCACCCCGGATGGGAAATACGCCTACGTCACGGATGATGCCTACGTCCCGGGTGTTAACGACAACTTTGTCTCGGTAATCGCCACGGCGACCAACAAAGTGGTGGCCACGGTCGCCGTAGGGAGCGGGCCCGTGAAGGTAGCCGTCACGCCGGATGGAAAACACGCCTACGTGGCGAACGCGAGTTCCAACAATGTCTCGGTGATCGACACGGCCACCAACACGGTGGTGGCCACGGTCAACGTGGGGCTTTCTCCTCAAGGCGTGGCCATCACCCCGGATGGAAAACACGCCTACGTGACGAATTCTAACCTCGGTCACGCTCCCGGCACTGTCTCGGTGATCGACACGTCTAGCAACACGGTGGTAGGGATGCCGATCATGGTGGGGACTAGCCCCGTTGGGATCGCCATCACCCCGGATGGGACACACGCCTACGTCGTGAATTTCCTTTTCGACAACACCGTCTCGGTGATAGCCACGGCCACCAACAAAGTGGTGGCCACGGTCCCGGTGGGGGCTGGAGCCATTGCGGTAGCCGTTACCCCGGATGGGAAACACGCGTATGTCGTCAACGGGGAATTCTTCCCGGGCACGGTCTCGGTGATCGACACGTCCAGGAACACGGTGGTAGGGATGCCGATCACGGTGGGGAATGGCGCTCAAGCGGTTGGCATTATTCCGCCGCCGCCGCCAGGTCTAGCCTATGTGACCAATACTGGCTCCAACACCGTCTCGGTGATCGACACGTCCAGTAAAACCGTGACGGCAACGGTCCCGGTAGGGGTTGAGCCCCTTGGGGTAGCCGTCACCCCGGACCGGCAACACGCCTATGTGACGAATAGCAGGGACGCCACTGTCGCGGTGATTGATACATCCACCAACACGGTGGCGGCGACGGTCCCGGTGGGGCTTGAGCCCAAGGGGGTAGCCTTCACCCCGGATGGGACGCAGGCCTACGTGACGAATAGCAGGGACGGCACTGTCTCGGTGATTAAGACATCCACCAACACCGTGGTGGGGAGCCCGATCCGGGTGGGGAGCCTCCCCATTGGGGTAGCCTTGGATAGGAAAAAAAACGCCAAGGCCTATGTTGTGAATATGGGCTCCAGCAATGTATCGGTAATCGACACGTTCAGCAGAACGGTGGTGGCCACGGTCACGGTGGGGCTTAGACCCAAGAGGGTAGCAATTACCCCGGATGGGCGACATGCCTACGTGGCGAACGCGGGCTCCAACAATGTCTCGGTGATCAAAACGGTCACCAATAAACTGGGGGCCACGGTCACGGTGGGGCTTAAGCCCCAGGGGGTAGCCTTCACCCCGGATGGGACGCAGGCCTATGTCACGAATGCGCTCTCCAACAACGTTTCGGTGATCGACACGGCCAGCAAAACGGTGGTGGCCACGGTCACGGTGGGGCTTAAGCCCATTGCGGTAGCTATTACTCCGGACGGGACGCACGCCTATGTCGCGAATCTGGGCTCCGGCAGTGTTTCGGTGATCAAAACAGCCACCCACAAGGTGGTGGCGACGGTCGCGGTCGGGACCAACCCATTTGGGGTCGGCATTATGCCATGATTCATGGCGCGAGCCGGAACCTGAACCAAAGAAGCCGTGTGAACCGCTTGGGCATGATCCCAAAAAGTTGCCGACTTTTTGGTATATATACCGCTGATCTGTCTTTGGTTGCGGGTGCTAGCCGGCATGGCCCGCGTGGCCGGCCAGGCACGAAAGTAAGTATGCCCCGGCAAAGCCGGGGGCTTTAGGGTGTGAGCCGCTCAAAGCGGCATGACGGGGTCGCTGACGCGACCCCGATGAATGGAGCCGCCCATAGGCGGCGGTTCAGCGGAACAGGTTCATCTGATCCATGCGGGCGTCTTCTTTTTCCTGGTTTTG
>JBOHJT010000057.1:0-14333 GCA_050728715.1 Methylocella sp.
AGCATGGGCGGGCCGGCGACATCGCCGATCGCATAAATCCCCGGTACGTTAGTTTGTCCGAATCCATTGGCGTTGATAATTCCCCGCTCAATCTTCACGCCTAGCATCTCAAGCCCAAGGTTCTCGACATTGCCGGTAACGCCGACCGCCGAAATCATGCGTTCGGCTTCCAAGGCCCGCGTTGCGCCCTTGCTGTCTTCGATTGCGGCAACAACGCTATTCCGCTTTCTCTCGACCTTCGTCACCTTGGCCGAGGTCAAAATCTCGATGCCCTGCTTTTCAAAGCGCTTGCGGGCATGCGCGGCGATTTCTGCGTCCTCGGCGGGAAGAATCCGCGGCAGTATTTCGACGACGGTCACTTCCGTGCCCATGCTGCGATAGAAGGAGGCGAATTCGATCCCGATCGCGCCAGAACCCATGACGATGAGCGATTTTGGCAACCTTTCCGGCACCATGGCCTCAAAATAGGTCCAGATAAGTTTTCCGTCCGGCTCGATGCCCGGTACGACGTGCGGCCTCGCGCCGGTCGCGAAAATAATATTCTTGGCCATGTAGGTGCCGGTGTTCAAAACGTCCTTGGGGATCGGGTTCGGTGGTTGCACCGCGGGCTTTTGCGACACGGCGACCAACACTTCGCCGGGTCTCGCGATCGTCGCCTCGCCCCAGATGACGTCTACCTTGTTCTTCTTGAGCAAAAAGCCGACGCCATTGTTCAATTGCGCCGAGGCAGCCCTCGATCTTTTCACGACGGCGGCGGGGTCGAAACCAATCTTGCCATCGACCTTGAGGCCAAAATCCTTCGCGCGGTTGAGATAATGAAAAATTTCCGCCGAGCGCAACAATGCCTTGGTGGGAATGCAGCCCCAGTTGAGACAGATGCCGCCCAAATGTTCGCGTTCGACGACGGCCGTCTTGAAGCCGAGCTGCGCCGCGCGAATCGCCGCGACATAACCGCCCGGCCCGCCGCCGATAATGAGGATGTCGTAAGGTTCAGCCATGATGCCGCCCTCTTGTGAGAAGGATAGGGTTAGGCATCACGCCAGCATCCCCGCCGGCTTTTCGATCAGATCCTTGAACGCCGCGAGAAGGTTAGCGCCCAGAACGCCGTCGACCGCGCGGTGATCGCAGGAAAGCGTCACGCTCATCATCGTTGCGACAGCCGGGGTGCCTTCCTTCACGATGATGCGGGGCTCCGCCGTGCCAACCGCGAGGACTGTCGCTTGCGGCGGATTGATGATGGCGGAAAAGCTCTTGATGCCAAACATTCCTAGGTTGGAAACCGTCGAGGAGCCTCCCTCATATTCCTCAGGGCGCAACTTGCGGGCGCGGGCGCGAGCGGAAAAATCCTTCATTTCGCTCGATATAACGGACAGGGTTTTGTTTTCGGCCGCGCGCACGGTGGGCGTGATCAGACCGCCGGGGATCGCCACCGCGACGCCGACATCGGCGTGCTTGTGTTTCAACATGGCACTCTCGGTCCAGGTCACATTGGCGTCCGGGACACGAATTAGCGCAAGTGCTAGCGCCTTGACGATAAAATCGTTGACCGAGATTTTGTATGCGGGTTTTCCCTCGCTGGTCTTGGGCGCGGCGGCGTTGACCGCTTCGCGCAAACTCAGGAGAGCGTCGAGATTGCAATCGGCGATAAGACAAAAGTGTGGAATCGTCCGGCTTGCCTCGACGAGCCGGCGCGCGATGGTCTTGCGCATCGAATCATGCGGGATTTCCTCGAAAGAGCCGGGCACGAAAGTTTTTCTGATGAGCTCGTCCGGCGGCGCGGGCGTGGGAGCGAAGGGCGCCTTGGTATCTTGCGCTGGAACCGCGGCGGTGGCGTGCGCTAGCGCCGCCTTCACATCGCGCTCGACGATACGGCTATGCGGACCAGTGCCTGTGATTGATGCAAGATCGAGCCCCGATTCCTTGGCGATCCGGCGGGCCAAGGGCGAGGCGAAAACGCGTGGACCTCTTTCTCGATTGAGAGCTGGGGTGGCGGCCGCAGTGGCGGGTGCCACGTCTGAAATTTTTTCCCAGGCGGGCACAGTGCGGTTTGCAACCGACTTCGCGTCCTCTCCCTCGCCCGCGATCAATCCGATGACATCGTTAACGTGAACATCGGCGGTTCCCTCGGGCACGACGATCTTGACGAGCACGCCTTCATCGACCGCTTCGACTGCCATGGTCGCCTTGTCGGTCTCGATCTCGGCGAGCACATCGCCCGGCTTGATTTTGTCGCCCTCTTTCTTCAGCCAGCGGGAAAGGCTGCGTTTTTCCATGGTCGGTGAGAGCGCTGGCATGAGAATGTCGATTGGCATGGCAAGGCTCGCATCTATTTGCGACTCAGCGATAGCAAACCGCTTTCGCCGCCGCGACAATTTCTTCCGCACTCGGCAGAGCGAGCTTTTCGAGGTTAGCGGCGTACGGCATCGGCACATCCTTGCCGCAAATCCGGATCGCCGGCGCATCGAGATAATCGAAGGCGTCTTCCATGATTTTCGCGATGATCTCGGCGCCGACGCCGCTTTGCGGCCAGCCTTCCTCGACGGTAAGGCAGCGGCCGGTTTTCTTGACCGATTGGATGATCGTTGCGCTGTCCATCGGGCGGATCGTGCGAAGGTCAATAACTTCGGCGCCGATGCCTTCGCGCTCGAGCTCCTCCGCCGCTTTCAGCGCATAGACCATGCCGATGCCGAAGGAGACAATCGTGACATCGTTGCCGGCGCGAGCGATCCGCGCCTTGCCGATCGGAATGAGAAAATCGTCGTGCGTGGGCACTTCGAATTTGTGCCCATAAAGGATCTCGTTTTCCAGGAAGATGACCGGGTTCGGATCGCGGATCGCGCTTTTCAAAAGCCCCTTGGCGTCGGAAGCCGTATACGGCATGACAACCTTGAGCCCCGGAATATGCGAATACCACGCGGCATAATCCTGGCTGTGCTGCGCCGCCACCCGCGCCGCCGCGCCATTGGGGCCGCGAAACACGATCGGACACTCCATTTGGCCGCCGGACATATAGCGCGTCTTGGCGGCGGAATTGATGATCTGGTCCATCGCCTGCATCGCGAAGTTGAAGGTCATGAATTCGACGATGGGACGCAGGCCCGCGAAAGCGGCGCCGATACCGAGCCCGGCAAAGCCATGTTCGGTGATCGGCGTATCGACCACCCGGCGGGGGCCGAATTCCTGCAGCAACCCTTGTGTGACTTTATAAGCGCCTTCGTATTCGGCCACCTCTTCGCCGATGACGAAAACGCTGTCGTCGCGGCGCATCTCCTCGGCCATCGCGTCGCGTAAGGCTTCGCGCACGCTGAGTGCGACCATAGCCGTGTCCTTGGGAATTGCGGGGCCGGAGTCCTTCGCGGGTTCGCTTGACGCGGCTGCTGGCGCGGGCTCCGTCCCGGCGCGCGCCACCGGCTTCGCGCCGCTTGCGGGTGCAGGCGGCGCGTGGGCCTGCACTTCTTCTCCGTCCGCCGCGATCACCCCAATTGGCGTATTAACCGCGACATTGTCGGTCCCGTCCGGCACCAGAATTTTCGCAAGCGTGCCGTCGTCTATCGCCTCGACCTCCATGGTTGCCTTGTCGGTTTCGATCTCGGCGAGGACATCGCCCGAGCGCACCGCGTCGCCTTCTTTTTTCAGCCACTTCGCAAGCCTGCCTTGCTCCATCGTCGGCGAAAGCGCGGGCATGAGAATGTTCGTCGCCATCCGGTGTCCTTGCAATGGTCTTGCCCGATTCTTTCTCTGCCGATTATCCCAAAACGCCGGTCCATGCTTCAGCCGCATCCGGCTCCGGTTCGCGCGAGGCAAATTCCGCGGCCTCGGCAACGACGGCACGGATCGCCGCATCGATCTTCTTGAGATCGTCTTCGCTCGCTTGCTTGCTCATCAACAAGCGCGCACGGACCTGTTCGATCGGATCACGCTCTTCGCGTATTTTTTGCACCTCGTCCTTCGACCGGTATTTCGCCGGATCCGACATCGAATGGCCGCGATAGCGGTAGGTCTGCATTTCGAGGATGATCGGGCCATTGCCTGTCCGGCACCACTCAGCGGCGCGAGTGGCGGCGGATTTCACCGCGCGCACATCCATGCCGTCGACCTGCTCGCCCGGAATGTTGAAGGATTGGCCGCGTTTGGAAAAATCGGTCAGCGCCGAAGACCGGCTGACGGACGTGCCCATGGCGTAGCGGTTATTTTCGATAATATAGACGACAGGCAGTTTCCAGAGTTCCGCCATGTTGAAACTCTCGTAGACTTGACCTTGGTTCGCCGCGCCGTCGCCGAAATAAGTGAAGCAAATGTTGCCATTGCCGCGATAACGGTTGGCGAACGCCAGCCCGCTGCCGAGCGGCACCTGCGCCGCCACGATGCCATGCCCCCCGTAAAAATGTCTTGCCTTCGAAAACATGTGCATGGAGCCTCCTTTCCCTTTCGAAGCGCCGCTCCGCCGCCCGGTCAATTCCGCCAGGACGGCCTTGGGGTCCACGCCACAGCCAAGCATATGGCCATGATCGCGGTAGCCGGTGATGATCTGATCGCCCTCCGTCGCCGCCATGCCGACTCCGGTGACGACCGCCTCTTGACCAATGTAGAGATGGCAAAAACCGCCGATGAGACCCATGCCATACATCTGCCCCGCTTTTTCCTCGAACCGGCGGATGAGGAGCATTTTGCGAAACGCGGTAAGTTCCTCCTCCTTACTGAAAGCGGCGCCATTCGCGCGCGCGTTTTGTGCTTTCGAAGGCGCGGCTTTGCCGCGGTTAGTGGACGATGCGGCGGCCATGACAAGCCCTTTTGCTGAGCCAGAGGCGCTAGAGCAACAAAACTAGCTCAGCTCCAAGGGGAAAGCGAGCCCTCGACCCGCACCATCCAGGCAATCGAGCCTTATCTTGCCCAGGCGATCATCGGGGCAAGGGGCGGGGAGGGGTGAGGGCCGACGCGAGGTTCCCTTCTCGCAGCAATTGCGATTCGCGTCCTCCCAAACCGGGAAAAGAACGTTCGTGATGGACTTCGATACTCCGGTCATGGATGCGGGAACGTTGTAAGCCGACTAAGGGAATCGTTGCGTTCGCGGATGCTATCCCGGGGTGTTCCCCGCGAAACGCGCATTTTCCTTCTCCTGCGGAAAAGAATCATCCTTATGAATCATCTCAATACCTTATTCAACCGCGTCTAATACGATGGGAGTATCGACAAAACGAAATAAGTTTAATGGAAGGAAGTCATGAAAAATATCATGCGATGCCGCTGTTTATTCTTGGCGCAACGCTCCCGCGAGCTTCGCCAAGTTATGGTCAAAGCTGCTCCACGACAGTTGCAAACAATATTGGCGACAGAATCCAGGTGACGGCCACGTTGTCTTCCTCAGACCCAAACGAGAACGGCGATGGAGAGGCGCTGCTCATTACAACATCAGGCGGCGAATTTACCACAACCGACTCTATTTACGCGCTATCCCAAGTTTATCCCCCTTACACGGCCACCGCCGCCAATGAGACCATCACCGGAACAAATTTACGATTCGATAGGGACGAGAGTTGCGGTCTTTCAGCGACTATAACGTCAAATGCGTGGCTCATGCCTCCTCAAAAAGCGGCGGCAAGCACGCTCGCCAATTTCTCGGGTGGTATTGGCACCGCAGCAGGCGTTCTTGCCGCCGCGTGCACCGGCACTTTTGTGAGCGCGCCGATTTGCGGCCTGCCGGCCGTACAGGTCGCGGCAGTCTCGTACGGACTCGCATATTCGCTTAACAACCTTGCCAAGGATCCGGTCGATAACAATTACACGCAGCTGGTTAAGCCGGTGTTTCCAAATGCACCGCTGGTTTTCGGTTCGACGGTTCCTCCGAATGTCGCCGCCGTCGCTAGCAGGCTCTTCTACGTCCAGGAAAGGGAGATCGGCTTCTCTGGAGCGTTATACACAACTGCTAATCGCGCCGCGACCGCCGCCGCCAATGGCGCCACCACTTATGTAATGTTACAAACAAATTACGCGAATAAGCTCGCGCAAAAACTCGCCGCGCTTGCAGCGTTGGAGGCAAGGACAAGGAAGGAACTAAAGTACTGGATCGTAATTACGGGCATAGACACAACGCTCACCGCTGCCCAGGTTCTTCAGTTCGAGATGAACGTGTCTGCAAATCGGTTGCCGCCCGCGGTTATGTCCGCCCTTCAGTCGCTCGGGGTGACCGATCCAAATGCGATTGATCTTATCACCAACGTCGCGATAGTTCAGGACACTAACACTGTCGCCGGGCCGGTCTCCTCAAGCTTGGCGAGCCACGCGCTAATTGCCTCCCTCTTCCAGGAAGTTGCTACATACGGTGGTTCCTGCACCACGTTGTACCTCGTCAGCGCCGCGCAGGGAACGCGCGCGGGTGGTCCAGGATTTTTGGCGGCGGCGGACCTCAATGGCGATGGTGTCGTAAATGGGTTGGACTTGGCGATCGCAATGCAGCAAACCCCCAACCCCGGCTCGTGCAAGGTTGGCGAAATAAGCAGGTTGCTCAATCCATAATCGTCATAATGCCGCGGTCTAGGCACGTTCTAGACCGCGGCACGATGCGATCGGCTTCAGTTCTTGACGGGAAGAATCTTGCGTCGTCTTTACGTTCGATCCGATTTATGTAGCGTGCGGCGGACCGCTGCCAGCAAATCTAGGTTAGGCCCGCCGGTTGGTCCCCGGAATTGGAGAGTTGCTCGAACTACGCTATTAAGGTAAGGATGATAGAATGTCGTGGCGAAACATTATAGAATTTGTTGCATTAACGTTTGCTTTCATTTTGTCATTATTTCTTATTTTTAGCTCGCTTTCAAGTTCAGGCGAACCGTTGTTTATGCGGCGCCTTGGAAGTTCGTTAGTTTTGCTTATTGCTTGCCCTGTCATGCTCCCGCATACAGTTTCTATTTTGCGGGCCAAGGGCGCGCTAAGGGAAAGTGCTCTATTGATAGTTTGGCTTTTTTTAATTTTTGGCAGCATGTATGACATTTACAAGTTCTTCTACAAGCTATAAATGGGTTTAACGCTGCCGCCGGGCCGGTCTCCTCTGTGCCCGTCTCGAAACATGTTGAATCAAACAGAATCATTTGTGATTTAATGCGACGGCTCCAGCGGTCCGTGGCAAAGCTTTCAAGGTGCGCCTGGCTCGCTCGCTCGCGCGGTTCACTTTTGCGTTCGCGGCAGGAATATAACAAGATCGTTCTGGTTGACGCGGCCAAGCAGCGCGCGCGCCTCCTCGTCAAGAAGATCGCGATCGATCGCACGGCCGGACAGCAATGCGATTCGCTGATTCCACAAGACATGCTCCGATTTGAGACCCACCAGCTCGTCGCGCAGCGCCGCGATCTTTTGTTCGTATTCGTCCTTGGTTTTAAGACCGCGCTCGCCGTTCACCGCATGCCAGACGAAATAGCCGCCGATCGAGCCGGAGACGCAATATAGCAACAAGGTATAGAGAGTCGCGCGCGCACGCCGATATATGACCATGCCGGAAGGGTTAACGGATCCCTGTAAGCGAACCGTTAATTCGAGCTTACCACGTCCATTTTCCCGGATCACGCGCCCTTGGGCGGGCAGCCAACGGCCCTCAAACCGGGATGCCTTGGGCTTTCGCGAACTTGCGCAATCTGTCGCGCAAGGACTGGCCCCCCCGCGCCTCGTCCATGAGGGTCGCGACAAAATCTTCCGCCTCACCAAGATTGGTCGCGAGCACCATGGCCTTGACGGGTCCGATTGACGCGGCCGACATCGACAGGCCGCGATAGCCTAACGCAAGCAAGACCATGGCTTCGAGCGGCTTGCCACCTATTTCGCCGCAAAGCGTCAACGGCGTCGCGTAAGCGCGCGCCTTGTCGGCGATAAGCTTCAAGGCGTGCAGCACCGGCGCCGTCAGCGGATCGAATCGCGCCGCGACCCTCTTATTTTCGCGATCGGCGGCAAAGAGATATTGCACGAGGTCGTTCGAGCCGACCGATAGAAAATCGACGCGCTTGCAGATTTCGTCGAGTTGCCAAAGCGCGGAAGGCACCTCGACCATGATGCCAAGCTTGAGGTCGGAGGGCGGCGCGCGGCCATGCCGCCGCAATTGAGCGAGTTCAGTCTCGACAAAGGATTTCGCGGTTTCGAATTCTTCGAGCGTTGCTATCATCGGAAACATGATACGCATTGCGCGCCCCGAGCCGGCGCGCAACAAACCTCGCAATTGCCCGCGCAAAAGCCCTGGCCGGTCAAGACCGATGCGGATGGCGCGCCAGCCGAGCGCCGGATTTTCCTCCTCGACCTTCGTCATGTAAGGCAGAACCTTGTCGGAGCCGATATCGAGGGTGCGGAAATTGATGGGCTTTCCATCGACCGAATCGAGGGCGGTCCGGTAAAGGGCTTCCTGTTCGCTCATCTTAGGAAATCGCGAGGCCAGCATGAACTGGATTTCGGTGCGGAAAAGCCCGACCGACACAGCCCCAGTCTCCGCGACGTGCTGGAGATCGACCAGCATTCCGGCGTTCATATGTAGATCGATCGCGACGCCGTCTTTGGTCACGGCGGCCACATCGCGCAATTTGTGATATTGCTCTTGCTTGCGTGCGCGTAGCCGCGCCTTTTCGGCATAGGAATGTTCGACGTCGGGCGGCGGGCGCAGATGAACATCGCCGGAGATGCCATCGACGATCACGGCATCGCCGGGCTCAACCAAATCGACAACATTGGCTACGTCGCCGACGGCCGCGATGCCGAGCGCGCGGGCGACGATGGCGACATGGCTAAAGGCGCCGGATTCCTCGAGGACAAGGCCGCGAATCTTGGCGCGATCATATTCGAGCAGCGCGGCAGGCCCCATGGCGCGTGCGACGATGATCGAATTACACGGCAAATCCTTGTGCGCACTTACAAAACCCTGACCGGTGAGCTGATGCAGCAACCGGTTGGCGAGTTCGTCGAAATCATGCAGCCACTCGCGCAAAAAAGGCTCGGTCCGCCGTTGTAATTTAGCGCGCGCGACGTTTTGGACACGTTCGACCGCGGCTTCGGCGGTGAGCCCGGTCGCCACCGCCTCGCGCAGCCGACGCAGCCAGCCGCGGTCATGTGCGATACGCCGAAACGTTTCGAGAACCTCGCGATGTTCGCCGGGACCCATGTTGCCGCGTTCGATCAGAAGATCGAGCGATTTGCGCATGGCGCCAATTGCGGTGTCAAGCCGCTCCATCTCCGCCTTGATATCTGCGGCAATGAGCTGTTTGACGACGATGCGCGGCTCGTGCAGGACAACGTGGCCAAGTCCGACGCCGTCGGCGATCGGGGTTCCCTTCAAGGCGAGCGGCCGGCGGAGCGCAATATCCCGGCCAGGCGGGGCCAGCGATTGCAATTCGCCCGAGGCGATCATTTCGGCGAGCAGCATGGCCGTTGTCTCGAGCGCCTCGATCTCCTCTTCGGAATAGGTGCGGCGTGCCTTGTTCTGGACGACCAGCACGCCGAGCGTATTACCGCCGCGCAGGATAGGCACGCCGAGGAAAGACGAATAGATTTCCTCGCCGGTCTCCGGCAGGTACACGAATGCCGGATGGAGCTGCGCATCGGCAAGCGCGAGCGGTTCGGCCGTTTCGGCAATCAGGCCGACGAGACCTTCGCCCGTGCGCAGCGTGGTCAGGTGAACCGCTTCACGGTTCAAGCCTTCCGTCGCATAAAGTTCGAGCCGGCCGTCGGCGCGCAGCACATAGACCGAGCAGACTTCCGCGACCATGTTCGCGGCGATATGGACAACGATCTTGTCGAGCCGGGCCTGCGGGCTGACCGGCTCCACCATGACTTCGCGAAGGCGGCGCAGCAGCAGACGGGGGCCGCCGAGCGTCCCAAACATGCGCGTTTCCTGTTCAGACCTCAGGGTTTCACAAGCCGCATCAACCGACGGCCAAGCCAGCTAATCCGGCGACGGTTCCATCGACTCCAAGGTTCCGGTGGCCAGCGCAGAATCCCGGACTGGCAAACGGCTTGGCCAATCCGGGCGCGAGATCACGGTCCGCGATACCGGATCGTGCTCTAAACTCTCTTTATCTTTCACATGATCTTCAACGCGGATCATGGTCGAGAGCTATTTCATGTTTCCTGGAAGCATGGGACGCTCAAGACTTTCGATTGAACTAATTTTGTCGATGCAAACCGGTATCCGCTTCGTGTGAAAAAGCTCGCCTCTGCCGATCCCGATTCCCGGTTTTGGCCTTCCGTCCGCTTAACCTAGCAAACTCCGGACCACGAAGGTAACCAAAACCTTGAGACAAGAAGAAGACGGCCGCCCTTGGTCAAGCTTTGTCCAAACCATAAAGGGTATGCAACGTTCGTACCGCCAATTCCGTATACGCGGCTTCGATCAGAACCGAGAATTTTATTTCGGAGGTCGTAATCGCCCTAATATTGATGCCTTTTTCCGCCAGCGCCTTGAATGCGAGCGCGGCCACGCCAGCATGGCTGCGCATGCCGACGCCGATCGCCGAAATTTTCACGACATCGCTCGCGCCGTGCAAACTGGAAAAGCCGATCTGCGGCTGCGCTTTGAATAAAATCGTTTGGGCCCGGGCGAAATCGGCGGCGGAAACAGTAAACGTGATATCGGTCACGCCCGAAGCCTCGGACGCCACCTGAATGATCATGTCCACGTTGATATTGGCGTCGGCGAGCGGCATGAATATGGCGGCGGCGATGCCTGGGCGGTCCGCGACGCGGCGCAACGTAATCTGCGCCTCGTCCCGCGAGAAAGCGATGCCAGTGACCACTTGGCTTTCCACGATATCCTCCTCGCCGCAAATCAACGTGCCTTGTTTGGGGTCTCCCGGATCGTCGAACGACGACCGGACGAATGTCTTGACCTTGTGGACCATGGCAAGCTCAACCGAGCGTACATGAAGCACCTTGGCCCCGAGCGAGGCCATTTCCAGCATTTCCTCGAAAGCGACGCGATCGAGCCGCTTGGCTTTCGGCACGATCCGGGGATCGGTGGTATAGACTCCGTCGACATCGGTATAGATGTCGCAGCGGACGGCCCCGATCGCCGCGGCGACCGCCAACGCGCTTGTATCGGAACCGCCCCGCCCAAGCGTGGCGATGCGGCCGCTCTCCTTGTGAAGGCCCTGGAAACCGGCGATCACCGCCACTTCCCCCCGGGCGGCAAAACCATCGAGAATCGCCGTGGCCCCAATATATTCGATCCGGGCCGAACCATGCTCGCTCGAGGTCAGAACGGGAATTTGCCAGCCGTGCCACGAACGCGCGGCAATTCCCTGTTGCTGGAGAACGATGGCGAGGAGACCGGCGGTCACCTGTTCGCCGGAGGCGACAACGGCGTCATATTCGCGCCGGTCGCAAAGCTGCGCGGCCTCCTCGCACCAGCCGGCAAGTTCGTTGGTCTTGCCGGCCATGGCGGAGACCACGACCGCAACGTCATGGCCTTCGCCCCGCTCGCGCGCGATGTGCCTTGCAACATTGCGAATGCACTCTATGTTTGCGACCGACGTGCCGCCAAATTTCATCACAAGACGGGCCATCGTGTCGAAATCGCTCCTTCCGGGCGGGATTCTCAATAAGGAAATCAATGGCCCCGCAACCACGCAGCCCCATGCATACATGCAAATGCCGCCACATCAAGTCAACGGGAATTCGGCCATGGGCAGCCAGGAAAAGCGCCGCCGCGATACGACGATCGACCCGGAAGCGGTCGCCCGGTTCGACCAGCTCGGCGCGCAATGGTGGGATCTGGATGGCCCCATGCGAGCGCTGCACAAGTTCAATCCGGCCCGTGTCGCCTATTTGCGCGAGCTTCTATGCCGGCACTTTTTGCTCGAAGGAAAGCTGCGCGACTGGCGCTCGGCCCAGGCGCTAGAGGGCCTGACGATCCTCGATATAGGATGCGGCGCCGGCATTCTCTCGGAACCCCTGGCGCGGCTCGGCGCCCGCATGACCTCGATCGATCCGGCGCGGCGCAACATTGAGGCCGCGAAGGACCATGCCGCGAAAACAAACCTTGCCATCGATTACCGCTGCGTTACCGCCGAGGAGCTTGCGGCCGAGGGCGGGGTCTTCGACGTTGTCCTGGCCATGGAAGTCGTCGAGCACGTGCGTGATGTTGGACGCTTCCTGGGCCAAGCCGCCGCGATGGCACGGCCCGGCGGCATGCTTGCCGCCGCCACGCTCAACCGCACCTTGAAGAGCTTCGCTTTCGCGATCCTTGGCGCCGAATATGTTCTGCGCTGGGTGCCACGTGGAACCCACAGATGGAGCCAATTCGTCACCCCGCAGGAACTCGCCAAGGCGTTGCGCGCCGCCGGCCTGCGCATCAAGGACGAGACAGGAGTCGTCTACGATCCCCTGGGGGCCAAATGGCGGCTCTCGCACGACATGGATGTCAATTACATCATGGCCGCGATTCGTTCGGAATGACCTCTTGCGTCAAGTCAAAATTAAAGCCGCCGCCTTGCAGGATTCTGCGATAATTTTCCCAAATCCTGTAGGCAATTGCTCAGGATCCGGGAATGTTTCTATGCCATGGTCCCGGCGCGAGAACGCAGGCGCCCTTCTTGCCGGTCCAAAAGTTCCTAAAAAATTAACAAAACAGTGGGGTTCGCGATGAATGAGCCAACAATCACCTGCGCAAATTGTAAAACCGAAATCAAATTAACCGAGTCATTGGCTGCCCCACTGATTGAGGCCACACGCCTGCAATTCGAGCAAAAGATCGCTGAAAAAGAGGCGGAGGTGGCAGCGCGCGAAGCTGCGATCCGTGATCAAAAGGCGGCGATCGAGAAGGCAAAAGGGGCAATCGACGAGCAGGTCTCACAAAAACTCAACGCTGAGCGGGAAAAAATCATTGCTGAGGAGGCCAAGAATGCTCGGCTTATTTTTGAAACTGACATTAAACGGAAAGCTATGGAAGTCGTGCACTTAAAAGAGGTCCTGAACGACCGCGATAGCAAGTTGGCTGATGCTCAGAAGACCCAGCTTGATCTGCTGCGCAAGCAGCGCGAGTTGGATGATGCCAAGAGAGAACTGGACCTTACTGTGGAAAAGAAGGTTCAAGAACAGCTGCCTTCAGTTCGAGACAAGGCCACGCAAGAAGCCGAAGAGAGACTGAAACCCAAGTTGCTGGAAAAGGAAGGGCTGATCGCTTCCATGGGGCGCGAAATTGAGCAACTGAGAAGGAAGGCCGAACAGGGATCCCAGCAATTACAAGGAGAGGTTTTTGAGCTAGAGCTTGAAGCGCTTCTCCGCGCGAAGTTTCCGCAAGATATCATAGATCCTGTCGCCAAGGGCGATTTCGGCGGTGACGTGTTGCAGGGCGTTGTAGGCCCGCTGGGTCAACGTTGTGGATCGATTCTATGGGAATCAAAGCAAACCAAGAATTGGAGCGACGCCTGGTTGCCCAAACTTCGTGACGATCAACGGGCCGCCAAGGCCGATATCGCTGTGATAGTCTCAAATGCCTTGCGGAAGGAGGTGGAGACGTTTGATCTGATTAAAGGTGTCTGGGTTACAAAAATCCGCTGCGCTATTCCGTTGGCTATCGCTCTCCGCCAGTCCCTGATCGAACTGTCTGCAGCTCGCCAGGCGGGTGAGGGCCAACAGACCAAAATGGAGATGGTCTACCAGTATTTGACCGGTCCGCGTTTCCGACACCGCGTTAAGGCAATTGTCGAGAAATTTTCAGATATGCAGGCCGACCTCGACAAAGAAAGAAACACCATGGCGCGTTTGTGGGCCAAGAGAGAAGCACAAATCAGAGGCGTGATCGAGTCCACCGAAGGGATGTACGGCGAACTTCAAGGTATTGTCGGGCGCGCGCTGCCAGAGATCGACAACATTGGCACCTTGTCCCTCGACTATGCTCCAAAATCCCGATCCGGCGATTGAACCCATCGAACCGAAGCCGCAGGGCCTTGCGCGGACCTGGAAGGCAGGGGCCGGTGGCCGGAAACTTCGCGGCCTGATGACAAGGCCGTTTCCCTTGGGCTATAACCCCTTGAATCGCGAACGTTATGCGTCGTTAACGGCGAAAGTTCGCACAAGCTTGCCTCGTCGCGCGAACAGGTTCGCGTCGTCCCCCTTCGCGGCGTAAAATCAAAGGCTTGCCACGAGGGAGTGCGCGTGAATACAAACCTTAGGACTGGGCGCAAGCGCGCCCGCGTGCCTTTCGATGGCAAGCCGATGGCGGATCTTTCCCTCACGCTCAGCCCGCAAACGCCAGCCGACCTCGCGGCTATCGAAAAGCTCGACGAGCGCGCTTTTGGGCCAGGCCGGTTCGCCCGCTCGGCGTACAGGCTGCGCGAAGGGGGCGAGCCGGACTATGCTCTGTCCTTCGT
>JBOHJT010000058.1:0-14249 GCA_050728715.1 Methylocella sp.
AGCGGCTCGCAAGGCGGCAGGTCAAATACGCTGACCTATTACCGGCCGCCGCCGGCGCGCCACAAGCATAGGAAGAGCACCAACATGCTCGAACGCTTGAACCAGGAGATCAAGTGGCGCACGCATGTGGTGCGAATCTTCCCTCCGCCGGCCATACCTCCGCAATCGAGCTTCGCTCGCCGGAACCTTTGGCCGGCTTCGCCCGGCGGCGAAAGCTGTCCGCGGCTGGGGCGCGCTCGCCGTCGAGACCCGCGAGAACTGGCTGGAGGCCATCCGCTACCTCAACATTCCGCTACCTCAACATGGAGCATCCGCGCGCGCCCAAGAAAGAGGCCTTGCGGGCCTTGGCCGCCCGACGGCGGCCGAGCGCGTCGGGCGCCGCGCCATCGGGGGCTCCGCGCCGGGGCGCGCCCGCATCACCTCATGCCAAGGATTTTGCCGAACCTGACACACACAGCTCCGAAGAACTTACTGAAATATTTATTTTGTTAGCTTCAAACAGAGCCCAGCGAGCAGGCGCGGACGGTGGTTGACGCCAAGGAGTTACCAACCGCGCCGCGCCGCCAATTTCCTGGCTGGCCATGATGGTGCGGCGCCAAGAGGCGCATCCCCGCCTGTGACCGGCGCCAGTTGCGGGCGGTGACCGGGGTCGTGGAAACCGCTCATCCGCGCTCATGTGCAACCTTTACAGCAGGATGGCGCCGGTGGTTTGCGTTGCGCCCGATGGCTGGGACACTTGGCTTACCGGGTCGGTTGACGAAGCCATGGCGTTGCAAAGGCCGCTGCCGGATGCAATGCTGCGCGTCACGGCTGCGGCGATAAGTCGGACGCCCCGTTGCCGGCGTAATTACTCCACCTAGCATGCGCGCAGCTCTCATGCGGAAATGCCGGCGTCGCGGCATGAGCGCCCGGTTGACGAGGGTCTTGTGCTAGCGATGCTCGGCCGCCCGCCTCCGGCAAATTAGAGGGTCCCAAGAATCTTCCTCAATTCCGCTTTGAGCAACGGGGCTAATGCCGGATCGGCGAGAGCGACGGCCACATTGGCGGTGAGAAAGCCAAGCTTTCCCCCGCAATCGTAGGTTGTTCCATCGAAGCGCACGCCGTGAAACGCTTGGCTCCTGGCGAGCGCCTTCATGCCGTCGGTGAGCTGAATTTCGCCGCCGGCACCTTTCTTGCCCTTTTCGAGAATGGGGAAAATTTCCGGACCAAGCACATAGCGGCCGGAGATGATGAGATTTGAGGGCGCCGTTCCCTGAGGCGGCTTCTCGATCATTCCAGTGATCTCGAACGTCGAGCCAAAATCCTTGCCGATGGAGACGACCCCATATCGATGGGTTTCGTCGCTCGGCACTTCCTCGACGGCGATAATATTGCCGCCATGTTTTTCGTAAGCCGCGATGCATTGGGCGAGGCAGCGGCCTTTACCCGCAGCCATGGTCACCATATCGGGCAGCAGCACCGCGAAAGGCTCATCGCCGACGATTTCGCGGGCGCACCAGACCGCGTGGCCGAGGCCGAGCGGAACCTGCTGACGCGTGAAACTCGTCGCGCCTGGGGCCGGAAGCTCCGCCGTCAAGGCCTGCAATTCCTTCAGCTTGCCGCGCTTTTTCAATGTGTCGTCGAGCTCATAGGAGATATCGAAATGATCCTCGATGACCGCCTTATTGCGCCCGGTGACAAAAATAAAATGCTCGATTCCGGCTTCGCGCGCTTCCTCGACGACATGCTGAAGGACCGGGCGATCGACGACGGTCAACATTTCTTTCGGGATCGATTTGGTCGCCGGAAGGAATCTTGTTCCTAGACCTGCGACGGGAAAAACAGCCTTGCGAATGCGTCTCGTCATCAATTCCTCAGAGCGATGGGCCGCGATTTGGAACGGGAAGCTTGCGCAGAACTGTAGCACAAGGGCGGCCGTTTTTTTGGTGTTTTGCTCACTGGAGGGGAGCCGGAAAGCCGCGGCGCGCGTGCTGGGACGGTCGTGCGTCAGTTTGAATTGACGCCTCGACGAGCTTCCAACTGCGTAAAGCCGCGGATTGTCCATGGACAAACTCCGCTTTTTGGGTTCATGGTTCGGACTCGAGAAAGGGCCACCACGATGCCAACTCAAATCAACGATGATCTCCACAACGGCGCGGTTGGCGTCGAGACCCGGCCCTCGGCAAAGTGCTGCGTGAATGTGCGAGACTTTGGCGCGGTTGGTCAGGCTCTTTCAACCAAAGGCTCCATCCAGGCGGGATCGAAAGTCTTGCGGGTCCACACTTTGGATGGCTGGGTGCAAAATGCTGGAATCGGGATCGCTGGCGCCAGTGCTGGTCTTACACCTGCTCGTCCGGCGTCGCTTGTCACGAGGGTCGTATCGATCGACCCAATTAACAAGACGCTTCTTCTGAAGGACGCGGCTGAAAACACTGTCGCCGACGTTACGGTCAGTTCGAATGATAGTCTGCCGATTCAGGATGCCATCGACTCTCTAGGCAAGCGCGGTGGCACGGTGTGCCTGCCACCTGGCACGTATATGATCGGCACGCCAGAAGCCCTAACGAATCAGCCGATAGTGCTCGGCTCCAACGTCCGGGTGCTCGGCGCTGGAAGAGGGGCAAGCATTTTGCAGCTATGCCAGGAAGCCAACGTGCTCTGGCAAGGGCAAAAGGCAACTCCATTGACCGGGTTGAGGATGGCCGGCCCGATATTTATGAACGCTTCCAATTATTGGTGGTCTAACACGCAAATGACGGCCGCTCAGTTGCTGATGCCATTTTACGGCCTGCCCTACGACTCAAACATCGAGATTGCTGGGATCACTTTCGACGGCGACAAGAACCACCAGACGCATGTCTACGAGCCTGACTACCGTCCCAACCCAACAGGAATGCCGAAACCGACCACAAGCGTGCAATTGAACGGAACAACTGGCGGGCGCCTGCCGGCGGGAACCTATTGGGTTTTCATTCGCTTCCAGGACGCTGGCGGGAATGAAGGCATTGGCGGCGCGCATTTCAAACCCCTCAGTTTGGGTCCGCCCGATAACGCGATTGCTGTTTCGCTTCCGCCCGTCTTTCCAGAAGGGGCTGTGGCGGTGGTACCCTACATATGCCGTAATGATGGCACGACAACTGCCAACTCTATCAACAACGAACTCGATCCCGACGGCAATCCGCGTTATGAGCGCTTTGACCCGATCTTGCTAAGTAGTATATTACCATGGGATGGTAACCTAGAGAGCCCTTGGCCGACCATACCAATCACTTCGCATACGGCCTATCCGCAAGCTCCTGCCTTCGATCCACAAGTTCCTGTCGTCGACACTCAGGGCAACTACCCGGTCACGGGCATTGTCAATTTCAATGGCAACACCGGGGATCAGTGTTTCGGTACATTTATCAATGCAAAGAACCTTTATGTTCACGACATTGAGATTCGTAATTTTGTCAACGATGGGTTTAATCTAGAACATGTTACTTACTCACAATTCGATCGGATCCATTCTCACAACAACGGCAGACATGGCTTAAGCATCACGACAGATCAAATCGAGGAAGTCGACTTCAACGACTGCGTTTTCGAATCCAACGCGAGTAGTGGTGTGGACATGGAGCCAATCGAGGGCAAGAGCCTCCGTTGGCATTGCTGTTCCTTCCTCCGCAATCACGAGTTCGGGGTCGCGTTTCAAGTGTTTGCGGAATGCCGAGACTTGAATTCGACGCATGTCTTTTTGACGGGAACACGTGGCACCTGCAGAATAGCGGAGGCGGGAACATCACCAATCTGAAGATCAAGGATTGCCGCTTTCGTAACAACGACGGCAATTGCATTGTTATTGGCGGCCAGAACATTGCAGGTGAAATTTCGGGGTGCGACTTCGATCAAGCCAACGGCCGCGTTCCCCAGTTTGGGCCTAGATACGACCTATATGCTCGAGATGTACCGGCGATATTGCTAAGCGGTTCTACAACCGTTTTCCGTATTACCAACAATCATTTCAAACCTTGGGCGGCCGGACAAAACTTCGTTTCCAGCGCATACATGATAGACATTTCGGCGACCGCCGGTGGGCACACAATCCAGAACAACCACTTCGAGTCCAATCCCGATGACAAGCGTTCGCCCGCCCGATCGAACTGACTGGCACAGCCGAGGTTAAAAACCAGAATTTTCTCCTTTACTACCTCAATGGCCCGGGACCGTTGAGCTCCAATAAGATTGCCGGAAATATCGGCGATGGTCTCATCTGGACAGGACTAGAAAAAATTGGTTCAGAACCAGAACCAGGCGCAATATTCGCTTGCGGCCTTGATTTGGAGGAGAAGGGAATCCAAAGCGTAGCTCAGGGTAAACTATCAATTCCAATTTCATTTGTGCGCGCGCTCCCTGCTCCCCCCCTCGGCAACTATCTGGTGACGGCGGCTTTCAATTGGAACGCTGGCGCCTGGTGGGCCGTCCCCGTGCCCATGACGGCACCGTATATTCAGCCGCCTGGCCCTGGCTTCACGATCACCTGGGAGAATCCAGCGCCGGCAGCCTCAGCGTCGCTTGCGCCTCAGATCACCTGGACGGCAAAGTTCATCGCCTGAAGGTCGTGGAAGGACCGCTTCCCAACCCGGCTCGGACCTTTAAGTCGTACCGACTGAATGCCAGCTAATGGGTCACAAGCCGAAATTCAAACTGACCCATTCCCGCCGGGACGGGGCCGTGATTCGCCCCCCGAACGAATGGTTTGAGCCGCCAAAAAAAATCGCGGCCCCGCGAGGCCGCGATCTTCAGATAGTAGCTTGCCCCAAAATTATTCAGCTGCTTCGGCCGCCGGCTTTTTGAACTGGGCCGCCTCCGTCGAGGCGCCCATCGCGGTCGTCGAGGCGGCGCCGCCAGTGACGGCGACAGTCACCGCGTCGAAATAGCCGGTGCCGACCTCGCGCTGATGCCGCGTCGCCGTATAGCCCTGCGCCTCCGAGGCGAACTCCCGCTGCTGGAGCTCGGAGTAAGCCGCCATGCCGCGATCGCGATACCCTTGGGCGAGATCGAACATCCCGTGGTTGAGCACATGGAAGCCCGCCAAGGTCACGAATTGGAACTTGTAGCCCATGGCGCCTAGCTCGCGCTGGAATTTGGCGATCGTCGCCGAGTCGAGTTTTGCTTTCCAGTTGAACGAGGGCGAGCAATTATACCCCATCATCTTGCCGGGATATTTTTTCTGAACGCCTTCGGCGAAGGCGCGCGCGTCGTCTAGATCGGGGTGCGAGGTCTCCCACCAGAGCAGATCGGCGGATTCGGCAAAAGACAGACCGCGGGCGATGCAATGCCGCAGCCCGGTGCCCTCCTTTAGCCGGAAAAAACCTTCCGGGGTGCGGCTGTCCGGCTCGATGAACGGCCGGTCGCGCTCGTCCACATTGCTGGTGATGAGGCGCGCGGATTCGGCGTCGGTGCGGGCGACGATGATCGTCGGCACGCCCATGGTATCGGCCGCGAGGCGGGCTGCGGCGAGGCTGCGCTCATGCTGCAAAGTTGGGATCAAAACCTTGCCGCCGAGATGGCCGCATTTCTTTTCGGAGGCAAGCTGGTCCTCGAAATGGACGCCTGCCGCGCCGGCTTCGATATAGGCCTTCATGATCTCGAAAGCGTTGAGCGGGCCGCCAAATCCGGCCTCTGCATCGGCTACGATGGGGGCGAACCAATCGCGCGAGACCTTTCCCTCGGCATGTTCGATCTCGTCGGCGCGCTTGAAGGCGCGATTGATCTTGCGGGCGAGCTCCGGACCGGAATTGGCCGGATAAAGCGATTGGTCCGGATACATGGCGCCAGCAACATTGGCGTCGGCCGCGACCTGCCAGCCGGAAAGATAAATCGCCTCGAGCCCGCCGCGAACCATCTGCATCGCCTGGTTGCCGGTGACGGCGCCCAGCGCATGCACATAGGGCCGCTCATGCAGCAAGTTCCAGAGCTTGTTGGCGCCGCGCTCGGCGAGCGTATAGGAAATCGGAAACGAGCCGCGAAGCCGCGCGGCATCCTCGGGGCTGTACGGCCGGCGGATCCCCGCGAAACGCCCTTTTGGGGCCGACGGAACGAGATCTTCAAAGGCGAGCGCCTTGCTCATTGACATTCTCCAATTTCACCAACGAGTTCACAGATTTCACCAGACATTGACAAACCGCGGCAAACTGCGGCCGAAACTTACCCAATGCACGACGGCTATCGGAAAAATTGCGCATCGAAGCAATCCCCCGTTTGCGAATTTAAGTTGCTATGTAACATTCATACATTGTAAAGTTGTCCAAATGTAAATAATGTTACTCATGATGTGATGGCCACGGCTCCCCGGAAAATCTTCGCCGGCCCCCGGCTCAAGCGGTTGCGCCGGGAGCGCCAGCTCACCCAAGCGGGCATGGCCGCCGAGCTCGAAGTCTCGCCGAGCTATTTGAACCTGATGGAGCGCAATCAACGCCCGATCACGGTTCAGGTCCTGATCCGTCTGACTGGCGTCTATGGAATAGATCCGCGCGACTTCATGGAGAGCGAGGGCGAACATTCGGCCGGCGAAATGGAGCAAATTCTCGCCGACCCGCTGTTTCGCGACGCCGCGGTTCCCCGCGGAGAAGTGCGGGACGCGGCCGAGAATTCGCCCGCTCTACTCGCCGCGATGGCGCGCCTCTACCGGGCCTATGCGGCGGCACGCGAGGCCAGCGAAGCAGGCGCCGGCACCGACCGCGACCGCGCCGAGCCCGTTCCCGGCGAAAGCCCGGTCGATCGGATTCGCACCATCATGGAAGAAGCGCGCAACCATTTCCCGGAACTCGAAGACGCGGCCGAGACCTTCGCGGCCGAACTGACGCTCGCGGGAAGCGGCCTTTACGTCGCCTTGTGCGAACATCTTCATGCCCGCCATGGCATCCGCGTCAGGACGTTGCCGGTCGAGGTCATGGGCGACCGGCTGCGCTGGTACGATCATCACCGCCGCCAATTGATGATCTCGGAAGTCGTGGAGCCGCCGAGCCAGACATTTCAGGCGGCCCATCAGCTTGCCTTGAGCCAATTTGGGGAACTCTTGAACGCCATCGCGGCGCGGTTTGAGCCAAACGACGGCGTGAGCCGCCGGTTGCTGCGCGTCACGCTTGCCAATTATTTTGCCGGCGCCGTGATGATGCCTTATGGGCGTTTCCACGAAGCGGCCGAGCTTGTCTCCTACGATGTCGAGATTCTGGCGGCGCGTTTCGGAGCGAGTTTTGAACAAGTGGCGCATCGCCTGACGACGCTCGCCCGGCAGACCGCGCGGGGGGTGCCGTTTTTCCTCGTTCGCGTGGATATGGCCGGCAACGTTTCGAAACGGTTTTCGTCGAGCCGGTTTCCGTTCGCCCATTCCGGCGGCAACTGCCCTTTGTGGAATATCCACGCGACGTTCGCCGAGCCCGGCCGGATCTTGACGCAAGTCATCGAGCTCACCGACGGTTCGCAATGGTTTTCGATCGCCCGCACCGTCCGCCGCTCGCTTGCCTCCTGGGGCGCGATCGAGCCCCGCTTTGCCATCGGGCTGGGCTGCGAGATCAAATATGCGAGGCGCCTCGTTTATGCCAAGCGGCTCGGCTTCAACGCGCTCGACGCGACGCCCATCGGGATCAATTGCCGCCTCTGCGACCGCCCGGCCTGCCCGCAGCGGGCTGCACCCCCGGCGTTGCGGCCGCTGCTCGTCGACGAGTCGATGCGCGGCATCTCGCCGTTTACGTTCAAGGGTGTGTAAGTTTTTTGGGATGGCCCGCCCCCCGGAAGACGTCAAACGAGAAAGCATGGCCCAAACCGGGAATCTTTTGCCCCGGACTTATGCACCAAGAAAGCCATAAAGCCATTTTGAATCATGGCACTAATTTTAGTGCGTGGGGCTTGATTTTCGCCCAAGCTTAATTGATTGCGACGCTGTCCTAACAAAGCAGGGAAGAGCTGCGTCTGGGCGACAGCAAAATCCGCATTTCCGGCGCTTTGGCGAGCCGCTGTCCCTAGCCTTGGCGCATCGGACGCCCACGTCGAGTGTTTGGCATTGCCAAAGTTTGTCGAAAGTGGCAATTTCAGTCTCAACAAGCTCGTCATCCGGTGGGTATCCGTGTAAACCGATCACCCCGCCAGGGCAGGCTAACCCATGTGCCGACCAACAAACGTTCGGGGGGTAATCAATGGTTTGGGCTATCGCGATACTCTGTCTTATTCTTTACACGCCGCTCGCTGAGTACGCGGCGCATCGCTGGCTCATGCACTATCCTGGGTTGGGAAAGGGTTCATGGTGGAGGGAACATGCCATTGAGCATCATGGCAAGAGCCGCAACGATGTGAACATTGACATCAACGCATTAAGCGTCGCGGTTGCCACAAGCCCAATGTTCGTATTCGCCATTTTCCTCGGCTGGCCTTGGGTTGCTTTGGTTCTAGTCGCGTGCATCGGCTATGCCGCGCTTTGGTCATCGTTACATGAATCCTACCATGGCGTTTCCGAGAACTGGGTGACCAAATTCCCGTTCTACAATATTTGGCTTAAACATCACTTGCTTCATCACCAACAGCCGACACGGAATTTCGGAACGGTTTTCATCTTCACCGACGTGCTTTTCCGGACCAATGTTTGATTTGATCGAGATTGGTGTCCTCGCCCAGACGCGGCCCGCTTGCACGCTTTGGAACGCGTGCGAATTCGCTGCTTGTCAACTGCCGGTCAGCGGGTGCAAATCGCGCACCATGGCGCACCGGGTTCCGCTTCGAGGGGACCTTTCATGCTTTAGGTTGTCGATCGCGCACCGGTCTGCGATTGAAACGGCACCGCCGTTTGATAAACGGATGTAGGTTTACGAAGTATCGCGGGAGGTTAACGCTTCCTATTTAGCCCCGGGGGCTTAATGCCAGCCCACAAGGTTCGCTTTGTCATTGAGCGAATAGAGCCCGTAGAGCCATGCCATGAGCGGCGGGAACGAGCTGAGTGCGCTAATCGACTTGATCTACGAGGCCGTGCTCGACAATGATCTCTGGCCGAGCGTGCTGATAAAGCTTGCCGACGCCGTGGGCGCGGCGCGCGCTATCATGCCGTCCGTGGATTGGCGTGCCAATATATTCGCCACCATTGCGCCGCGCGACGATCCCGATTTGGTCGCCTCGTACAAAGAATATTGGGCGTTCCGCGATCCGCTTTTCGGGCGAGCCATACTCCGCCCCGCGGGGGAAATCAATACTCTCGATAGCCTCATGCCGCGGGAAGAGTTCGCCGCCACCCCGGTTTATAACGAGTGGTGGCGGCCGGCCCAGTATAGCCTCGCGACGGCGGGCACCAATTTGGTGGCCGAAGATCAGTTTTCAGCCCTGGTCTGCGTTTCCAACGCCCCTGGCAAGGATTCCCTGACCGACGAGCAGTTGCGTCTCTTCGAAGCCATTGCGCGGCACCTAGGCCGGGCTGTCCGCATAAATCGCCAGCTTTGGAAGCTGGAGCTCGCGAATCTCGCCGCGACGGAGCGAATCGAGATGCTGCCAGAGGGTGCGTTGCTGACCGACGCGTCGGGAAGAGTGGTACTCGCGAATCCCGCGGCGAAAGCGATGCTCGACGCGCGCGACGGAATATTTCTGCGCGATGGGCGTCTTGCCGTTGCAGGCAGCCCGGATGCATTGCAAGAGCTGGTGGCGTCATGCGCGCGAAGGTCCATGGGGATTGGCGGTCCTGGCGGGGAACTCAAAGTGCCGCGCGATCTCCCTCGATCGCCGCTCGATGTGACGGTCGCACCGCTTCGATCCGGCACGCGGCTCCCGGATGTTCCGTGGATCGGTTTTGGTAGCCCGGTCGCCATTGTCAGGGTGACTGACCGCGATCTCGACCGGCGGCGGCGGCAGATGAATCTGCGCCGCAGTTTTAACCTGACCTCCACGGAGGCTGAGCTCGCCGCCGAGATTCTAAGAGGCGATGGCCGCAAGGCGGCCGCGCGGCGGTGCGGTATTTCGGATGCAACGGCCAAAACCCATCTCGCGAACATTTTCGAGAAGACCGGAACGCACCGGCAGGCCGAACTCGTCCGTATTCTGCTGGGCGCCGCCGAAGCGCAGGGTGGGAAAACATAAGCGCTTCCGGCGATGCCGGCGCTTCGGCTCGTCGCGCCCAGATGCAAAGATCGAGGCAGTCATCACGCGCGCTGATTTGCGCGGAACATTTTCCGAAGTTCCACGTTTGCACCTAGCCCTAGATGTGAATGCGGGTGCCCTTTCCTCGATCTAAACGTATTGTTAGTGCGCGAATATCCACGGCTCTTGCAAACACTTTTGCGGCCGAGACCTTTGCCATGACCAAGGAAGATGACCTTCAGGCCGCGATAGATTTGATCTACGAGGCCGTGCTCGACGAGACTCTCTGGCCTAGCGCGCTGACGAGGCTTGCCGATGCCATGGGGACGGCGCAAATTGGCTTGCTCAACTTGGACCGTCGCGCCCGTACATATGATTCTATTGCGCCGCGTACCGATCCGGTCATGGACGCGATCTTCAAGAAGTATTGGGCCTTCCATAATCCGCTTTGGCCCCGCACGATCGCGCGGCCAATCGGCGAGATATTCTTGCTCGATAGCCTGATCCCTCGAAAAGACTTCGTCGCCACCCCCTTCTTCAAGGAGTGGATGCGCCCGGCCGGGTTCTCGATTGCGTCGATGGGTGCCAATTTGCTGGTCGGGAGTGAGATTTCGACAAATATCTCCGTTGCCAATGCGCCCGGGAATGATGAAATAACTGGCGAGCAGATACTTGTCTTCAAGGCCGCGCTGCGGCACGTGGAACGCGCCGTTCGTATCCATCGCGAACTTCGCATACGCGATCTCGACCATAGCACGGCGCCTGACCGGCTTGAGTGCTTGCGCCGAGCCGTGATGCTGGTGGATGGCACTTCGAGGGTGGTATTTGCCAATGCGGCAGCCCGGGCGCTACTCGATTCTGCCGCCGGCCTCGCTCTCGAGGCCGGCTGCCTGCGCAGCACGGACGGTTCGGACGCTCTTCTGCAAGGATTGATCGTCTCCTGCAAGCGCAGGGCCCGCACACGAAACGGTCCCGGCGGAGGAATTTCGATTCGCGTCGGCCCGCGCCGGTCACTTCGTGTAACGGTGATGCCGCTGCGGGCCAAAGGCACCGTCGCAGAACTTCCCTGGCTCGGCTTGCAAATTCCCGTGGCCATTGTCACGGTATCCACTCCCTCGACGGAAAAATCACTCAACTGACCGACAGGATATCATTCGCCAATGAGCGGGTGGAGATCGCGCACCATGGCTTTTATCCGCTCGTCGAGCACATGGGTATAGATTTGCGTCGTTGAAATATCGGCGTGGCCGAGCAATTCCTGCACGACGCGCAAATCCGCGCCGTTTTGCAAAAGATGGCTGGCGAAGGCATGGCGGAGCACATGCGGGCTGACGCGCGCGGCGCCGATACCTGCCGCGGCGGCGCAGGCCTTGAGATCGCGGGCGAAAGCCTGGCGCGTGATGTGCCCGCTCGCGCTATCGGCCGGAAACAGCCAGGGACCTGCCGCCGCCCCGGCACCAGTTTTCTTTTGAAATGCACGGTAGGCCGAAATCGTCCGCCGCGCCTCGCTAGGTAATGGCACCAGCCGTTCCCGCCCGCCCTTGCCGCGAATGTGGATGAAAGGTTCCTTGGTTTGTGCCGCGCTCGAAGGCAGTGTCACGAGTTCGGAAACCCGCAGACCCGTCGCATAAAGAAGTTCGAGCAGGCAGGCCGTGCGCAACGCGCGCAACCGCTCGGGCGCGGGGCGGGCGTCGTCGTCGAGCCCCTCCTTGGAGACCGCCAGCAGATGGCCGACTTCGGCGACAGTTAGGGTTTTTGGCAGCCTCTGGCCGCGTCTGGGCGCCTCGACAATCAGCGCCGGATCGTCGGCGCGATGCCCGTCGGCGACGAGAAACCTGTGGAACTGGCGGATCGAGGAAAGTTTCCTTGCGCTCGATGCGGATTTGAGACCGCGTTCCGCAACCAACGAGAGATAAACGCGAATGTCGCCGGTCGCGGCGCTTTGCGGCGCCTTTCCCGCGCGGGCGAGTTCAGCGGCATAATCGGCGAGGTCGCGGGCATAGGCATCGAGCGTGTTTTTCGTAGCGCCGCGTTCGGCCGCGATCATCTCGAGAAAGGCTTCGATCAGGAAAGGAAGGCTTCGCTTCAGAGGAATGCGTCGCTTCATAGGCCGGCGCCTCCCTATTTGTTCAGCCGCGCCGGGGGAATCGTCTGGCTCATCTCGCGCGACTGCGGTTCGACGAACGTCACCAGCGCGATCATGCCGCCATAAACGATTCCCGCCAGAATACCGGCGATCAAAAGAAACCGGATGAGTGAAGGCACGCGATTCTCCTTTGGTGGTTCGCTCTTATCGGGCAAGGGTCTGCGTGAGGCAAGCGCGCCCCATAAGTTCATCTCAATGCAGCTCAAGGCGCGGATATTTTGCATTGCGTACTTGCATAAGTTGCTTAGGCTTCATCTTGTACAGCCTCTAAGATCTTCCTTACTACAAATGATGTCTGCTTAACTGGTGTCGACTTCCAACGGTCTTCGATGTCCTTTAGGTAACGCTCCAATTGCTCCACTGTGCTACAGTTCTCCAGGAGTCCGATAATGCTAGGGATGAGGTCGTCGTATTCATCGGATAGATTCGGATTATCACCGACGATAAGGGGATCCCAATCTCGCAACAATATCATGCGGATACGACTAGTCTCGTTATTCATTTTCGGGCTCAATGATGAACATCGTCGAAGAGGTCATTTTGCATTCCAACACACTAGGAGTTTTTTTGCGGCCTGAGAAATGCCTCCACTCAACTGGGGCAAACCCATGTCATGCATCTCTATCCATGTCAGATGCCGCTCGAGTTGTTCAGCGGTACAATGGCTTTCCAACAGTCGAACAATGGCTGGTATGTAATCATCATACTCATCAGAGAGATGCGGATTGTCACCAACTATAAGCGGATCCCATTCTCTCAGCAGAACGGTGCGCACACTCTGACTCTTTTCGCTATTTCTCATCTCTTGGATCCTCGATGCACAAAGTCCAAGATTTCTTTGATTGTTGCATCGAATTTTGAAGCAGGATAGGTGGTTATGACTTCTCCGGACGGGTTTAAAACAACGACGGCGTTATCTGAAAGGTAGAGGTATTGTCCTTGAGATTGTTTAAGAACAATTAATGGGTCCGACACGGTATTTTGCATTTCTTCTACAGATACGCCTCTTCCTTCTGATCTAATAGATCCATGCCGCCTAAACCCATCTAGGTCTAGCTCTGGCTTTTCCACTCCCACTCCCAATTTTCCGAAGTCTTGACCTACGAAGTCGGAAGGCTTTCGGGGAGCAATTTCCAGCTCCGGGAGTGAAGCATTCGGCGCCGCGTTTTCAGGTTTAGCATCCTCTTCATGAGGCGGTTCTGGTTCCCGAGGAGGCTCCCCTTCCTTTCGCCATTCGCCAAGCGATTCGAGAAAACCGCGGATCGCATCAAACCAACTTCTTCCGCCTCGGTGTCCGCGCCCTCTGCGGGGCAGGAAGGCTACTTGGGTGAAATTAGCCTCGCCGCCCGACCATTCGCCGCTTTCATACCCACTGTCCGCCGGTACGCGCGGCTGATCGGGATTGAAATTGGCTTTCAATAAATCGCGTGGCGCGGGTCTAGAACCTTGCTCCTTCATTAGGGTCGCGGGCGCGACGCCGGCCTCGAAGAGTTCGTCCGCCACGAAAAGCCGCAAGGCCAGGTCGTTGTCACAAGGCGCCAGATTGGCGTAGGCGAGGTGAATATGGGCAAGGGCCTTTTCGCCTGCGTTCCAAAGGTCGCAGGCCCGCCGCATTTTTCCGAGGACATGGGCCGCGACCGGCCGCTCATAGGCTGTCGCGAGCAGCGCCATGGCGCGCGGCCCGTCGTCTAGCGCGACCCTTGGCGCGCCGCGTCCATCCCGCGCCATTTTGGCGAGCACCGTTCCGGCGCCGCGCGTTAACCCCTCGCCGGTAATTTCCATGCGCGGTCGGAGGCCGCGCGCCCGCGCCTCCCATTTTTGCAAAAGCTCTTGCCCCGGCTGCACCCAAAACTCCGTCTCGAAAGCGGAAGAGGCCGGGAGCATACCAGCGGTCGGCAAAATTACCTAGGGTTAAGACCTGATTAATCATGTTTTGATTCAAGAGGTTGGTCAACCGATTTGGGGGCTAACCGATGGAATCGCATTTGTTTTGGTTCGACGACGGGCAATGGGCGAAGATCGCGCCGCA